>JABHAL010000004.1 GCA_018674305.1 Candidatus Falkowbacteria bacterium | reverse complement strand
TATCAAAACGCTAGAATCAGGTGTAACTAAAGTGGCGTCTTGAATAATAATATAATCTGGTTGATAAATTTGTTCACGTAAACGAATGGGATCAGTAGCAATTCGCGCAAAGGCCATAACCGGCGCACCACGACGCTCAACCCCAAAGTTTGGAAAGGCTTGTGCGTACTTACCATCATAAAACGCGGCTACCGCAATTAACTCTGCAGCTGTAACTGAACCTTGTCCACCACGACCATGCAATCTAATTTCCAACATTTTTTTCATATATCGCTTGAAATTTAGTAATCACTTTGTCCCAAGTCTCCATTGGAATTACTCCCTGAAGCTTGAAACCATTAATAAAGAAAGTTGGGGTACCAATAATCTGTCCTTCTTGGGCTGCGAAATAATCTTTTCGTGCTTGTGCGAGAGTCAAATTATGCTCCATGCAATTATTGAATTTTATTATATCAAAATTTAAACTCAAAACATATTCTGCCAAATTATTAGCATTAACTTTTCCTTGGTTTTGAAACATTAAATCATGATATTCCCAAAACTTGTCTTGTTGATTAGCACAAATTGCGCCCTTCGCTAAATCAACTGAACTAGCACTGATCACCGGATAATTACGCCAATAAAAATTTACTTTATCACCATATTTATTGATTATTTTTTTGACTATAGGCACCGTCATCAAACATCGACTACAATTAAAATCACCAAACTCCACGATTTGTATTTTTGCCAATGGATTACCAATACTAGGACTCATGTCGTCAATCATATGACTCATAACATATGGAGATTCTTCTGCTAAGGCCTTTTCTGAAATAAAAGTGCCCAGCTTTACTTCTTGGTATGATTGATAAAATTGAAACAAATATAATGGTGAAAGAAATATCAAAAGACCAAACACAATAAAAATTGTAATTGCCCACCAACGCTTATACCAAGATTTGTCTGGCTTAAGAAAGCCGACCTCTTTATTATCCATAAGTTAAGAATATATAACAAAGATATTATAACACAAATCATAAAGCATTAAAACATAAAAACAACCTTGACATAATAAATACCCCTTGCTATACTTCCAATTGATTATCAATAGCAAAAATTTATGACAAATATATTTACTATCATTCAACTTGTTCTGGCCGTTGCCCTAATTGTATCAATTTTACTACAAAATAGAGGTGGTGGACTGTCTGGCGTTTTTGGTGGCAGTGAAAGCACAAATGCCTACAGAACAAAAAGAGGAATGGAAAAAACAATTTTTTACCTTACTATAATCTTCTCAGTTTTATTTTTCGGCGTTTCTATTGCCAATATTTTACTTCAGGCATAGAAACATATTTACTTAAAGTCTAGAGTTCAAGTTATAACCTTTGTTCCGAAGTGCACTTAATAATATTAATTGCTTCAGAACAAGTCCTGTAACTTTAATCTTTATACTAATTTTTGTGTCTAACTTTAAAAAGTTCTGGATCAAGCTCAAATCAAAAGAATTTAAAATCAAAGAGAAGCTAGCCAGAAAAAAATTGAAAAAATTTCACGAACACGATGAAAAGCTGGTGCAAAAATTAGCGTCCTCAAAAAAATTACCTAGCAAACGACAACTCAACTATATTTCTAAATTTTTATCAAAACCAGAAAGATTGATCATCCGCATATTGAGTGGGATTATTTTAATTGCTGTATTTTCACTATTATTCAATGTCTACTGGAACAACTCAAAAATAATACCAGCGCAAGGTGGCACCTATACCGAAGGATTAGTTGGCTCACCTCGCTATATCAATCCCCTGTTTTCTCGAGCCAGTGATGTAGACCTTGATATCTCAACTTTGGTTTATTCAGGATTATTCAAATATACCGACCAAGGATTAACCAAAGACCTATTAGATAGTTATCAACTCAGCAACGATCAGCTGGTCTATACTTTCAATTTACGACAAGACATCAAATGGCACGATGGAGAAAATCTAAACGCGGAAGATGTGATATTCACATTCGACCGAATTAAAAACACTCAAACTAAAACTCCTTTATATTACAATTTTCAAGGAATTATCATAGACCAAATCGACGAGTTCACTGTACGCTTTTCCCTAGAAAAACCCTTTGCTCCATTTCTGGAAAGTTTAACCACTGGTATTTTACCTGAACACATTTGGAAAAATATTGTCCCAGAAAACATGATGCTGGCTGAATATAATCTAAAGCCAATCGGCAGTGGCCCGTTTGAATTTAATTCCCTACTGAAAAACAAAAATGGCCAAATCAAAAACTTTGAACTTGTTGCCAATGAAAATTATTATATAAATACACCCTTCATCGAAAAAATAGATCTTAAATTTTACGAAAACTTTGAACAAGCAGTTGAAGCTCTAAATAACAAAAAAGTTGACGGGATCAGCTACCTACCAAAAGAGATTCGAGCCAGAATCATAAATAATCGAAACTTAAATTTCAACTTACTTCACTTGCCTCAATACACCAGTGTTTTCTTTAACTATGACCAAAATCCAGTTTTAAAAGATTTAGGTATTCGAAAAATTCTAACTCACTCAGTTAATAAAGAAAAAATTGTTAATGAAATTCTAAACGCAGAAGCCCAAATTATTGACGCTTGCATTTTGCCTAACACTCTGGGGTACAATCCCGATATTGTTAAATATCCTTTCAACGTACAACACGCACGAACAGAACTCGAAAAAGCAGGCTGGAAATTAGCAGATTATGAGGAACCAAAAGCTGAAGGCGAAAGTGATGAAACAATCAATGAAGAAGGTGTATCCGCCAAAGAAGCTTACGCCTACCCTGTCCGAAAAAAGGGCGACCGCTATTTTGAGTTTGAGCTAACAACTGTCAACCAACCAGAAAATGTCAAAATTGTTAAAGAATTACAAAAAGAATGGCAACAAATCGGTGCTAAAATCGACTTAATAATCATTGAACCAAACAAAATACAGGAAACTATTAAAGATCGCAGCTATCAGGCCCTTCTGTATGGTCAAATATTAGGACATGATCCTGACCCATACCCGTTTTGGCACTCAAGTCAACGATCTTACCCTGGGTTAAACTTAACTTCACTCAATCATCCTGATGTCGATACCCTATTAGAAAGTGCGCGGAAAACCAGTGATGACAAACAACGAGCGGAAAAGTACAAACAGTTCCAAACAATCATTGCGGAAACCGTTCCTGCTATTTTCCTTTTCAACCCGACCTATACTTACCCGCAAAACAAAAAAATTAAAGGCTTTAATACTTCTAATATTATTATTCCAGCCAATCGCTTCTCCTTGATAAATGAATGGTACATTAAAACTGACCGAAAGTGGGGTAAATAGCTACAAAATTACAAGATCAGTTGGCCTAGCAGCAAAGAAAAATCTTGTAACTTCGGAGAACCTATAGTATAATTTAAACGAATCAAAAACACTTCTATATAAAAAATCAAACCAAAGCTTACGCGTTTCAAACGCTGCTTATTTTGTTAATTAAAAACAATAATTAAAACTTCATCGTGCAGAAAAAAATTAACTGATACGGAACTTCCTTATAGTTACTAATGGTTCTGCCCGAAACTAATTTATGGTTAATACAAAAACCAGTCCTCGGCCACCTAGAGTGCCCGGGAACCAAAGCAAACACAGAAACCGGCCTACCAAAAGGCACGGTGCAAACAAACATAGACCAATCACACAAAACAAAATCCAACCAAAACTAAGAATTATGGTTATGGGTGGACTAGAAGAGGTTGGTCGAAACATGACAGTCCTAGAATATGGTGATGATATTGTCATCATTGATATGGGATTACAATTTCCTGAAGAAAACATGCCAGGAATAGATTATATCATTCCAGATATTACCTATTTGGAAACTAGAGCAAAAAACATTCGCGGTGTTGTCATTACACATGGACATTATGATCATATTGGCGCAATATCCCACTTATGTCCAAAGTTAGGCAATCCAACAATTTACACTGCCCCACTTACAGCAGAACTAGTAAAGCGTCGACACGAAGAATACAAAACGACTCCTCTTGTGATTCAAAAAATTGCGCCAGACAAAGACAAAATTCAGCTAGGTAAATTTAGTGTTGAATTTTTTAGAGTTACTCACAGCATCCCTGATAGTTTTGGTGTTGTTGTAAACACCCCAGTAGGAACAGTCGTCCACACTGGCGATTTCAAAATTGACTTTAACCCAGTAAATGACAAACCAATGGACTTGAGCCGAGTTGCTCAGATTGGAGCCCGCGGTGTTCTTGCACTTCTATCCGACAGTACCGACGCACCACACTCTGGATATCAGTTATCAGAAACTGAAATTACTGGCGATCTAGAAAAAATATTTTTACAAGCCCATGGCAGAATAATTGTCGGCACATTTGCTTCGATGATTAATCGAATGCAACAGTTATTAGAATTGGCCGAGAAATATAATCGAAAAGTTCTGGTTGAAGGAAGAAGCATGAACACCAATCTGGATATTGCTCGAAGTCTTCAGATTATAAAAATCAAGAAAGGAACAATCATTGAAGAAAAAGAATTCAAGCGCTTACCTGATAATAAGGTAATGGTAATGGGCACTGGCGCGCAAGGAGAAGAAAATGCTGTATTAATGAGAATTGCTAATTCAGACCATAAATTTCTTAAAATTAAGGAGGGTGACAGTGTAGTTTTCTCATCTTCAGTTATTCCTGGAAATGAACGAACAATTCAAAGCTTGAAAGATACAATCTACCGCAATGGCGGAAAAGTTTTTCATTATCAAAACATGGACATCCATGCTGGTGGTCATGCCAAAGCTGAAGATTTACGCTTAATCATTAAATTGCTTAACCCTAAATATTTCATTCCAATTGAAGGCAATCATTTCATGCTTCGGATTCACGGAGAAATTGCTGAAAATATTGGAACCCCGAAAGATAACATTTTTATTGCTTCCAATGGTCAGGTTATGGAATTTATGAAGGGTCCACATCAGAAAGAAGCCAGCGGTAAATTAACTGCCGAGAAAGTACCAACTGAATACGTAATGGTTGACGGCCTCGGAGTAGGTGATGTTTCATCCATAGTTCTTCGCGACAGAAGGATGATGTCTGAAGATGGTATGTTTGTAGTTATTGTTACAGCAAAACGCAAAACTGGCGAATTGGTAGGTAGTCCTGATATAATTTCACGTGGCTTTGTCTACATGAAAGAAAGCCGGCAACTTATTGAAGATGCTCGTAATCTGGTACGCAAAACAGTTGGCAAAACTAAAAACAAAAACTTTGATCCAATGTTACTGAAAAACAAATTGCGCGATCATGTTGGCGACCTACTCTGGAAAAAAACCAAACGCCGACCAATGGTTATTCCAGTGGTTATAGAAGTTTAGACTCGAAAAAATTTACGATTTACAATTTTACAATTTTCATTAAATCACCAATTTTCAATTTTCAAACTCAACGGATAGACAATTGAAAATTCTGTAACTGAAAATTTATTGTAAATTGGTAATTGAATAATTGAAAATTCAAATAAAAAACCCCCACCCAGGTTTTACCGAGGTGGGGTTTTTGATTTAAATCATGAGTTTTGCTATAATACAAATTGTAGTAAAGTTTTTATATAGCATATAATCAATACATGATTTACGTCATTTAATGCTGATCTACATGATTTATCAGTATATCAGTATAATCAGTACTCACTTATGTCTAAACGAATCTTCAGCGGTATCCAACCAACAGGTATTATTCACCTAGGAAATTATTTCGGGGCTATTTATAATTGGCTAGAATTACAAAAGGAATATGACTCTATTTTCTCAATTGTAGATCTGCATGCGCTAACAGTTCATCAAGATCCAAAAAAATTAAATAGAAATATTTACGACTTGGCAAAAATTTACATTGCTTCCGGCCTGGATCCCAAAAAAAATATTGTATTCAGACAGTCAGATGTAAAGGAGCATGTTGAACTAGGTTGGTTTTTGAATTGCGTAACCCCAATTGCGGAATTGGAACGCATGACACAATACAAAGACAAATCCGAACAGCACAAACAAAATGTAAATTCCGGCTTATTCACCTATCCATGTCTAATGGCAGCCGACATTCTACTTTACGATACGAACGTGGTTCCAGTTGGTGAAGATCAATTACAACACGTAGAACTGGCACGAACAATTGCCAAAAAATTCAACAATCTTTATGGTGACGTATTTATTTTACCAGAAGGAAAAATCAATAAGGTTTCTGCACGACTTAAAGGTTTAGATAATCCAGAAAAAAAGATGAGCAAATCAGCAACTTCTGAAAATAATTACATTGCCTTGAGTGATGACTCTGACCTGATTCGCAAAAAAATAAAAAAAGCTGTAACTGATTCTGGTACAGATATCAAATTCGATCCCAATAAACGTCCAGCTCTTGCCAATTTAATGACCATTTATCATTTAGTCACTGGCAAAGAGGCCCCTGAAATTGAAAAGGAATTCAAGGGTAAAGGTTATGGCGATTTCAAATCTGAATTGGCGGAAAGAGTAGTTGAGTTTGTTGAACCAATTCAGAAAAAATTTAATTCTATTTCGGACAAAGAAATTGATTCTATATTAGCAGATGGTGCCCAGCGAGCGAAGAAATTAGCTGAAAAGAAAATGGAACAGGTTAGGAAAGTTATTGGATTGTAAACTGTCAAATATACTCGTCAAGAAAATCCTCCAAACACCAAGGAGGATTTTTTGTTTTTCAAACTCTTGACGAACGTGGACAACATTTTACTTGGGGATTAATATTATACCTGTAACAATAGCAATATATGTATACAGGACCAGATCGAAAATTAAACCGGGCAAAATTCATTGACTATTCATTGGCGGGTTTTTATTATTTAACAATTTGCACAAATAATCGGATTGAATGGTTTGGGAATGTCGTAAATGATAAAATGGTGTTGAATGAATCGGGGGTAATTACACGTCAACAATTATTTTGGTTAACAAAACAATACGAACATGTAAATTTGGATGAATGGATTATTATGCCGAATCACGTTCATGTGATTATTCGTATCGTCGATGATGTAGGGACCGGTCGCGACCGGTCCCTACCACGAAAAACAAAACCCATCCCCGGAATCATCGGCGCATTCAAAACCACATCATCAAAATTTATTCATCAAAATGGTTTATCGGAATTCCGTTGGCAAAAATCATATTACGACCGCGTTTTGCGTAATCAATCCGAATTAGACCATTCCCGTTGGTATATCCGAACAAATCCTGAACGTTGGCATCATGACCGGAATAATTAAAAAAAGTCCGATCTCTGATCGGACTTTTTTGATTGGTTTATTAAGACGCCGGCTCGGGCCTTGCCCGTTTTCTTTTGGCAGGATCAAACAAGCGAGTTACTTCCAGCAACACATCCCAATTTTCTTCTTCACAATACCACGTCCCTTCATCATCAAATTCATAATTGTAAACAAATTCAGTATAGGTTCTTTCTCCGTCTTCATCTGGCTCAACTCCAGACGCCATTTCATCTGGATCACAACACCACAAGATGATTTGCAAAACACCATCTTGTGTCTTGAACTCAAAGTCTTTTACAATTGCAAATCCATATTCAACTTCCTCATCATCACCATCTTTATTCGGTGTACCTTTGTAAGCCAAAACCGTGTTAAACAGTTCTTGAATTGAAATTGGCAAACCTGCCTGTTTCAAAAATCTCGTCATTTCCTGAGTAATAGAACTTTCTCTTGGCATTTAAACCTCCACTGCAACAATTAAACAAACAACTATTCTAAATTCACTTTCTGTAATCTCAAAACCTTGTGCTAATACGCTTTTCCCAGCCCAAACAAGAATACGATCAGTCAAACCCTTAGTCTTTAGCAAAGCGACATCCTGACCGTTACGTTTAACAATACGGCTAGCTTTCCAGTCAATTTGAACATCCTGAAAAATCAAACCTGAAGCTGTCATCCCTGCAAAATAAGTTGCTCTTGCAGGTGGATTATCATGCAAATATTTCAAATGTTCTATGATTTTAGCAAATGATTGATCATAAACAGTACCCCGACAAATTTCTTCCACTCGGTTGATTTTTAATCTATACCAATTGACAACCATGCCGAACGAATCTTCGGGAAATAATGGGCCTCTGGTGATTTTAACCTGAGTCATAACTGCCTCCTGTCAATGAGCAAAGATATTTCATATTAACAAAATAAATACATTTTGTCAATAAAAAAAACATTAATATATTTTACCTAAATTAGCAATAAATTTAGACAAAAAACTTGACAAACTCAATAAAATTTGCTATATTTTATGTAGCCATAAACAAGCAGAACTGTCGCCCTTCTTCGCCCTCTGCTTCGCGAGAGCTTCGAAGGGCAGGCTAGTCCTAATCAACTTATGAGACTGGCTTGCCCTACGTAGCTCTGAACGGAGTGAAGAGCGAAGAAGGGAGGAAAGTCCGGACACTCGGTTATTTAATTGACACGGGTAACAGGTAATTCCTGTCGATCGTGAGATAGAGGTGCGAGCAGAGACGCCGAGACTCGCAAGAGTCAAGGTGTCCCGAATTGCGAAAGCAACATCGGGACGCCGTGGAAAGTGATTTCCCGGAACCCTTCGGGGTTAGTCTTGATGGAAACATCAAGGGTGAAACGGCTAAATCCTTACCTGAGTGCAAGGGCAAGTTTTGGTAGCCCGCGTGAGCCAAAGAGTAATCTTTGGCCCAGATAGATGACAGCTAAAACAGAATCCGGCTTACTCGCTTGTTTATGGCTCTTTTATTTGATACACTAGAAGAAGATTAAAAAGAGCAAGGGGATGAAGAAGATAACAAAAGCAAAATACTTTTGGCTAGTTAAATCTAACTGATCTTCTATAGCCTTCTTTATCTTATTATCATATGAAAAAGAATGCTGAATTATTTTTCACCTTTCTAAAAATTCCAATTGATTACATAACCTTGGTGGCAGCTGGGCTCTTGGCTTATGTAATTCGTTACGAAGAGTCTGTTCAGGAAATCAGACCTGTAATTTTTGACTTACCGTTTGAGCGGTATTTTATTTTTGTTTTATCTGTTTCAGCAGTCTGGCTATTATTCTTTGCAGCGGCTGGCTTATATTCATTCCACCGTCGCAAAGTAACTGACGAGTTAGCTAAAATTGTCTTGGCCTGTTCCACTGGCATGACTGCCATCATTATTTACATGTTTTTTGTTCGCGAATATTTCTCCTCCCGATTCATTGTCCTGACAGCCTGGGTGTTAAGTATTTTTCTAATAATGCTTGTTCGTGTGATTGTACGAAAAATTCATCGCCATACTCTAAAGTCTGGCTGGGGTGTCCATAATATTGTTATTGTTGGAAAAAACAAAAACACAGAAGAAATTATTGATACCTTCAAGGGACAACCTGAATTGGGCTATAAAATAATTGCCAGGATTCAAGAATTTGACCCCAATGACAAGGAAGATCTGCTCAAGCTACTAAAGCGAAAAGGTATTGATGAAATCGTTCAAACCGATTCGAGTTTATCCCGAAAGGTTTCAATCGATCTAGCAGATTTTTGTGCAGAACATAACATTATTTTTAAATATGCAGCTGGTCAATTCGAAGCACGAACAACCAACGTAGAAGTACACATGATTGCGGGTGTACCACTAATTGAAATTCGAAAAACTAAACTAGATGGCTGGGGGAAAATTATAAAAAGGTTAATAGATTTTATTCTAAGTACTTTTCTAATTATTGTATTTAGCCCTATAATGATACTTCTAACTATTATTATTAGATTAGAAGATAATGGTCCAGCAATTTACAAAAATGAACGTGTTCATAGCAAAGGAACTTTCAATGTTTTTAAATTCAGATCAATGTACACCAAGTACTGTACTGGCAAGCAATTTGAAAAATACACTAATCAAAAAGAAGTCTTGGAATATGAAAAGAAACTAGCAGAAAAACAATCTGAAAGACATGGGCCAGTTTACAAAATCCTGAAAGATCCACGTCGAACTAAAATTGGTAGGTTCATGGAAAAGTCTTCACTCGATGAACTGCCTCAATTATTTAACGTCTGGATTGGAAACATGAGTTTAGTTGGACCACGACCACATCAACCAAGAGAGGTTGCTAAATACAAAAAACATCACAAACGAGTTTTGGATATTAAACCAGGCATTACTGGGGTAGCGCAAATTTCTGGTCGTAGCGATTTGGACTTTGACGAAGAAGTTAAAATTGACACCTACTATATAGAAAACTGGTCACTAAAACTTGATTTCTGGGTAATGCTAAAGACACCCTTTGTTGTACTCATAAGAAAATCACGAGTTTAACTATAACCAAACTCCTTACTAGATACTGAAACCCGTCTCGACTGTTCGACGTCAGTCGGACGAGGCGGACAAGTTCAGCATGCCAGTAATGAGTTTTTTTGTTTACTCTTGGTTTTTTTCACATATTTTGCTAAGATACTTACACAAGAAAATAAGAGAACACTGGAGTATGAAAACATCTACTGTAAATGCTTTTATGCTTTAATATTTTAATGTTTCAGTAAATATGAATGTAGCTCTAGTTCATGACCACCTAACGCAGGACGGAGGCGCTGAGCGTGTAGCCAAAGCCTTTATGGATATTTTTCCTAAAAGCTCAATGTACACGCTGGTTTATGATAAGAAAAATGTTGCCCAGGATTTTGCCAAAAAAAAGATACATACTTCATTTTTACAAAACTTTCCTTTTGGTGTTTCCAAGTACCAATGGTATTTGAATTTTATGCCAGCTGCAACTGAGCACCATCCAGTTACAAAATACAAGTTGATATTATCCAGCTCTTCAATCTTTTCAAAGGGCGTAATACCTGGACCAACCTCAACACACATCTGCTATTGTCATACTCCACCACGATTCTTGTGGACTAATACTCACGGCTATCTGAAAGATTTGAATCAGAATTTTTTAATCAAAAAGATGTTACCAATATCGTTAACTAAACTTCGCCAGTGGGACAAAATCGCAGCTGACCGAGTCGATCACTTTATCGCCAACTCAAAAGAAGTTCAAAAACGAATAAAAAAATACTACAACAAGGAAAGTACTGTAATTTATCCACCAGTGGACACTCACAAATTCAAGGTTACTGATAAAGTCGAAGATTATTTTCTAGCTGGTGGTCGTCTGGTCGGCTATAAACGGTTTGATCTTATTGTTCAAGCTTTTAACCGATTAAATCTACCTCTGAAAATATTTGGTGATGGTCCACAATTGAAAAATTTAAAAAAAATAGCTAAAAACAATATTGAATTCTTGGGTAAGGTGCCGGAACAAAAAAAGATTGCTCTTTATAGCAAATGCAAAGCCTTCCTTAATCCACAACTTGAAGATTTTGGTATCACTGCTGTCGAAGCCATGGCCAGTGGTCGCCCAGTAATTGCCTATCGAGCAGGCGGAGCAACAGAAACTGTAATCGAAGGCAAGACAGGTACTCTTTTCGAGGAACAAATCTGGGAAGATCTTGCCGATAAAGTTTTAAGCTTTAAGATTGAAGATTACAATCCTCAAACAATTAGAGAACATGCTTTACAGTTTGATGTAAATATTTTTAAACAAAAAATAAAAGAATTTATAGTCAACAAATTAAATCCCAATCCCTAATTTCTAAATCCTGAACAAATTATAATTATTAAAAATTTAAAACCCAAATTAACGTTTTGATATTTATAAATTTGTATTTGAAAAATTGTTTAGAGTTTATTTATTAGAATTTAGAGTTTATGAATATAGGTATCGACATCCGTTGCTTAATGGAACGCGAACTGACTGGCGTTGGCGAATACACTTTTTATCTCCTAAAACATTTATTTGAAGTAGATAGTACCAACCAGTACTATCTTTTTTATAATTCCAGACAAAAGGTTAACAAATATATTCCTAAGTTTCCCAAAGACAATGTACATTATTGTGAGTTCAAAATGTCCAACAAGGTACTCAACTTAACGTTAAAGATATTTTCTCACCCAAAACTTGATCAAATAATTATTCACAAATACAAATCTTCGAAAATCGATTTATTCTTATTTCCTAATATTTCATTTTTCAAAACAAACTGTCCCTACATTATCACCGCTCATGATCTCAGTTTTGAAATTTTTCCTGAATTTCTATCTTTCAAACGTAAACTATGGCATTGGTTTGTAAATCCTAATAAACTTTTTCAGCAAGCAGATCAAGTTATTTCTGTTTCAAAAAACACCAAGCAAGATTTAATCGACATTTACAAAATTGCTCCAAAGAAAATTCAAACTATATACTCCGGCATTTCTCAGAATTATAGAATTTTAAATCCGAAAGATCCTAAATTTAAAAAAATAAAAAATAAATACAAACTACCAGAGAAATTCATTTTGTTTCTCGGCACGATTGAGCCAAGAAAAAACCTCACTTCACTAATTAAGGCTTTTAACTTATTTCATCAGGAACATCCTGAATATAGTTTAGTAATCGCCGGTAAACCAGGTTGGCATTATAAAAAAATCATCAAACAACAGTCAAAAAATATTATCTTCACTAAATACATCAAAGATTCTGAGAAACGATATTTTTACAATTTAGCTTCTATGTTTGTGTATCCTTCATTTTATGAGGGGTTTGGATTTCCCCCAATTGAAGCAATGGCCTGTGGCTGTCCCGTCATTACCTCAAACAATTCATCCATGTCAGAAATTTGCCAACAAGCTGCCCTTTTAATTAATCCAACTGACACAAACGATCTCTACAGTGCCATGAAGCAAATGACTAATTCAAAGCTAGCCAAACAATATATAGCCGCAGGTTTACAAAAATCAAAGGATATTCACTGGTATCAAACTGCTCAAGATTATTTGCAGGAAATAAAAAAGTTCTCCGCTAAATCTTAAGCGAAGAACTTCACACACGACAAGCATGGGATCGATCAGAAGCTGCTCAAATTCTTACACCTACTTTATCACGACCAAAGCCTTTGTCAAATCAAACCTGTTGACAACTCAAATTAGTCAAGCTACCATCTAATTAACCTACTCTTGTCAATCCATTGAGGAGGGAAAGATGAAAGTATTTAAAGGTTTTGCTAAAGCTTTTGCCTTTATAATTGTTATTTTGCTATTTACTTGTTCAGGTACTGTTCAAGCAGCTGAATATTTTCCGTTAGTGAAAAAATTAGGGAAAATCGAAGCCAAAACTCGAACAGTTTATTTTCACGCCATTACTTTTCTGGTAGAAACTCAAATTGGAGATACGCTTTATTCAATTGAAGAGGAACAAATCACGAGAAAACTTTTTTTAGGTGAATATGTTCGCTGGCAAAACATTAAACAACAGAACTCCATAACTCTACCTCCGAATATTCAGCCGAATGAGATGCTTAAACAAAATCAACTTTTACTAATTTTCGGCTTTTCCAAAACCTTTAGTCAATAAGTGAAAGCTGTCATGCCTTCACTTTTTTCTTAACATGTCTCCTCCGTATCACTATTACAGCTATTGACAAAAACCTCAAAATTAATTAACAAAATATATAGCTGTTCTTTAACCCCCAACGGATCATTAGGAGGCTGCGATGAAGAGATTGCTACTTACCGTAATGTGCCTTTGTTTTCTCGCTGGCTGTACCGGCCATACTCACCCGTCCAGCGTTCCGGTTGTGAAGAAGCCACCTCCGAAAACCGGCAGCGATAAAACGCTCGAAGATTACAGAAAAGAAGGAAGTGGAATAGGTTCTGCAATCAAAGAAATGGAAAAATAGTCTGCACTCAACCCTTAGAGAACAACAGACTGCAACTCCCACCCGGGTTGCAGTTTTTTATTCAACCAGTTATACTTGACAAAACCAAATGTGTATGATATCATCTTATGTTCTTTGTTCAATTCAATTCATGGAGGATAACATGAACTTCAACACATCGAAGCACATACCCCGGTTTCATTATAGCTCAATAAAGAGCTTTAATAACCGGGAAGGTGCAAATGAGTTTGGCCAAGGAGTACTTCGGAAAGGGTAAGTTGCAAGCGGGTCCTGGAGGTTGGCGTTGCACCTGTTGCAACCCGTACGGCTGTCACCCGCGGAACATGAAACGATTGGCACGGCGACTGGTGCGACGCAACAGCAAGCAGGCTGTTCGCAAACAGGTCGACCGAGAGTTGTTCGAAATGAGCAACTAAAGTGAAAAACACAAGAGGCAATCTTAATAAGATTGCCTCTTTATTTTTTATTAAACAAAAAAAGCTCCGGAAGTGTTCCGAAGCCTATGTATGTTTTGCTACAAAGCGTTTGACAATGTCATGCCAGGGTAAATGTTCATCACCGTCTCTAAAATCTTCTTTTAAAATTTCGTTGTAAACGATTCTTCTTTGTTCTGGTGTTAATTCACCTAACTTGTCAGCCACAAAAGCCCTTTGTTGTTCAATCGATTGATCAATCAAAGTCGGCGGATAGTAAATGATCAAATTAAGACGCTCAACTGCGGGACACTCCTCTCCAACCTCTTCTTTCAATCGGTATAAACTGGCCAAAGCAAATTGTCGGCAAACAACACACACAGTCTCACCATTTACATGTAATTGCAATTGAAGGAAATCTTTACCCCGTGGAGCTATTTCTTCAATTCTTCCAATTACTGCTCGAAATTCAAGACAGTTCATTTTTCACCTCTCAGTTATCACCTCTCTTTATTATATATAATTATACTGAAATTGTCAGATAAAAAAGCTCCGCATTGCGGAGCATGATATTTATTCTGTCCTTAGTTTCGTGACCCAATCACATTCAATTTGATCAGTTTTTTCAAAAATAGTTACAAAGGTCGGCTTGGTTGAATCAATCGACTCTGGACATCTGGACCGACAAACGTCTGGCAAACTGACAAACTTGTTTTCACCATCTTCATCTACAATAATAGCTTGATCATATTTACAAAATGCTTGTACAAGCTCATGACTCCCCAGTGTCACTTCAGCCGGGGAACCTTGAGCAGAATCAGCACCTGAGTTTCCACCAATCCAATATCCAACACCAAAAATTACGGCTAAAAGAATTAATATTGGAATACCGTACATTATTCCCATACCAAAAACTAATTCTCTTCCTGTCGGCATAATGAACCTCCTCGGTTGAATGAACTATTGATTAGCTATATTAGCAAAGCAGTATAATTTTGTCAATTGAACCAATCACAAGGGTTGACACACTCGCATTATCATGCTAAATTACAATATCGACCTTTAACTGTGGAGAAATACATGGAAGATGAAAAACAACCTCACATTTTGCAACATGTTCAAACTGGCAAGTGGCTAGAACTTTGGATTGATGGCTGGTATTTGATCGAAAAACAGAAAGAAGCTACAACCTTGAATAATCTAGAGCAAACCCAGACCTCAACTCTACCTGCCTTGGAAAAATTATTCGGTCCGTTGGTGATTCATTCAGTAGAAATTTTAAGTGCCCAATGTGCATAAAAAAATACCCCACTATTTACAAATAGTGGGGCTTTTGTTACATACGTTTACTTCAGTTTCATTTTTAATGTAGGAAATTTGATTATTCGTACTTCTTTTTCCATTGATTGAAACTTTACTAAAAACAGTTCCAACTCGTGCAAATACCCAGCTCTCACATCCTGAACACAATTTCCTAAACGATTGGAATGAGTTATCGCATCCAATTGTTTCAGGAAGCTTTTAAACTGAGAAGACTCAATCATTCCCAAAAGTTTATCCAACGGCGCTTTCATGCCTTCCCGAAATTTTTTTAATTTTTGTAGATCCAGATCCAACCCAGCAAGAGACTTTTTTAATCTCTCCCTGCCCTTTTCCAAAAGATCAGAATCATCGGGTTGTCCATCAAGTATTCGCAACTGTTTTTCAATTTGCTTTTTAACATCCTTGCATTTTGTGAGTAGTTGAAAATATTGACTCTTTTGACCTAAATGTTTTTCAAAAAACTTTGAATATCGTTTCCTAAAAAATGTACCGAGCAACTCAGAGTCAGTAACTTCTTTAACAATATATTTTTTAATAAATTTCAAAAATACTACCACACTAATTAGAAAAAAATACACAAACAAAACGTAACCCCAAACTTCCCAAAATGAACACATGACCTCAGCGTGACCATCATGGAAAAGATTCGCGAGACCAACAATACTGCCGCCAAAAGCAATTATTCCCCAAATAGAGATAAACCCACAGAAGAAAAATCCTTCCCAAATCCTTCCAACTCGATTTATCCAAAAATCACCAACATCTTTCAACCCCAACCACGTACCTGACATATTCCAAGACCACTCAGCCTTTTTTAGTACTTTCATTTGCTCCTCCTTGTTAATGAATATCCACTTCTCTTAAAAACGACAAACTAAATATCAATAACCCTTCAAAGGCAGTGGGTCAAAAAACTTAACCAACAATGATATCACCTTAATAACACCCATAAGAAGCAACGACATGCCAGAATTCCATATCCAAAGAACCTCTGGACTATACGAGAATTTCCGTACAATTTGAGCCCCATTATCAATATAATATTCAAACAAATCGCCGGCATAAACCAATTGAATGACTTTTTCTCGATAATTAAAGACTTCCAGATTAATATAGCTCATCATTGCAATACCAACGACCCCTAACAGAAGAACAAATATAGTGCCCAAAACGTTTCCAACAGTTCGTAGCCAACTTGGCTCATTAAAATTTGATTCAACAGAAGAATGTATTGCCGAAGCAAAATAAACACATACCAAAATCGTACACAAAATAAATGATTGCCACATTACAATCTCCCTAGTTTTAATGAACAGAACAATATATTATATTAGTTTAAAAAGAAATCGTCAAGAATTAAGACAAGAATTTTGAATAAAAAATTAAGAGCACTAAATCAAAGGCTAATTTTAGTGAAAATTGACAAAGTTCACTATTTTATATACAATGTCTACAAGTTAGACAAATATGCAATACTTACTCGATTCTCTTACAAGTTTAGGTATACAAAAAAAGCAGGCCAAAGTGTACCTTGCCTGTCTTGAGCTAGGCTCAGCCACTGTTCAAGAACTTGCTGAAGAATCCAATGTGAAGAGAACCAGTATATACAACTTTCTTGAAGATTTGAAGAACCTTGGACTAGTTAGTGAAATAAAAAAAGGTAGCAAACTTCTCCTTGTCGCAGAAAACCCCAAAACCGTAATAAGCAAAGCTGAAAAAAGGATTGAGCAAGCACGAAACAACCTTCCTGAATTCTTAAGTATCTTCAATGCTCCCGCAAATAAACCAAAAGTTAAATTCCACCAAGGACTTGAAGGACTTAAAACAGCTTATGCTGACTACGCGGTTCAAGATGGTGAAATATTCGGATTTACTGACTATGAAAAGATGTTCGAAACCCTGCCAGCAGATTTTCTCTGGTCAGCTGGACCTGAAGCACGCAAAAAAAACAATACTCATTTTTACTGCATTGCAAAAAATGGTCCGAAGGGGAAATTAATGAAATCGAAAGACAAAGAACAACTACGCCAAACAAAACTAGTTAAAGATATTAACTTTGAAACCGAAATCAACATTTACCAAAGTAAAGTTTCGCTCATATCCTTTAAAAAACCTTATACAGCTGTTATAATTGAAGATCAAGCAATTGCTCAGACCATGAAATCAATATGGGATTTAGTTTGGAACAATTTAGAATAGTAATTAGTAATCTGTAATTAGTAATTTGGAAATGCTTAAAGATATTTTTAGAAACCTTGTATGAAGGAGGTACCCCGAATAAATTCAGGGATAATAACTGAAAATAATGTCCCGAATGAATTCAGGTATAATTGCTAAGAATGTAAAAATCGCTATAGACCGTCGCATGTACAATTCAGAACAATTTGGGATTATCCTAAACAATTACCCCCAAATTCATTTGGGCCTACCAAATAATTAATATGCTCAAATACCAATTCTACCCCGAACGCAAATATTTCATCACCTATTCACTCACTGATCAGATTATTGTAAAATTCGACGACCCTTTGAAAGAAATTATTTTAAACCAATTTAATAAAGCAGCTAAAAATAATAATGTTAATATTGAATATTTCGCCATACTAAATAACCATTTACATTTAATTATTGACTGTGAAGAACAAAAACAACGTAAAAAATTCCTTAAAGATCTAGCGGGAGCATCAGCACGATTAATTAACATTCAAACTAACAGAGAAGGACAACTTTGGAAAAAATATTACGCTTGGGCAATATTTGATGAACTTGCTTATGCTAACATTTCAGCATATATCCTAGGAAACCCTCTCCGCCATGGTATTATCCACTCATTTAATGAATTGAAAAAATATAAATATTGTAATTTTCAGGAACTGTGTAAAGAATTTGACCAAGAAGAACTGGAACTAAGAATAATGTCTATTTTGAAAATAAAAAAACATGAAGATGAAAACATGTTTCTTGAAACTTTGTGTAAAGGAGGTACCCTGAATGAATTCAGGGATAATAACTGAGGATATGAAAATCGCCAAAGGAGCTACCCCGAATAAATTCAGGAACAATAACTAAAAATATGAAAATAGCCAAAGGAGCTACCCCGAATGAATTCAGGAACAATAACTAAGAATATGATAATAGCAATCGACGCGCGCATGTATGGCGCCTCACAATTCAGTGGAATCGGAACTTACATTCAGAAATTAACTGATGAACTTTTCATGTTGGATAAAACTAATGAATATATCTTGTTCTTGCGTGAACCTGAGTTTTCGAGATTCAATCCACCGAACGAACGGGTTACAAAAGTGCTAACCAAAGTTCAACATTACACTTTGACAGAACAAACAAGTTTCATTTTGGAATTAATGAAGCATAAATTTGACCTAATCCACTACCCCCACTTCAATTCACCAATTTTATATCGCAAAAAATCAATTTGCACCATTCATGACATAACTCCCTTTTACTATCCTGGCCACAAAGCAAAATCCGGATTCAGACAGTGGGCCTATCGCACGGTCTTTAAGTCAACAATGCACAAATCACGTAAAATTATTGCAGTTTCCAATAGCACCAAGCGTGATATAGTTAGACATTTCAATATTAATTCCGAAAAAATTGAAGTTATCCATCATGGTGTGGACGAACGTTTTAAAATTATTGAAAATAGTGGTATAATTAGTACAGTTAAAGAAAAATTCGGTATCACGAAACCGTATATATTTTTCGTTAGTGTCTGGCGTTCCCACAAGAACATTGAAGGATTAATCCAAGCTTTTAATTTACTAAAGAAAAAGCATAATTTGGATATCCAATTAGTACTTGGTGGTCGAGAGGATTTACATTATACAAAGGTTCAGGACGAAATTAATAGATCCCCTTTTAAGCACGACATTATTGCCACAGGCTTTATTGAAGATGATGAATTACCGGCGATTTACAATGGAGCTTCCGCCTTTGTTGTTCCATCCTTTATTGAAGGCTTTGGTTTAATCGGAATAGAAGCTCAAAACTGTGGCTGTCCCGTTGTCTCAACCAACACCTCATCCATGCCGGAAACACTTGGAGAGTCTGCCCTATTCTTTGACCCAAAAAATATTGAGGAAATGGCCAAACAAATTAATCTGGTCTTAACTGATAAAAAAACAAACCAAGAATTAATTGATAAGGCAAAATATAATGTTGAAAGATTTCACTGGAGAAAATGCGCTGAACAAACTTTACAAATATATAAAAATTTAAAATAAATACTATAATATGGCGCGTAAAGCAACTGCAAAACAAAAAAAGAAAACCGTCTCCACCAAAACTTCGACGGTCAAGAAACCCAAAAAACCGTTACGCAAAAAAGCAAAAGCGAAAGCAAACAAACCAAAAGCCAAGCCTGTAAAAAAAGCTTCCGCCAAGAGAGTAAAAAAAGTTTCTCAAAAAGAAACTTTGACTTTGGGTTTACTTCAACATGAAATTGACGAAATTCTTGATAATCAAAACCTAAAAAATGCTGAGAAAACAATTGAACAAAATCTCGTCAAGGCATTAGCTAAACTTTTACCAGAGAAAGAAGCAATTTCAGCCAACAAAAAAGATCCCTCTCAAATTACAGTTAATAGTACCACAACCAAGCAGGTACACTCACCTTTTGTTTTGGACTTATCGGCAATGATAGAGAAAAAGCGAGAAAAAGAAGCAAAAAAACGTACTGTTTTATCTAGATTTCATAGCGTTACCAAGAAGCACAGGGAAAAACCAACGCAAACCCTTAAAGTTACAACTAAAACAAAAAAACAAACTGTGGTTATAACAGAAAAACTTGAATCCAAAGAAAAAGTTGTTATTGCTCAGCACGAAGACCCAATTCAAGTAACAGCACCTTCTCACAAAAACAAAAAGCATAAATCAAAATCTTGGCAAAAACAATTCACAATAAAACCTTGGCACTATAATTTCAATTTACCTTTATTTTGGTACCGTCCACTGGCCGCCTATATTGCTATATGTATAATTATTATTTTACCAATCAAAGTTTTTGGTCAATATAATGAAATCAGAAAATCACAAGAGCAAATTGTAAATTATGCAACCACAGCTTATGAAGACTTAAAAGTGGCAAGCACTCAATTAGCTAACGACAACCCGCAAATGGCACAAACCAGTTTTTCAACAGCAAATCAAAACTTTGTAGAAGCTGGAGAAAAACTAAATAGCATGAGCACCTCGTTAAAGACAATTCTTAACCTCATTCCAATCAACAGCCCTAACCTAGCAGATGCAGAACATTTACTTGACGCTGGTGAGCAGGTTTCTGGCTTGGGCCAATCAATAACCAATCTTTTCACTAATTTCAAAAGCCAAACCGGTGGATATTTAACAGATCATATCAGCACATTACAAACTGAACTAAGCTCAATTTCACCAAAACTTGACCGCCTAAATTATGATCTTCAACAAATCAGACCCGAAGCAGTACCAGATGATAAAAAAGAAATATATGGAACCATCCAAGAATATCTAGGTCTTTTGAATAGTGACATACAAGAATTCCACACCTTTACTGGCACACTTAATTCTATTCTCGGGCAAAAACACAAAAAACGCTACTTATTCGTCTTTCAAAACAATAATGAACTTCGACCAACTGGCGGCTTCATGGGAAGTATGGCTTTAGTTGATGTTGATCGCGGTCAAATTACCAATATTGAAATCCCTGGCGGGGGAACCTATGACGTACAAGGTCAATTACATAAAAAATTAATTTCACCTTATCAATTACACGTGGTTAATCCTCTTTGGCAACTGCAAGACTCCAACTGGTTTGCTGATTTTCCTACTTCTGCTGAAAAAATTATGTGGTTCTATGAACACTCTGGTGGGCCAACAGTTGACGGCGTGGTTGCTATTAATGTTTCATTCTTACCTGAACTGATGAAAGTTTCAGGGCCTATTTATTTACCTGAATATAATAAAACTTTTAATAATGACAACATAGTACTAGAATTGCAAAAAGCAATTGAAATTGATTATGACAATGTTCAAGAAAATCAGCCAAAAAAGATTTTATCGTACCTGGCACCAGAGCTTATTAACAGCTTATTTGACCTCCAGGGCGAACAATTAATTTCATTAGCAAAAACAATCAAAACTAATCTGGAACAAAAAGAGATTCAACTCTATTTCAAGGAAACTCAAGTTCAGGATAAATTTTCTGAATATGGTTGGACCGGTGAACTATTAGATTCTTCCAAGGATTATTTGGCTGTAATCAATACCAACATTGGTGGAGGCAAAACTGATGCTTACATTGATCAGACCTTGAACTTAACAACTGATGTTTACAACAATGGTGAGATTATTAATACTTTGGAAATTACTCGCACACATAACGGTGACTTAAATAATTTTTTCGGAAAAACCTCAAATCTAAATTATGTTAGAATTTATGTCCCTTTTGGTAGTCAACTAATTTCAGCTCAGAATTTTGAAGAAGTCCCGCCTGAAGCGTTTGAAGAACCTGAAGAACATTGGCAAACAGATGAACATCTACAAAATATACAGGGTGAGGTTTGGGTAGATCCAAACACTGGAACCTTCATAAACAATGAATTCAACAAAACTGTCTTTGGCAATTGGGAACAAGTCGATCCTGGAGAAACAAAAACTTTCATATTCAAATATCGTCTCCCAATCACGCTCAATTTAACTACCACTGAAGATCGATTTTCTTTATTTGACAGTAAATCACAATCTGGCTTTCATTCTTTATTCTGGCAAAAACAAGCGGGACAACAAAATACAACTTATAACTTGAAGTTCAATTTACCTTATGCAATAAACTCTGGCTGGACATACCCACCGGAACTAAAAAACGACAAAAATAGCTTTGTGATTGAATCTCAATCTAGAGCTGATGAAATGTTTGCTTTTATCTTGGATTAAACCATTATGAGTAAAAATAAAAAAAACAAAAATAAAACTTTAGTTTTTAAAAGAAAAAAGATCGAATATCCAGAAGAAAATCCCATTAAAGAATTAATTGAGCTATATGAAGAACAGGATATTGATGACCAACATCAAGGACTCGACTCAGTCAGTGACTCAGAGCAGGATTTAAGTCTAAGGACTTTAATTAATAAAGATCGCAAAAAAAGAAAAAAAAGATTTATTATCTTTTCTTTAATTGTATTACTATTACTAGCGGGCTCAGCTTTAGCCGGCTTTTTGTATTTTTCCTCCAACAAAACCTTTGAAAAACAAAGCCTCGAGCTAACAATTGAAGGTCCTGAAAAAATAAAAATTGGAGAACAGTTTGACTTCATTATTAATTATCAAAACTTAGGAGAAGTTAGTCTTCTTGACTCCAGATTGCATGTTCAATATCCACACGGTTTACTTATTGAGAAACTAGAGCCTGAGCCAGTTAATCACGCTTGGCAGTTGGGTGAACTGGAAATTGGTGACAATGGCCAAATAACCATATCTGGCAGTATTATTGACGAGATTGAAGAAGAACAAAAGATCATTGTTAAATTGACCTTTCAACCAAGCAACTTTAATTCAGAATTCACCAAAGAAGCAACCTTCAGCTTAATAACACAAGCACCCGAACTTGAATTCATAACCAATTACCCTTCTAATATAACTCCTGGTCAAAAGATCAATTTAAAAACAAAAATTAAAAACGAAGCTAAACTTGACTTTTATAATGCCAAACTGCAAATCACCTACCCAGATAAATTCACTTTTCAATCAGCCAATCCGACTACCTACGAAGACGATAATCAATGGATTATTGCTGACTTAAATCAATCATCTCAGAGTAAGGAAATATTAGTTGAAGGTTTCTTTGATGCTGACATGAACATCCTTTCTGATAACGATCGAACAAAAACATTTTTGCTTGAGCTCCTACTACTTGGCAATGAGGAACAGTATTTCAAAGTTCACGAAGAAGAACTATCCATCAAAATTATTGACCAAGCCATCAACACCTACACTATTGTCAATGGTACAACAGAAAACAAAAACATTGAACTAGGCCAAGACTTGGACTTCACCATTATCAGTAAAAATACTGGGGAACAAGATTACAATAATTTAATTTTAACAACTACTATCAATAGTCAGCCTGTAGATCTTTTGAATTGGAATAAAATTGAAGATGACTACTATGGAAAAATAGAAAAAACTGAGACAGGCAAGCAAATCACCTGGGATAAAACTCAAATTCCAGAATTAGCTACTTTAGCTACAGGTCAGGAATTCAGTTTAGACTTTTCTCTACCTTTGAATACTTTTGCCGACCTGGACAGTATTAATTCACTTGGCAAAGCCTCACTTGATGTGTTTTCCAGCCTTGATTTGTCTGAACACTTAGGAGTTAAAACTGAACCAGTCACAAGCAGTCACGTTATTTTAACTATCAATTCTGACCTTGACTTAGGAACTAAAGCTTTGTATTACTTTGAAGACGGTACGCCGATTGGCAGTGGCCCTCTACCCTTCGAGGTTGGCAAAAAAACTACAATCAAAGTCTTCTGGGATCTATCTAACGATATTCACGAAATAGAAAACATAACCGTGAACGCTTCATTACCAGAATATGCTGAATGGCCAGATGAAAGTTACGTCAGTACTGGGGAAATTAATTACAATAGCAACACAAATAAAATTACTTGGGAAATAAATAGATTACCAGAAACCGTAAAAGAGGCACATGCCAACTTTGCAATAGTTATAACCCCAGAACTTGAAGATGCTGGCAAAATTATCAAACTCACTGGAAATACTACGTTGTCAGCAAAAGACAGTGTTTCAGAAGACACAATTATTAAGACCAAAAATATTTTAACCTCAGCGCTGGAACTGGATCAACATGCGGAAACTGACGGCATAGTTCAACAGTAAATAAACCTCAAAAATAAATGAAAAGAACGCGGATCATGAATCCGCGTTCTTTTTTTGTCACTTCTTTTTTTTCTTGCCTTTCTTTTTACCACTTTGGCGGTCCTGCAATTTCTTACAGGTACGGATCTGTTTCTCAGACCCATGCGTCCCACCACAGTGGAGACAAACGATTTTACGGGGAGTCATGCTATACCTCCTCTATTAATCAACGTGAATTAACAAATAAATTATTCGCTCAAGTTGATGAGAGTTTTCTTATAGAAAACTCTCGAAATGTATTCATCGTTTTCATGACGACCTCCTTAATAGTTGGGAATTGCTCTTTCACGTTTGCGATCATAACCCTTTTGGCCCTTTTTACCCGAATGGACCTGTCTGGGTTTTGAGCCAATCAACGTCCTAGCAATTTCTCGCATGACACGGTGAGGATCATACTCTTTCACTTTTCGAGACTTATGCCTCTTACTATGTCTGGACATATGACACCTCCTGTTTATCTGCCCAATGACAGCTCCAACATACTATTAGAGCTGCTATGGAAAAACAATTATATCTTCCAAGTCTTTAGCTATACAAGCATTATAGCCAAATACTCAACATTGGAGTATAGCAAATTATTATGATTTTGTCAATACTATCTAACAATTAATTCAAACACTCACTAAAGTTGTCTAAATTTACACATTTCACGAATGGTAATAATTGCTAACATTTGAAATATATAATATCACCTTGCCCTTGACAAACTTTTTGTTATTTGCTATACTAAACAGTTAATTATTCAACCCAAACGGGAATAGTTAACACTTTTCAAGGAGGAAAAGTATGCGGGCAAAATTTTATCCTTTTACGAGAAGCAGATTACACACTGCTGCAAATTGCTGCACACAGTTGACACCGAGAGTGAGTAACTCAAATGTTTTACACGTTCGTGAAGTAAAGATGTCTGGACTTGGTGGTGGAACTGGTTTTTCATCGATAAGTAAAACTGAAAATGGTCTTCCGAAAATAACGCGTTTTCCTACTGCGGGAGTGTTGCGCTAGTCGCCCCCCGAGGTAATAAATAATACTGACTTTCCTGTGTTTAAAAACAACACCATCAGTACAAATCTGATGGTGTTTTCATTTTTAAAAAGTTTACTCTTCTGCAACATCCCACAAAACATCATATATCGCCAAAAAACTCTTATAAAACATTTTGTCCTCCATCAACACAGCCATATTAGCAGCGCCTAGAGCCTTGCTAATATAAACCTTATTACTATATATTATCATTTCAGCTCTAAAATCAACTAACTTGTGATATTTCACAAGCAAATTTTCTGATGTTAAAATCTTATTCATGAATTGTCTTTTTTCTTCCGGGACTAATAATCTCACCGCTTGAACACGCGTTAAAATTTTCTCTAGAAAACTTGTATCTTGACTCTTTTCATCAAAATCCTCTACTAACGGTAAAATCATATCTAGCTGACTTGGGCCAAACTTATAAACATCCTGCCTCCAAGCATCCACACCTACACTTCCTTCAAAAAATCTAACTCTTGGCCGATCGCCAATCACATTATATAAAGCTTCAAAATCAGGTATAAGTTTTTTTATCTTGTCATGTTTATTCTCAATCTTTTGCTTTTGTTCATCCAGGATCGACAACAATCGGTCAGGTCGCTCAGCAATAAAAACACTTTTTTTATTTTTATCTACTGTACTGAGCAATCCTCTTTTTAACAATGTCTCCACCTGAATATAGGTAGTTGCTCGATTAACATTTGATTTCTGTGAAAGTTCCTGAATCGTGGATGTTCCTAGTTCAAGAGCAGCCAAATAAACTCTAGATTCTTTATCACTTAAACCAAATTCTTGTAACTCTTTAATTAACATACTTTTTTATTTTGTGTTTATTTAAAATTCCTCAGCAATGCCCCACAAAGCTTCAAATAACAAACCAAGGGTTTGCGAAAAAAGTTCATCGCGAATGATTAACCAATCTCCTTTGCCAGCAATATAAACATTATCATCAGATATTAGAACTTCACACAAAAATCCAAACTTTGCTTCTGTGAGAAATTTAATGAAAAATTTATCGTTTTTTAAGAGTGGTCGTAAACGGCTATCAACAATTTTATGATTCGCTATATATATAGTTTTAAAAGTCTGGACTGAATCTAAAATGTTTTGTACATGACGACGAGAGACATAATCTTTATACAATTCATAATTAAAAATATTATACATTATATTGGATCGCCGTTGAGCAATTTCTTGTCTAACAACCTTTAAATCTTCTGGGCTGTTATAGTTATAATAGCGAACTGAAGGCTTATCTTTCGCTACATTATAAAGAGATTCTAACTTGGGCATGATTTGATCTAACATCTGTCGCCTGCGCTTGATTTCATTTTCCTGCTGTTCATAAATATATTCCAATTTTTCTGGTCGTTCAGCGACATAAAAAATTTTACCATTTTTTTCGGTTGCATTCAAAAGTCCCCGACTGATTAAATTTTTAATGTGGGTGTATGCTGTTGTGCGATTAATATTAGCTTTCTGTGATATTTCTTGAACAGAAGAATAACCAAGCTGCAATGCAGCTAAATAAACATCTGCCTCCTTATCACTTAAACCAATTGCTAATAATTCCTGTGCTAGTGCCATATTTCAATTTTTAGTCGTCAAACCCCTCTACTTAAATGTTAGCAGGTTCTGACAACATTTCAAAGTAGTTATCCACAAATCCGACACTATTGTTACTGATTTATAACATTCTTTTTGTTCTAAATTTTCATACTTTATGTTAACAATGTAAATAATTTCTAAAATGTAAATCTTCTTTTTATAAAAATAATTAATTATAGATTGACAAAAACAGACAAATCTTGTCCACAAAAACTATGTTCATTAGTATTTTGATGTCATACAATATAAATAGAGAAGGTGTGTTTGTTCGGCAGTAAGGGACTGCTGAGCATATTCAATAGGCGTGAAATGGAGGTTAAAATGAAAACTCTACGCCAACCATTGCAAAGTGTTCTTATTAACGAGTTGTTAAACTTCAAGTGTCCTGAGGACGATGAAAAGGAGAAAATGGAAGCTGGTCCTGGTGGTTGCAGTTCCAGAAGTGGACCCGACGATTTAATCCTCTTTCCCGGAGCACCCAAACCAAAAATGAAAGAAAAAGTTGAAAGGTACCTTGATGCAGCTTAATTGAATTGGAATGATTGGAAGACAAGAATGAATATCTGTGTAAAGCATTCAATGAATGAAAAACAAAGCTCAGTCATGCAACATGACTGAGCTCTTTTATTATTTTCCAATATATTAAACCACTAAACTTACTAACCTGCCCTTAACATAAATGAATTTCTTTACTTCTTTGTCTTCAACGTATCGTTGCACTTGGTCATCAGCAAAAACCAATTCTTTCAATTTTTCTTCTAAAATATTAGGTTCAACCTGAAGCTTAACTCGTACTTTGCCATTTATTTGGACTGGAATTTCAACTGTCTCCTCAATAATTAACTTCTCATCATGCTTTGGCCACTCAGACAAGAAAATACTTTGCTTTTCCCCGAGCTGACTCCATAATTCTTCACACAAATGTGGTGCGAACGGACTCAATACTTGTAAAAACATTTTACGTGTCTGTTGACTACAGCCAGTTGATTGAATTTTATTTACAAAAATCATCATCTGTGAAATAGCAGTATTGAAATCCATAGTTTCAATGTCTTTGGTGACTTTTTTTATCGTTTTATGCAACAGAGTAACAATTTCTTTATTATCTCCTTTGTCCCCTTTACCTCCTAAATCGTGTGCCTTATCCAAAAACTTTTTGACTCCTCGCAACCCATTAGTATCCCAAACACTAGCCTGATCAAATGGACCCATGAACATTTCGTAAGCACGCAGGGCATCAGCGCCGTACTCTTTTATAATATCATCTGGATTGATAACATTCCCCCAGCGCTTACTCATTTTTCGGCCATCTTCGGCCATGATTAAACCTACATGCTGAAGTCGAGTAAATGGTTCATCATAACTAACTGCTCCGATATCAAATAAAAACTTATGCCAAAACCGGGAATAAATTAAATGCCGAGTAGCATGCTCTGCACCGCCGACATAAAAATCAACTGGAGACCAATATTTTTCTTTTTCTTTGTCGACTAAAGCTTTATCATTAGCTGGATCAATATAACGAAGATAATACCAATTGGAACCTGCCCACTGAGGCATGGTATTAGTTTCTCTTTTTCCTAGACCACCGCACTTCGGACATTCAACATTCACCCATTCATCAATACCTGCCAAAGGTGACTCACCTGTTCCAGTTGGTTCGTAACTCTCAACTTCCGGTAGTTTAACTGGTAAATCTTTTTCTGGAACTGCTACGGGGCCACACTTTTCACAATGAATTATTGGAATTGGCTCACCCCAATATCGCTGACGAGAAAAAACCCAGTCTTGAAGTTTATAATTTATTTTTTTGATTGCTCCAGCTTTTTTAACAATTCCCTCCATAGCTTCTAATGTAGTTTGTCCATTGAATTCCTCAGAATTAATACTTATTCCTTTACCAGAATAAACTGATTCTCCATTCGTTGATATATCAAAAAACCAGGAATGATTTTCCAAATTAATAAATGAAGACACTTTATCCTTATCAACCCACTGTCCAACATGATGCTCAACATCCTTATCTAATGGTTCAACATATTCACCATCAGTTAATTCAACATAAAAGCCTTCAATAACCGTTTCACGATTAATATCCTTGTGTTTAGCAAAAAAATTTGTAGCTATCGGTCCACCTAATTTTTTAATTGACTTAACATTTTGATAACCCGACTCTTCTCTCATTTCTCGCAAAGCTGCATCTTCGGAACTTTCGCCATCCTCAATTCCACCGACAACAAAAGAAGTCCAACCGAAATTCTTCCAATCCAAGCAAAAATATTTATCCTCTGCCCAATGTTTAACAACTACAATCACATTATTTCTCTTTTCTGTTTTTTTGTTCTTTTTTGGCAAATCATTATCCTGAGCCTTGATAAATGGCATTACAACTGGCACGATCGGAATATCGTATTTCTTTGCAAACTCAAAATCACGTTGATCATGCGCTGGAACAGCCATAATTGCACCGGTGCCATAGTTCATCAAAACATAATCAGCAATCCAAATTGGTATTTCTTCATTATTAACAGGATTTATGGCATACGCTCCACTAAAAACCCCAGATTTATCTTTTTGTAATTCTGCTCGTTCAAGATCTGATTTAGCTGAAGCTTTTTTAATATATTTTTCAACTTGTTTTTTATTTTCTTCAGTTGTGATTTCTTGAACTAACGGATGTTCAGGCGCTAACACCATAAATGTCGCCCCAAACAAAGTGTCAGCACGAGTAGTAAAAACGGTAATTTCGAATTTCGAATTTCGGATTTCAAATTTTACCTCAGCTCCCTCTGATCTACCAATCCAATGCTTCTGCATCTCTCGAATAGAATCTGGCCACTTATCTAACTTATCTAAATCATTCAATAAACGCTCAGCATAATCAGTAATTTTCAAAACCCACTGGCGCATTGGTTTCCGTTCAATCTCACTATTACAACGTTCACACCTGCCATCCTCCAAGTCTTCCATTGCTAAGCCAGTCTGACAACTTGGACACCAAATAATCGGTTCTTCAGATTCATAAGCCAAACCTTTTTCAAACATTTTCAAAAACGTCCACTGAGTCCACTTATAATAATCTTGATCTGTGGTATTAATCTCGCGACTCCAGTCATAAGTAAATCCAATTTTATTCAACTGTTCCTTGAAAACTTTAACATTTTTGGCTACTGCATCGCGTGGATGAACTTTATTTTTAATTGCATAATTTTCTGCCGGCAAACCAAAAGCGTCCCACCCCATAGGATGAAGAACATTATGGCCCTGCATCATTTTCATACGAGCAATTATATCAGTGGCAATGTAACCCTTTGGATGTCCCACATGCAAACCTGCACCTGAAGGGTAAGGGAACATATCCAAAATATAATACTTTGGTTTTTCTTTATCATCCTGAGTTTTATAAACTTCATTTTCTTGCCAAAATTTCTGCCACCTTTTTTCAATTTTTTTGTGATCGTACTTCATAAGATTACTAATATTTGTAGAATTTGTAACAACATTAATATTCTACCCTAATTTAACTAACTTTTCAAGGATAAAAAGAAGCCTCACGTGTGACGTAAGACTTCTTTGTGTTTACATTCATTCAGAAAACTTGCAGACTTTGAGTTTATCCCCCGGAAACACCGTTGGATTCGCTTTTCCCCATTCCCAGGAATTGCAAATGTAGGTGGCTCGAATATCCGAACCTTCTACCTCATCCACATGCTTCTTCACCCAGTATCCCTTCTTCACAGTAATAATCTTTATCAGCTGAGTTTGGAGATCCTCGGGTTTTTGTTCAGCCTCAATTTTGGCAACTTCCTGAATCGCCTTCATTTCAGCCTTCAACTTATCGATAGTAGCTTGCTTAAGATCAATCTCCTGATGCAATTCCATGCGATTTTTCTCGGCAACACTTTCAGCCTGATTCCTCCCAGCCTTTTGGCCTTTTTCAAAGGCAGCTCGCTTAGCAATTTGGCATGGATCTGGCTCAGATGCTTCATATGAAGAACTATCGCTATCCCAGTCACAATCACAACCATTGTAATCAGGTCCACCACCGCCCATGAGCAATAGTGACAACATAGCCAGAGCAATCATACAACAAAGTTTCTTAGTCCCTTTCATTCTTTCTCCTTGCTCTATAAGTTTACTGCATTATTCTTAGCTCTAACCCAACCAGCAACAAGTGCTGGATAAGGTTTTCCTGCTTCAATGTACCAATTATGATCAGAAACCACAACTGGCAAACAGTCATACCATCGCTTGCCAAAGTTCTGTTGCACGAAACAAACTTTATCTTTATCAACGCTAGTGATAACTGCTATGTGACCGACCTTACCATCTGAATCTGACTTATCAAATATGAGCAAATCATCTGGCTGTGGTGCGGTCAAGCTACCATTCAGATATGATTCCAACCCCTTAGCCTTCGCTTTCCAGAAATAACTGTCTGCATGACCAGTCCTTTCTAGATTGCGATGCTCGCAAGCTTTAACCAAAAACCTGTTTGCATATTCAACGCACTGCCAGGTTTGACCAAAGTTGCTTCGAGCTTGGGTTTCGTGTCCATGATAGTAGATCGGGACTTTTTTGTAAAAGCCCAAAACTTTTCCATGAAACACTTTACCGTTAAGCGGTACTTTAACCACTCCGTCATGGAGTTTAACAACATCGGGAAACTGCTCGTAGCGACCAAAATTCAGCCACCACACAGCAATTGTATCTAAGTAATATTCCAAAAACTCCGGACCATTGTTCAAATGCGAATGAACCTTTTCATAAGGTAAAGAATCATTCACCACGAACATGTCCTCACCTTTTTCTGGCAACTCAATTCCTTTGATCTGCCAAATGTAGATCAGGTCGAAATCCTTGGCCATCCTGTCATCCAGCCTTTCAATCAAGACCGGATTAAGGTGCTCTTTGCCGGGCGCGTGGAACAAGTGAAATCCCCAACGATGCTCACCAACCTTTGGTAAAAGTAGCATCAAATGTGAATTCAACGTTGCGCCTAGTTCCTTTTTTGCCAAAGTTCCCATGGCTACACTATCTCGGTACAAATACCCAAGAACGTACATACCATTAGGATCTGGTAAAATCTTACTTAACCAAAAGCCACGATCTTTTTTTTCAACAACTGAACTGCCTTCAACAGTAAAGTCATCAGATCGATCAAACACCAAAGTCAATTTGTCCTGATTGGTTTTTTGAAAAAACCAAGCTGGTACAGATTGCAACAGGTCTTCACCGACAATGAAATTCATTGCGTTGATTACTGTTGCTGCACAAAGGTGATCATCTAATCCAGACTGCGGAAGAAAGTTTGGTGGCTCTTGGTTATACCTAACCATAGCGTCCATAATTCCCTTAATCTCAGCTGGTGTCCGACGACCACTAACCTTGGAATTCCATTCATCTTGGGTTGCGCTCTTCGCCACCCAAAACAGTCCGAGTGGTAAAGAAATCGCTAGGAAAATTACTCCTAGTAGGATCAAACCAATAATCACATGGTTTCTCTGCATTATTTAGCCCCTTGCCCTAAAGTCTTTGATGTAACATCGAAGTACTTTAGGATCATTTCAAAGTTCAATTATCATAGTAATATAGCACAATGTCTCGATTATGTCAAGTATTAGGTAAAATTAAATAAAAAACCCCTTTCTGTTAAAAAGGGGTGATTGAATTTCTATTGGTTACTTCCTAGAGCACTGGCTAAGGATCGCAATTTTCCAGAAAAATCCTCAAATTCGGATTCATTTTCCAAACTTGATTGCATTTGACGTAACTTTTCTAGAATCTGTTGATTTTTGTCAGGGGGAATATCATCGAATCTTTCTAGAGTTGCGCAAAAAGCACTAAATACGTTAAAACACTCATTTTTTTCGGCCAATCTCCCCTCTGCAAAATGCTGTTGTGCCTTCAGCAGAGTATGTTCAATGTCGTCAAGAAGAATAAAGTAACCTGGCTTTCCATTTCTAGCCATGGCCCACCTCCAAAAGGGTTAGTTTACTTAAATCAAATAATTCAAGTTATTCATCCTATATTACATTAAGCTGAATTTTTTGTCAATAGCATACTGTCTCCAGTGACTATCAAATTCACTCGAAAAATTTTCGCTATTTAAAACTGATAATCTACCTACTGTTTAGTTTTCTTACCAAATAATTCTATTCTAGCCACTGGTTTAAAACAACGTCGATGAATAGGACAAACTCCATATTTCTCCATATTTTCTAAATGAAGCTTAGTTCCATAACCTTTATGTTTTTCAAACTCATATTCCGGATATTTCCTGGAAAAAGCTTCCATCATCCGATCACGAAAAACTTTTGCTACAATAGAAGCTGCCGCGATTGATATAATAGTTGCATCTCCCTTTTTCACAATTTCACTTGGCGTTTCAAAAGCCAAACCATGCATATGATCACAAGCAATAAAATCAGGTTTGATAGGTAAATGTCTCCAGGCTCTTTTCATCGCAATCTTATTAGCCAAGCCTAAACCATGCTGATCAATTTCACCATGACGAACCAGACCGACTGCCCAAGCTTTAGCCTTGTCCATTATTTCAAACAAAGCCTCCTCTCGTCTCTTAGCAGTCAACTGTTTAGAATCATTGAGTAAAGGAAAATAATCATCCTTGTTTGAATCAAGAATAACCGCGCCAGCCACCAATGGTCCGGCCCAAGGGCCTCTACCAGCTTCATCAATTCCACAAATATACTGGTAGCCTTGATCAATTAAATTTTGTTCGTAAGAATAGTCCATATCATTACGGTACATCATTTTAATTTAAAACAAAAGACCCGAGATAAAACCTCGGGTCTTTATAATATCATTTAGCTCATGTGCTTTGAAACAAGTTTTGTCATTTCAAACATGTTTACTTCTTTTTTACCACCGAAAAGTGGTTTTAGCTTGTCATCAGCAATAATGTTTCTTTTGTTTTCTGGGTTTTGAAGATCATTCTTCTTGATGTAAACCCAAATCTTTTTTACAACTTCGAAACGTGGCATTGGCCCTTTACCAACAACAGCTTCTAATTCAGCAGTAAGTGTTAATGGTTTCATTAATGCTGGATTCAATTTTCTTGCCATAGTGTTTGAAAATTATTAGTTTTCTTATGTATTTATAGTATAGCAAAGTCTTTTCAATCTTTCCAGTGCTCGGACAAAAGCAGCTGTTCTTAAGTCAATTTGCTTTTCTTGGTGAATTTGCAAAGTTTCTTTCCAGGCAGGAATAATAACCTCCTTTAGCTTAGCAAGAACCTCCTCTTCTGTCCAGGAGCTATTATCTAAATTCTGTTGCCATTCAAAATAACTGACAGTTACGCCACCAGCATTAGCCAATACATCAGGCACTGATTTTATGCTATTTTTAGCTAAAATTTCATCTGCTTCTGGAGTTACCGGCCCATTGGCCAATTCAATAATAAACTTGGCTTTAACATTATCTGCATTGTCCTTGGTAATAACATTTTCTAAGGCAGCTGGGACCAAAACGTGCACCTCTAACTCCAGCAATTCACTGTTAGTTATCTCCTTTCCACCCTCAATCTCCTGAATTTGCCCTGTGGATTTCTTTTGTTCAACCACCTTTTTAATATCTAATCCTTCCGAATTATAAATAGCCCCCTTGGAGTCAGATACGGCCACAACTTTATAACCAGCTTCCGCGCAAAGCTCTGCCATGGTCATACCCGCATTACCAAAACCTTGAATGGCGATGGTTGGTTGTAAAGACGAGATTAATCGCGTCTCAACCATTTGTTGTAAGATGTAAAATCCGCCCATTGCTGTGGCACGATCACGGCCCAGACTACCACCTTCATCAATTGCTTTACCGGTAATAACTGCATCAAACTCTTTTTCTTGTTTTTCAGTCAATTCAAAACCGTTTTCTTTAATTATATTTTTTTGATATTCAACAAATGATTCCTTCACCCAACTCATAATCTTTGAATTGGTATAAACGTCTGGAGCTGGCACGTCCACTTTCGGTCCGATGTTAGGAGCTAAAGCTTTACCAAACTCACGACTGAGTCTTTCTAATTCACCTTCACTCAACTCTTTTGGGTTAACGGTAACTCCACCCTTTCCTCCACCCATAGGAATCCCGGCCACTGCACATTTAATTGTCATCCAAAACGCTAAGGCTTTAACTTCGTCCAGATCAACTGTCGGATAATAACGAAGACCCCCTTTGTATGGCCCAGCCCAATTATTATGTTGAACTCGGTATCCTTCAAATATTTTCAAACTATCATCGTCCATTTTTACTGGCACTTTAACTTGCAAAATTCGATCTGGAGTTTTTAGCAATTGAAAAACTTTATTATCAAGATTAATTACTTGAGCAGCTTTTTCTAATTGTTTAATTGCATTTTCAAATGGTGTTGACATAAATTTTAAAATATGATAATTTTATTAACAATGTTCATTATTTCTTTGAAACACGGAGGTTTATAATGGGTAATAAATTAGAGGAATTAGAACTCCAACGAACTGTGCTTGATGCACAAATTCATGATGAAAGAATGAGGCTACTTAAGGATCAAGGTAAAGTTTTTGATACTGTCCTTGCCTTTTTGCAACACTCATTTCCCAACCATGAAGTTATTCAACAAGACAACAAATACTATCTCGACGAAATTATACCAGAAAAAGAAATCTATGTTTCCAAGGGGAAAAAAGCACTGCATGATATTCTCATTATGACCCATCAAATGGTCACCATAATGCAGTCTAAAAAACCTGACGACACAGAAGCAAACCTTGCAGTTGAAAAATCACTTAGAAAGCTACAAGAAAGAACTGGAACAAATCACACAATCTTTGCTCCCCCATTTTATAAATGCAGTACTTGTGGTATTGTTCCTGGCTCACCAGAATCTCGTTACGAAAACACTATTGGAGAGATGCCACTTTCAGGGCATAGCGGGTCAAATCTCCACTGTACAATCTGTGGTGCTTATATGGGAGAGGATAGAGATTCAATTCACGTCTATAGTTAAACAAAATACAAAGTCACTATCAATTAGTGACTTTTATTATTTATACCCTAAACCTGCCAGAAACTTGTTTATTTTTTCACGAACTTCATCGCCTTTTTCACTTTCAATTTGGCTCATAACCATCCCGAACTCTTCAAGGTCAATATTTTGTTTAATTTCTTCAATTTGCATACCATTTTCTAGCAAGCCAAGAACAAACATCACTGAACTAATTCGTTTATTGCCATCCTCACAAGGATGATTTTTTGTTAAACGAAAAACCAAGGTAGCAAAAGCTTCTTTCGGATCTTCAAGATATTCCAAACCTGCAAAACAAGCAGCCAAAAAACGTCCACCTTCTCGATAAGTCATTTGCCAAGCTTCTTCTCCTCCAACTTTTAAAGTCACTTCTAATTCTTTAATCATTTCTTGCAGTTGCATTAAATCATATTCAAATTTAAATTCCCCTCGTTCAACTTCGGATTGTTCGAACTTTAACCCGTAATTTTCAAAATCAAAATCACGTGACTCTTCACCTTCAACCTCACCAAGACCAAGCTGGTGTAAATCATCTTTAAAAGTTTGGGAAATTTTTTGTAAACTTTGTTTTAGGCTTTCTTGTGGTTTAATTGATTCTTGCATAATTCATTATTTACTTTCGCTTAGCTCTATCACTCAAAACATCTCCAATCTCTCTCCCTCTTGAGCGTTGAATGTATACTGCTGCGCCCATAGCTGCCTTGGCGCCGTCACCCGCTGAAATTACAGCCTGTTTGAATGGAGTATCGGTAACATCTCCGGCAGCAAATATTCCGTCAGCTTTTGTTTTGCCTTCATTATCAACAACAACAAAGCCACGTTCGCTAACTTCAACCAATTCAGATAGTCCTTTAATTTGTTTAACTTGACTTTCCCAGCCAATTTCAATAAAAACACCCTCCAGTTCAAGTTCGCTTTTTTCCTTGGTTTCATTATTCATCAATTTCACTTTTTCTAATTTATGAGCACCAATAAATTCTTCAACTTCTATAAAATCTATAATTTCAACATTATCTCTTGCTTTGACTGCCTCAATTAAAGTGTCCTCAGCTCGATACACGTCTCGGCGAATAAACATATAAACTTTTTCTGCCAAATCTGCTAAATAGTCCGCTGCATCAAAAGCAGAATTACCACCACCAGCAACTGCAACCCTTTTTCCTTTGAATAACGGGCCATCACAGGTAGCACAATAAGCCACACCTCTACCAGTTAATTCCTTTTCACCTGGAACACCCAGCAGGCGCTGTTTTAAGCCAAAAGCGAGTATAACCACTGGGGCTTCATACTCTTCCTCCTTGGTTTTAACAACATAGCCAGATTCCTTTTTTTGAATCTCTGTAACTTCAGCAAATTTAATTTCTGCTCCAGACTTTTCAGCATGTTCTTTGAATTTCATAGCTAATTCAGGTCCTTTGATTGACAAAGTTCCTGGGTAGTTTTCAACTTCAGTAGTAATAGCTAACTGGCCACCTACATCTTTAGTTAAAACCACAGTTTTTAATTCACGTCGAGCGGTGTAAACCGCCGCGGACAATCCGGCACAAGCACCACCGATTATAATGACATCATATTTATTCATAAACTCTAAATTCTAATCGCTAAACTCTAAACAAGGCCCAAAACTCAAAATCACTAAATTCATCTCCATATTTGCATTTTGAAAATTTTAATTTGTTTAGGATTTAGGATTTAGATATTAGGATTTAAATTACATTAACGCTTGTAATTTTTCTTTTAGAACATCTTTATTTTGTAAACCATTCATGGTTTCCTTCGGTTCCCCTTTAACAAAAATAATCAATGTTGGAATACTCATTACGCCATACTTTTGAGCGGTTTGATTGCTCTCGTCAACATTTAATTTAAATACCTTTGCTTTAGTGTCCTGCATTTCCTTGGATAGCTCTTCAATGATTGGACCTTGCATTTGACACGGTCCACACCAAGGTGCATGGAAATCTACTAACACTGGCCCCTCTTCGTACTTAAGAACTTCTTGTTCAAAGTTGTTGTCTTTTAATTCCATATGAAATTGATTACTGATTGTTACTGATATACTGATAAATAAATTTAAATAGTAATCACCAACATCAATACAAAATAATTTTTAACTCTATTTTTTCACATCAGTAAATTAGTATTATCAGTACCTATTTACCATTATTCTCTAACCAAAAACGAAGAACATGTCGCATGAATTCACTTTTAGACACAAACTTATGTTTTTTCATTTGTTTTGCTACTTCTTTGCACATCTCTTCTGGCAAAGAAATGGTTACAACACATCGCATAACTATATAATGACCAAATCACAACCACCAAATAATAAACAAATTATAATATTCAATTCACAACTCTCAAAATATTTATAGTTTGGTTATTTTTATTTAGGTAATTGTTTAGGATTTGATTATTGATTATTGGTAATTCCTTCACGCATGGCAGTGTATTACATTGTAATACAATTTTATCATCTTAAAATTATTTGTCAAGAACAGTTGTGAGAAATAAAAAACCCGGAAATTTTTCCGGGTTGGGTCATTTAATTAGCTAGGCTTGAAGACAATTTGATAGTCTCCACTCTTCCCATATACAGACACACAATTCCTACAACCTGCATCCTTGCCATGCTTCATTGCACAAAATGCTTTTTCACGCAGTTGCGGTAAAGTCATATTATGATCATAAGTAGCGATCCCGATGGTAACAGCAATTTTGACCTCGTCGTCCTGCCCACTACCGAAAGCCTGACGATTTATTCTCTTAGAAATTTCCTGCGCTTTCATAATACCAGCTTTTGCATCACAATCAATCAGCGCTACCCGGAACTGTTGACCTTTTCTGGTAACAATGTCACATCCACGAATCTTTTTACTAATAACCATTGCCACGAATTGCAAAATCAGATCGCCAAAATCACTTCCATACTGATCATTGATCATTGATCATTGAGAATCGATCAACATCAATAACTAAAATTGTTAACGACTTCCCCGGAGCTTTCCCCAAACTATTGGTTACACTTTGAAGACTTCGTTGCGCTTGTAAGAAATACTTCTCTAAAATTTTATTGAACAATTTGGATGGCATCAAATCAGTTAGCTGATCTGTTTGAAACTCATCCAGTTTCTCCTTCAATTGCTCAATTTCTGCCAGTAATTCATCTTCCTTGACTCTCATAGAGCCAATCAAGTCATCAGCTTCTTTAAGCTTAGAACTAGTCTTTTTCATCAGTCTTTCAGTTTGCTGATACAATTCATACCAATTAATTGTACCTGTATCTGTAGGATTAGACATTTCACATCCTCCCTGTGTCCATTTAAAGGTCCTTATCAATAAAAGACTTTACCAAAACACTTTAATTTTGTCAAGAGTAACAAAAAAACCCGCGCCCTCACTTGTCGTCCCGGACTTGATCCGGGATCTCATGAATCATCACACAGATTCCGGGTCACGGCCCGGAATGACGGAGGGGAGTGATTAATCAGGAGTAACAAAAAAAACCTCTTGGTTAGGGTTTACTATTTACTATTTACTATAACGATTTAAAAACTTCTTCTTCTTGATAAATATCCAAAATATCACCTTTTTCAATTAAAGGCTGACCTTCAAAGCTAATGCCACATTCTTGACCCTTAACACAATCCTTAACTTCTTGTTTTCCAGCTTGCAATTGAGTCACCTTACCTGAAGTTATAAATTCCTCACCACGTAAAACTGCAACCTTTGAATTTGATTCAACTTTTCCAGAAATAACTTTTCCGCCAACAACCTGCATCTTATCAGCTTTCTTGAATATCTCTATTACTTCTAATTTTCCTAAATCACGTCGAACTACTTCCGGTTTGATTAATTCTTTCAGTCTTTTTTTGACCTCATCAATTAATTCATAAATTATTTTAAAGGTTTCAATTTCAACCTTACTTTCTTTTGCTAAATCAGTAGCTGCTGTTGAAGGCATAACATTGAATCCTAAAATCAATGAGCCAGTTGCTTCTGCACTCTGAACATCACTCTCTGTTATATTTCCCAATCCCTTAGAAACAAATTTAATTTTAATATCTGCATTTTGAATTTTAGTTAATGATTCGATAACTGCTTCCTGTGATCCAAGTACATCGGCTCTAAGAATTAAGTTTATTTGTGTAATTTTTGAATCATCACTACTTTCAGTATCTTCAGCTGAATGTTTAATGAAAGTTTCTTCTTTTTGCATTTTATATGACTTGGCTTTTGCTGCTGATTTTGGATCATCGGTCACTTCTAAGACATCACCAACCTTTGGGGCAATCTTGAATCCTAAAATTTCAGCTGGTACGGAAAGCTTAGCATCTTCGATTTCTTTTCCATGATAATCTCTCAATACTTTAACCTTACCATACAACACACCATCAATAACTAGATGATCACCTACTTTCAATGTGCCGTTACGAACCAATACCGTAGCTACAGGACCTGCTCCTGGATTTACATGCGACTCAATGATACTACCAACAAAATCACCGTCTGGATTGGCACGCAATGTTGCTTCTTCCATGTCCGCCATTAAAATCAAATGGTCCAAAATAGCATCAATATTTTTATTAAACTTTGCAGAAATTGCAATAAAGGCGGTCTTACCTCCCCATTCTTCTGCCACTAGATTATAATTACCTAATTCTTGTTTTACTTTATCTGGATTGGCATCAGGCAAATCAATTTTATTTACAGCTACCAAAATTGGAATTTTTGCTTCTTGAGCAATCTTTAGAGCTTCAACTGTTTGCGGTTTAACACCCTCATTGGCAGCCACAACTAAAACGGCAATATCTGCCACCTTTGCACCACGTGAACGCATCGCAGTAAAAGCTTCATGTCCTGGAGTATCTATAAAAGTGATCATACGACCCTTTTTCTCAACCTGATATGCACCAATGTGCTGAGTAATCCCACCAGCTTCACCAGCAACCACGTCAGTTGATCGAATTGCATCCAATAATTTGGTTTTACCGTGATCAACATGCCCCATGATAACTACAATTGGTGCTCGATGTTTTAGATCCTCTTCTTTTTCAGCTGTTAATTTATCAGAAACTTTCTGAGCTTTATCTAATTCAGTTTTTTCTTCTGCATTAATCTCTGATGATTCATAACCTAAATCAGCTGCCACAATTGCTGCTGTATCAAAATCAATTCGTTGATTCAAAGATGCCATTACTCCATTTTTCATCAATTCCTGAATAACAATCGTTACTGGTAATTTCAATAATTCAGCAAAATCTCTAACTGTTAAGACACCTGGAATTTCAACTTTTTTGTCTAATATTACTTTGCCTTGTTCATCTTTATTAGTAATAGCCTCATAAGCATCTTTCTGTCTTACCCTGTCCTGAAATTCACGCCAAGATCGAATTATTCTAGATGCTAATTTATCATCTACCTTAATTGCCTTTTGACCAATATCAAAACCAATCTCTGGTAATTTATCCCTGAGTTCTTGAGTATTGACTTTTAATTTTCTGGCCAGCTCGGTAATATTCATATAAACACAGATTCCGCTAATCTAACGCGGATAATGCGGATTATTGGCTAAATGTAATTACATTCTAGCAAATCTGCTAAAAATAGTCAATGTTACTATCTATAAACAAAATTCACTTCATCTTGTAGCAAGCTCTTGACAAATATTTACAAATATACTAAGATGTGCGGAAGGGTTGTGGAATAAGCTCTACTTGTAACAATCTCTCTCCTCATTATTAGTAGAGCAAACTGACACAGCCTTTTATTTTTGTTATAATGCAAAGAAGGTAAAAGTCCAAAGGTAAAAATTTACAGTATTATTATATTGTAATGAGTGCCTTATCAAATACTTTTACCTTTTACTTTTATACTTTTAACTAAAAACCATGGAATACTTTTTTATTCTGGGTAATCATCCAGAATTATCTAAATCTGAGATTCAAAGTGTTTTAGAAAAACAAAAAATTTCCTACAGTCAAACGGCTAGCGAAGCTACTTTTTTGATTCTAGAAATTGAACATGATTTAAATGGAATAGAATTTATCAATCAACTTGGTGGGACAATTAAACTTGGGAAAGTTATCGAACAGATCGGCCAACCAACCCCTCAAGCATTGGTTAAGGAAATTGAAATTGATGATAAAAAAATAAACTTTGGCATCAGCGTTTACAATAATAACCTAGATCCAAATAAACTTGGAATACAAATCAAAAGGCTACTAAAAGAAGACGGTCATAAGGTTCGTTTTGTAACTGGGAAAGAACAACCACTAAGTTCAGTCATTGTGAAAAAAAATATTTTGAACAAGCAAGGCACTGAACTTGTTTTACTCAAACATAAAAACCATTTTTATTTAGGTCAAACTCTGGCGGTGCAACCATTTGAACTTTATTCTCAATTGGACTATGGCCGCCCAGCAAGAGACGACCGATCAGGGATGATCCCTCCTAAGCTAGCGCAAATTATGATCAATCTATCCCAGATTGGCAAGGATGAAGCCTTACTGGACCCATTTTGTGGCTCTGGTACGGTTCTACAGCAGGCTTTACTTTCAGATTATCAGAAAGTAACGGGTACTGATGCCAGCAAAAAGGCTATTTCTGATTCCAAGGAAAATCTTGATTGGCTAGCCGATCAAATAGAACAAACTGTCACCGCTACTATTAAACAAGAAAACGTTGTAACCCTAGATAGAGTAATTAAACCTGAATCAATTCAGGCAGTTGTAACTGAGCCCTATCTTGGTCCACCTCTCCGCGGTGGTGAATCACCAGAAAAAATGCAAAGCATAGTCGAAGATTTAACTAACCTATATGCAAAAACTTTTAATTCGTTAAAAAAAGTTTTAGTTAAAAATGGAACAATAGTTATAATCATCCCCATGTTTCAAATGCTTAAAAATCAATACCCGATACATCTAGGAAACATATTACCAAAAGGCTTAGTACTTGAAAATCAATGGCAATATTCTCGACCAGGACAACAGGTAATTCGGAACATTTATAAAATTGTAAAAAAATAAACAACTAAAAAGAATTCCTTCAGGAATTTTTTAGTTTTAAAAAACAAAACTGCCCTTGTTTTGCGGCAGTCTTGTTTTTTGTTTTTGTTTTTGGGAACAGAATGCTCCCTATGATCCCCTCCCAGTGTGGAGGCTAAATGAACATAAGTTTATTTTCGTTTTTTCTTTCGGCCTTTAACGTTTTCAAACCAGCGTTGAATCTTGGACTTTGCATTAGAAGAGTCCAATTTTTCAAACAACAAGGCCCAAGTTCCTAATTGGAAAGAACTCCACCAAGATCCCACAACCAACATAACAGCAATAAAAACTAAAATCATAACTATCATTAAAACTGCAGGTATAATTTTTGCGCCAGTAAACAGGAATAAAACATAAATGACAAAAATTGGAGAAATAACTATGAAGTTGGCAATGAAAAACAAAATTCCAACAACAATATTCAAAATAAATAGCAAGAATCCCATTTCCAAATTCAACATTACATTCCTAGTAAATAATTTCCAAGCATTTTTAAGGCCTCCCCATGGTCCCTGATTTCGCAAAATAATATAAGCTGTACCATAAATAGTTAGGAAATAAATGATTATTCCCAAAATCACAAAAACTATAAATGACAAAACATAAATGAAAATATTAAACGCTGAAGATGCAAACACAATTAACGAAGCTAAATAAGCCAAGAATATCAGAATCCCTAATAAAAACACTTTAGTGATCACATTTAATTCAAGAATCGGCCAGAATTTTTCAACACCAACATGAAACGCATTTTTCAGCTTTACTTTTTTATTTTGATCAATACCAATAACTCCAGCGATCAATGCACCTTGTCCAATCACTCCAATAGTGATTAGAATTGCTATCAAGCAAATCATTACTATCATATAGAACATACTCATGCCAAAAGCTGAAGGATCTGTCTGCCACAAGGCTGACAACTTGGCCCAAGAAAACATGCCAAATACTCCAGATTCCACATACTCACGAAATGTAAAAAACACTGAGCGACCTTCTGAAATATTATTAAACCCACGAAGCAAAGCTTCATAAACACTGCCATTCCCAATTATAGCGGCAAACAAACCAAGTAACCACAACCACTTGTTTCTCAAGTTTATTTTCCAAGCATTAGTCAAAATTGAACGATAAAATTTTTCCATATAAAATTAAAAAGGGATAAAGGGGATAAAGGAGATATATTAATACCTTTATACCTCTTTTTTAAATTACAAAATTAAAACCCAAAATTATTAATAAAATTTTGCATTTATATTATAGCACATTTTGTGCGTTTACTGAAAATATTGTGTGGCTAATTATCAACAAGGACGGATTACTGATTTGTACGAATATACAGAGCTACAATAATCATCTTTATTAATCCGTACATCCGTACAAATCCGTAATCCTTAATAAAAAAAGCCCTGATTAGATCAGAGCTGTTGCTATCTCATTGTAAATAATCACATACCTCTTTTTGATAATTGTGATCATCCTTGAACAAAAGAGCAATCAATTCCTCTTGCATATGAGGATGGATGCTCAGTTCAGGCTGAAAAACTCCATTAAACAAAACCGCAAACTGTTTAGAAGAAATTGCATCTGAAAAAGATCCTAGTAATTCTAAACGATCTACTAGATCTAAACAAGCCTGTTTAATTATCTTCTTGTGTGTGTTAAAAAGCTCCCTCCACCACTGGTCTCCGTTAAACCATTCGTCTAGGTTTTTCAATCGCCAAAGTATATCCTGAGTTTTCACGAGAGCCTCCTTCGTTAACTAAAGATATTTTATTACACTTTCATACTAATGTCAAAATTTTATCCAAATAAAAAATCGGCAATGCTTTGCCGATTTATTTTTTTAAACATCATGTTCACGACCATGCGCAATACAATATCCATTAAAACCACTTTGCCTTCTTTTTTGACAACCCTTTTCTTTACATGGACCAGTAGATCTTTTCGTAATTCCATACGCTCGTCCGTGAGCAACACAATATCCATTAAAACCACTTTTCCTTCTTTTCTGACAACCCTCTTCTTTACATAAGATGCTGCTTATTTTCGTAACTCCATACTCTCGTCCGTGAGCAATACAATATCCACTAAAACCACCTTTCTTTCTTTTCTGACAGCCCTTTTCCTTGCATTCAGGATTAGATTTTTTTGTAATCCCATATTCACGACCATGCGCGATGCAATAGTTTTCAAATCCAAAAACTGCTACTTTTTTACAACCTATTTCTTTACATTCAGGATTAGATTTTTTTGTAATTCCCTGTTCACGACCATGCGCCACGCAATAACCGAAAAAACCATTTTGCGATTGCTTTTGACAATCCGGTTCATTACATTTTTTATTTCCCAAAGATATCCTCCTTTTCAGTTAAATGAACATCAAAATACATTAACTAAAATTAATCCTATTGTCAAGCATACTAATACTTTTAAATAATAAAACAAAAATAGGCACCTCCCCACAAGAATGCCTATTTTCTATACTGAACTTAACGAATCCATCCCGGGAACATTAAGCTTTTTCTTTATCTTTTTTTATTTCCTTTTTTTCCTCGGATTCATCTGAAGAAGTTGCTTCTTTATCTTCTTTGTCCTTCTTATCTTTTGAATCTTTAGGGGCAGGAAGTTTAATTCCATCAACCAAAAACAAGAATTCGTCTTTTTCTATTTTCTCCTTTTCTAATAATTCGTTTACTATTTTCTCCATTTTATCCTTGTTTTCAGAAATTACCTTCTCTGCTGTTTGAGCTGCTTGTAAAACTAGCTTGTCTATTTCACTATCTATTTGTTCAGCTACTTTTTCTGAATAATTTCTCTTTTCTGAAATTTCTCTACCCAAGAAAATCATTTCGTCTTTATCACCATAGGTTCGTGGAGCCAGATCATCACTCATACCATATTGGGTAATTAAACTGCGCGCTAAATCTGTTGCTCGCTGAAGATCATTTGAAGCTCCAGTTGTAACCTCACCAAATTCAAGTTTTTCTGCCTTATGACCAGCCAAAAGCACTGCTAAATTATCAATGTACTCTGATTTAGAATGTAAATATTTATCTTTCTCAGGTAAATTCATTGTATAGCCAGCTGCTCGACCACGAGAAATAATAGATACTTTGTGAACAGGGTCTGAATTAGGCAGAATATGTGATACTAGAGCATGACCAGCTTCATGAACTGCAGTTACCTTTTTTTCCGCAGCAGACAAAATATGACTTTTTCTCTCTGGACCTAACATAACCTTTTCAATACTCTCTAGCAATTCTTTTTGATCAATCTTTTTCTTGTCCCTGCGTGCTGCTAAAATAGCAGCCTCGTTAAACAAGTTTGCCAAGTCTGCACCAGAAAAACCTGGTGTGCGCTCAGCAACTCGTCGCATGTCTATATCTTTTGATAAAGGTTTTTGTTTAGAATGTACTTTTAGAATTTCTTCACGATCATTTATATCTGGCAATTCTAATATCACCCGCCGATCAAATCTTCCTGGTCGAAGCAAAGCTGGATCAAGCACATCTGGGCGATTCGTTGCGGCCATGACAATGACATTAGCGTGTGGATCAAAGCCATCCATTTCTACTAAAATCTGATTCAAGGTTTGCTCACGCTCATCATGAGAACCTCCTAGTCCTGCACCACGTTGTCTACCGACCGCATCAATTTCATCAATAAAAACTATACATGGTGAATTCTTTTTGGCCTTTTTGAATAAGTCTCGTACACGCGAAGCACCAACACCGACGAACATTTCTACAAATTCAGATCCTGAAATTGAAAAAAATGGCACATCTGCCTCACCCGCAACCGCTTTTGCCAAAAGAGTTTTACCCGTTCCAGGTGACCCCATTAAAAGAACACCTTTAGGAATTTTAGCACCTAAGGTGGTAAACTTTTTAGGGAATTTCAAAAATTCAACAATCTCTTGAAGTTCTTCTTTGGCTTCCTTAACACCTGCTACATTCTTAAATGTAACTTTATCTTTACCTGATTGTTTAACCTCTCGCGCTCGACTCTGACCAAAACTCATGGCTCGACTATTAGCACCCTGAACTTGACGTAGCATGTACCAAAGAAACACTCCGATAAACAGAAGCGGAATTAAAAATGGTAAAATAGCTCCCATCCAGTATTTAAAACCACTTTCGTCTTTAACTTCAATGGCAAATTTCTTCATCTTGTCTTCCGAAATACTAAAATTATTTAATAACTCTGACAATGACTCAGAAGTTTCTTTTTTTAATTCTTGATTTGTACCATCTAGTAGGGTTATCTTTAACATGTCTCCCTGAACATCAATTTTTTGCACTTTTTCTTCATTAATCTCCTGTACCATTTTCTGAATATCAATCTTACCAACCTCTTTTTCTGATACATTATACAAACTAAAAATACTTGCAATAAACAGGAATACAATTAGAAACAAAACTAGATTTTTTATAATACCGTATTTGTTCATACTTTCTAAATACGTAACTCATAACATTTATCACATAGCAACAACGTAATTGCCAATGCCTGGTATGTGATTATGTTACGCTCTACATTATTATCATTTCTTTACTTCTTTTTTCTCTGTATCTTTATGATAATGTTTAAACCCTGTACCAGCTGGAATCAATCGACCAATAATAACATTTTCTTTTAGACCCTCTAGATGATCAATTCTACCAGTGACTGCAGCATTGATTAAAACTTTGGCAGTTTCCTGAAAAGAAGCAGCTGACAAAAAGCTACTAGTAGATAGAGAAATCTTGGAAATTCCTAGGAAAATCTCATCTGCTGTTGCTGGTTTCTCACCTTTTTTCAAAGCTTCATTAGCTTTAACAAAACTTGCTTTTTCCGAAATCTCACCTTCTAATAGATCAGTATCACCGGAATCAGTTATATAAACACGAGAAAACATCTGTCGACAAATTAATTCCACATGTTTATCATTTAACTTTTGACCCTGAGAAGAATAAATATACTGAATTTCCTTAATAATATAATCTTGCACAGCATTACGTCCACTAATTTTATATAACTGCGCTAATTCCAAACTCCCCTCAGTCAACTGAGCTCCCTTTTCAATCAAATCACCATCTTTTACCCAGACGACTGTTCCTGGTGGAATGATATATTCTTTTTCACTATCAATCTCAGTCACAATTCTCAAAACACCTTCTTCAATCTTGGCTGTGCCGTGGCGCTTGGACTTTATCTTTTTCTTCTTATCATCAATATACAAGGTTTCCTTTTCATTAACCAAGGCACCTTCTTTTACCTTGATTGTGAAGCCTTCTTTTATTTTGTAAACATCTTCTTCTTTTTCGTCATAACGAATTTTCAAAATTCTTTGACCAAATGATGTCTTAGCAATAATTTCACCTTTTGGACCCATTATAGTTCTAGCCTGTTCCTCAATTGAAACCAAACCACCAACTTCAGCGATTAAAGCTTTTTTCTTTGGCGGACGAGACTCAAAAATTTCTTCTACTCGAGGTAACCCCTGAGTAATATCATCACCACCAGCTACACCACCAGTATGGAAGGTTCTCATTGTTAGCTGAGTTCCAGGCTCACCAATACTCTGCGCTGCAATAATACCTACAGCAGTTCCCAATTCAACTGGCTGATTATAAGCAAGGTCATAGCCGTAGCATTTTCGACAAGCACCTTTATCAAATCGGCAAGTAAGCATTGAACGAATTTTCGCAGATTCAAATTGAATTTTTTCTAATTTTCTAGCAATCTCGTGAGTAATCAATTCGCCTGCTTTAACTGCAACTCGGCCAGTCTTTTCATTTCTAATTGGGTCAATAAGATATCGACCAGTAATTCGCTCTATGAAATTCAAATTCATTTTATCACTATTTTCACGAGTAATAACTCGACCAACATCATCACCACAATCATCTTTCAGTACAACTACGTCTTGAGCTACATCAACTAAACGCCTGGTTAAATATCCAGCATTAGCAGTTCGAAGAGCAGTATCAGACAAACCTTTTCGAGTACCATGAGTTGAAATATAATATTCTAAAGCTGTAAATCCTTCCTTAAAATTCGCCTTAACTGGCAATTCAATAATTTGTCCAGCTGGATTAGTTACTAGCCCTTTCATTCCGAGCATCTGAGTTAACTGTCCCCAAGAACCACGAGCACCTGAACTAATCATAGTGAAAACCGGACCTCCGTCTGGTAAAACATTTTGACTTTGTGCAGTAACCTCGTCTTTGATCTTGGTCCAAGTCTCAATAATCTTGCTATAACGTTCATCATTAGTCAAAAGACCCTCTTCATACTGAACTTGAACTTCTTCAACGGACTTAAGACCTTTTTGAACTAATTCTCCTTTGCCTTTAACCTCAGGTAAATCACCCATTCCCCATGAATAGCCAGACTTAGTTAATTGCTTGAAACCAAAATCTTTAATTGCATCCAAAACTTCAGCTGTTTCATCAAATCCATAAAACTCTAAACACAATTGAACAATAGCAGCCATCTTCTTTTTATCAATCACTTCATTGTAAAATGGAATTTTATCAGGCAGTAAATTATTGAACAAAACTCGACCCAAACATGTTTCAAACGTTTCTTCCTTTATCTTCTTTCCTAATTCATTTTTATTTACCTGTATTTTAATTGGTTGTTTCAATGTAATCTTGCGAAGATCATAGGCGATCTTGGCTTCTTCTACAGTGGAAAACATTTTAATTGGCCCATCTTCCTTAGTCATGTAAGTCACATGAAAAGCGCCCCAAACCATATCCATAGTTGGAGTGGTAATTGAATTACCTGTTGCCGGTTTGAGCAAATTCTTACTTGACAACATACGTTCACGAGCCTCAGTTTTTGCTTCTTCCGTTAAAGGTACATGTACTGCCATTTGATCACCATCAAAGTCAGCATTAAAAGCTGAACATACTAATGGATGCAATTGAATAGCCCTTCCCTCAATTAAAACTGGCTGAAAAGCTTGAATTCCTAAACGATGCAAGGTTGGAGCACGATTTAATAAGACATGAGCATCTTTAATGATATTTTCTAAAATATCCCAAACTTCTGCTCGGTCAGCTTCAATAAAACGATTAGCGCTTCGAATATTATGTACGTATTCTCGTTTAATCAATTCACTAATAACAAAAGGTTTAAATAATTCCAAAGCCATCTTCTTTGGCAAGCCACATTGATGTAATCTTAAATCAGGACCAATAACAATTACACTACGCCCAGAATAATCAATACGCTTACCAAGTAAATTTTGTCTAAACCGACCTCTTTTACCTTTTAAATAATCAGCAATCGATTTCAATTTTCTTTTTTGACCAGTTGAAGCAGTTGTTGTTTTACTTTGTCTCGCAGAATTATCAATTAGAGCATCAACAGCTTCTTGTAGCATTCGTTTTTCATTTCTAATAATAACTTCTGGGGCATTCAATTCTTTCAAACGACGTAAACGATTATTTCTAGAAATTACTCGTCTATATAAATCATTTAAATCTGAGGTTGCATAACGACCACCGTCAAGTGGTACCATCGGCCTTAGATCTGGAGGGATAACGGGTATAACCGTCAAAATCATTTGTTCTGGCTTGATTTTATTACGAAGTAAACTCTTAAGCAACTTAGCCCTGTTAATCAATTTCTTTTTTCCTGCACTTTTATCTGTGCTCAACTCAGAATCTAATTCAGTAACCAACTTTTTCAAATCAACTCTTTCCAAAAGCTTGCGAATAGCTTCAGCTCCAATCGCAGCCTCAAACACATGTCCATATTTTAATGACAAATCATGATACTCAATTTCAGAAATAATTTTCAATGGTTTTAATTCTTTTAATTCCTTTTCTGCATCACTAAAATCTTCTTGTAGTTCCTCTAACAAAACTTGATTTTCTTCCGTTGATTGTTTAATTGCTTGTTTTTTGTCAGCACTCTTCATTTCATCATTAGCTTTGATCAATTCAACTTTTTGATTTAACTGAGCAGCATAAGATTTTTGCTTTGAGATGAATTCCTTTTTTACCTTTTCAACCTCTTCTTTTCTTAGATTTTCTTCAACATCAGTGACAATAAAATTGGCAAAATAAATAACTTTTTCTAATCTTTGTATCGACAAATCTAAAATTAGACCAATCTTTGAGGGGATTCCTCTTAAAAACCAAATATGCGAAACTGGCACTGCCAAATCAATATGGCCCATTCGCTGACGTCTCACAACTGCACGAGTCACTTCAACACCACATTTATCACAAACAATTCCCTTATATCGAATTTTTTTATATTTACCACAATAACATTCCCAATCCTTACTCGGACCAAAAATTTTCTCGCAAAACAAACCATCTTTTTCTGGCTTCTGAGTACGATAGTTAATAGTTTCTGGCCGAACAACTTCGCCGTGTGACCATTCATGAATATCACTTGGTGAGGCCAACTTAAGACGGATTGCATCAAAGTCATTTATCTTTAAGCTTTCTAAACCCATATTTTATAATCATGTATCATATATCATGTATCATGTATCACCACTAAAATTGATGTTACATGTCACATGTTACATGTTATATGTATATTATTTTTTAGTTTTTTTATCCTCAAAGTCTTTTTCGTCAACTTTAATCCTTTTTCCATCTTTCAACAGTTCAACATCTAAGCATAAACCTTTCAGTTCACGAACCAATACATTGAAAGACTCTGGGACATTTAATCTTTTTATAGGCTCTCCCTTAATAATCGACTCATACGCTTTTGCACGACCCAAAACATCATCCGATTTGATCGTTAAAATCTCTTGCAAGGTGTGGGCACAACCATAACCTTCCAACGCCCAAACTTCCATTTCTCCAAAACGTTGACCACCAAATTGAGCTTTACCACCAAGAGGCTGTTGGGTAATCAATGAGTAAGGACCAATTGACCGCTGATGGATCTTGTCCTCAACCATATGATTAAGTTTTATAATATAGTTATAACCAACAGTTACTTTATTTTCGAATTGTTCTCCCGTCTGACCATTATATAAAGTCAATTGTCCATCTTCAGGAAATCCTGCTTTGACCAATTCTTCTTTTATCTGATCTTCATGAATACCATTCAAAACTGGAGTAGCAGCTTTATAGCCAAGTTTATCTGCAGCTAGTCCTAAATGTGTCTCTAGAATTTGCCCCAAGTTCATACGTGACGCAATTCCAAGTGGAGTCAAAATAACATCTACCGGTGTACCATCTTCCATGAAAGGTAGGTCTTCAAGCGGCACAATCTTTGATATAACACCTTTATTACCATGTCGACCAGCCAATTTATCACCTACTTGAATCTTTCTCAAATTAGCAATTGTAATCTGAATTGACTTTATTATACCTGGTGATAATTTATCACCATTTTCTTGAGAGAAAATTTTAATATCTACAACCTTACCATGTTCACCATGTTCTAACCGTAATGAAGTGTCACGCACATCTCTAGCCTTTTCACCAAAGATAGCTTTTAATAATTTTTCTTCTGCTGAAAGTTCAGTTTCTCCCTTAGGTGTAATTTTTCCTACTAAAATATCACCGGACTTAACAGTTGCTCCAATCCGGACAACACCTTCAGCGTCAAGATTTTTTAATTTTTCTTCACTAATATTTGGGATGTCAGCAGTGACCATTTCTGAACCTAGTTTAGTATCACGGACATCAATTGTATAATTTTCAATATGTACTGAAGAAAAACGATCATCACGTACCATGTTCTCTGAAACAATGATCGCATCCTCATAGTTATAGCCACCCCATGCCATATAAGCAACTAGTGCATTCTGCCCAAGTGCTAATTCTCCATTCTGAATAGCTGGACCATCCGCCAAAACTTGGCCCTTTTTTACTTTATCTCCAACATCACAAATCGGTCGTTGATTTATACTTGTTGAGGCATTGGAACATACAAATTTATTCAAGTTGTATACTTTTACTTCGCCTTTCTTAGTTAACATCTCAACCTTATCTCCCTGAACTGCAGTTACCTCACCATCAGCTTCGGCCAAAACCACATGACCAGAATCACGAGCAGCAACACTCTCCATACCTGTACCGACAATAGGTGATTGAGGTTTAACACAAGGAACCGCTTGACGTTGCATGTTTGATCCCATCAATGCACGTACAGCATCATCATGTTCTAAAAAGGGAATTAAAGAAGTAGCTACGCTCACAATCTGATTAGAAGACACATCCATGTAATCAATATTATACGTATAATCAATTGTTGGCTTCCCAAAATGCCGAGTGTCAAGTTTCTCATTCTCAAATCTACCATTTTTATCGACGGCAGAAGTAAATGAAGTAGTAATTGTTTTTTCTTCTTTTAATGCATTTAAATATTCAACTTTATCAGTTAATCGAGTTTCAACATTATCTCTTATTTCATTGGTTGGGATTGAACTTTGCTCCAAAGACAAACCAGTTACATCCTGCCCCTTTTTGAATAAAACATCACCAGTCTTTGGATCTTTTAAGTCTTTAGTTACCTTATGTTTAACTTTTAAATATGGGGTTTCAATAAAACCATAATTATTAACACGGGCATGTGAAGCTAAATGACCAACTAACCCAATATTTGGACCTTCTGGCGTTTCAATTGGACAAATTCTACCATAATGAGTGGTATGCACATCACGAACTTCAAATCCAGCACGTTCACGAGATAAACCACCTGGTCCCATAGCAGAGATTCGACGCTTATGTTCCAATTCAGCCAAAGGATTAGTTTGGTCCATGAACTGAGACAACTGAGAAGACATAAAAAACTCTCGAACTACTCCAATAACAGGCCGAGCATTAATCAACTTTGAAGATGTCAAAGTTGTAGGATCCATTGTACTCATTCTATCCTTAACAATTCTTTCCATTCGAGCAAGACCAACTCTAAACTTGTTCTGAATCAATTCGCCAATAGCTCGAATTCTTCTATTTCCTAAATGATCGATATCATCAGCTGGATCCTGGGTAATATTTAATCTAACAATTTCTTTAATAACATTTACTACGTCCTCAATTTTAAGGAATCGGTGTTCTTCAGTTAAAGGATATTCTGTATTAAATCTTTGGTTTAATTTGTATCTTCCTACATTAGCAAAATCATATCTGTCAAAATTGAAAAACATCGCAAAAATAAGTGACTTAGCATTTTCAGCTGTTGCCATATCACCTGGACGAATTCTTTTATAAACTTCAATTAAACCTTCATCCTGAGTTTTTGATGCATCCTTGGCAAGAGTTGCCTCAATATATTTAATATCTGGATGAGTTTCTACGTCCTTGAATAAACTAAGAATCTCAGCATCTGTATCAACACCAAAAGCACGTAATAATGAAGTGGCAGCAACTTTTCTTTTACGATCAATCTTTACCCAAACTACATTATTAGCATCAGTTTCAAACTCCAACCATGCTCCACGATTTGGGATGATCTTAGCTCCATAAAAAACTCGGTTTTTCTCACGAACAAAATTTGAAGTAAAAAACACACCAGCAGAACGGATAATCTGAGAAACAACCACTCTTTCAATTCCATTTACAATGAAAGTTCCTCTATCTGTCATTAGAGGGAAGTCACCTAAAAATATTTCTTGTGCATCCTTTTTCTTGGTCTTTGTATTATGCAAAGAAACCTTAACTCTAAGTGGTGCCTCATAAGTAACATTTTTTTCCTTGCAGGTTACTTCATCAAACTTTGGCTCATCTAGATAATAGTCATCAAATGATAATTGCAGGCCTTTATCTGAAATATCAATGATCGGTGAAAGCTCATGCAACAGTTCACGTAGACCTTGTTGCATAAACCAATCGTAGGAATTTTTTTGAATTTCAATCAAATCCGGTAAGTCGAATTTGTAAAAGTCAGAAAAGTACTTTCTTGGTTCAATATTTTTAGACATAAAAAACACTCCCCCTCCCGGGACGGAACGGGGATTATTGTTATTAATTTATCAAATTGTGGAAATCTAAGCCCTCTAGCATGTAGTTTAGTGAAAACCTAAAGTCCCCGACTCTCCAATCGCAAGACTAAGTCTTCCTGAGGGTTAATGAAGATTAGTTATAAATAGACTATCAAATTATCATGTACCTGTCAATAGAACATTTTTGTGGATAACATTTTGTGTAAAATTAAATAAAAAAAGCCTCTGTTTTAACAGAAGCCTTTGTGATAGATTTTGGAATGATTCATGTTACGGTCTTGGTACATTTTCACCCATTACATATTCAACCCACACCTTCAGAGAAATCCCTGTCCAGTTTTTCCTATCATCCACTTGTTGTGGAGCAAACTCACTTGGAAAAATTCGACAGAACCTAGCAAGACTTGCCACTTTCTCAAAATTTTCATTACAATTAGATCCACAATCTTCCCAATCTGGCTTCCTCCCTGTAATTTTCAAAGTACAAACACGCCCATTTTGCAAACAACAGCAATCACCATGCTTAACCACCAACCTACCGCCACTACGGGCAAAACCAAAAAATGGACAAGCGTATCTAGGCTTAATAAGTGTAGGGTCTAACTCAATCATTCTATCCTCTTTTCAATGAACCTATAGTAAGATTCAATTTGAATGCAATATTTTACGTATCACGGCACGATCATCCCACTCCACATATTTCCCACCTGCAACTGCCATACGCTGTTCAGAACCTTTACCGGTCACTAAAACCAGATCATTTTCTTTTGCCATAGAAAGAGCTTTTTCAATCGCTTGTTTGCGATCTAATATTTTAAATAAATCTTTATCTATAATTTTTCCTGCTTCAATAGAACCAACTGCAACATCGTTAATAATCTGCATTGGATCATCATCATAAGGATCTTCGTTTGTAATAATTACGATGTCAGCTTTTTCCCCAGCCATCTTTCCAAGAATCGGTCGACGCGCTTTATCTCGACCACCCCCACAAGATCCTAACACGTGAATAACACGATTGTCATGCTGAGCTTGCCGAAGTACGTCAATCGTTATATAAAGCTTCCCCATTGAAGCAGGCTCTGGGGCATAATCAACTATCACTGAAAAGTTTTGTCCCTCGTCAATTGATTCCATTCGACCAGGAACAACCTGAACAGACTCTAATCCCTGTTTTATTTTTTCTAACTTAATACCTTCTTGCTGAGCAATAGCAATAGCTGGCAGAGCGTTTTCAACATTAAAAGCGCCAATTAATTTTAGATTGATTTGAACATCCTTAACTTGAAACGAAGTTCCACTGGTAGTAACCTGAATATTTTCAGCAACCAAGTCAGCATTTTTATTTTTTATTGAAAAACCAAATTTTTTGTCTGCCTTAAATTTCATAAAAAATTCTGCGTGCTTATCATCAAGGTTTACAATTGATATTTTTTTCTTTTTTTCTTTTTTTCTTTTTTTGCGTGTCAAATGTTCAAAAAGCTCGCCCTTAGCTCGCCTATAATTCTCAAATCCACCATGCGACTCTAAATGTTCCGGAGTTAAATTTGTGAATATCGCATAATCAAAATTAATCCCTAAATGTCGGGACTGTTTAATTCCCTCAGACGAAACTTCAATCACTGCATACTGACAGCCAGCTTTAACCATTTCATGTAAAAGACTTTGTAACTTGAACCGACCCAGCATGGTCATTTTTTTATCATTCAACCATTCCTTATCCGCAATTTTGAAACCTACAGTTGAGGTTGCACCAACTTTAAAACCACCAATTTCTAACACTTTGGAAATTAAAGCTACAGTAGTCGACTTGCCATTCGTTCCAGTTACGCCAATCACAGTCATCTTATTACTTGGATAACCATAAACTAAAGCTGACAACAGGGCCAGACCTTTGTGATACCAACTTAATAGGTTTTTAGGAATAAATTTTTTAATTAAAGATTTCATATCCTAAACATACACTTAATTTAATAATTTTTCAATCTTTTTAAAAGAAAAGAGCTGACTTCGTATGAGAAGTCAGCTCTTTGGTTGAGATAAAAACTAATCTACCGATAGGTTATCCAGCTTGAGCCCTGTTACAAAGGCAGCAACTCCCAGAATCGACATCCCGAGAAAGAATGCTACCTTGCCCAGAATTACCTTGGTGGCAAACAGGGCTACAAACGCCTGCACTGCACCACTGGCAGTTGCCAGGCAACCCACCATAATCAAGAACAAAGCCAAAAGCGAAACCGCGGCTGCACAAAATGAATCAAGAATCATAACCTTCTCCTTTCTATTTCTTTTCTTCGGTTTGACACTTACCTTCAGCGTCGCATTGCACAACCGTGTCAATGGACAAAGAATAAAGCTTGCTGCCATCCTTAAGTTCTTTGACTAACTTGAAAGGATAGTAGGCGGTGCGAGAACCAGGTAGTAAAACTACAGCCATTGCTTTCTGCTCCTGAGGCTTGACTACAATCCAGTCCAACTCAGGAATCGGCTGCAGATAAATTACTATCTGCTCTCCTTCTGGCGTAAGTTCGGGCATGACTCGACGGCCATACACATTCTTACGAGAAACCTCTTGCTCGCAGGTTGCCCCATTCTCCTTTCTAATTGTCTTGGTTTGTTTTTCAACCTTGACTTGGAGAACGGTCAGCGCAGGAATCGGCTTGGAGTAATCAACCATGAGCATTAATTGCTCTTCAGTGTTGATCTGCTCATCTTCAAACTTCTCCCAGGCCATTGCCTGAGCGTTAAACAAAACTGCTATCACTACAATTACCAAAAATGAGACACGACGCATCTTGCGCCTCCGGTGTGAAAGAACCAACCAACTTGGGGGTAAGCCAAGCTGGAGCCACGTAACAAAGACACTATAGCACATTTTTTATATTTTGTCAATAAACCTTGCCAGACATTGGCTAAATTTACAAAAAAAAAGAGTCAACCAAATATGATTTGATTAACTCTTAGGTTTACTTATTCACTCTTCATCAATGAAGAACATTTTTCTGCGTTGCCTTCGCAATCAACAATCCTGCTTGTGTCGATGTCATACAACGCGCCAAGAAGGTGAGGCAGATAGTAAGGTCTCAACTTGGTAGCGAAGCTCAAACTTGCTCCAGCACTCAGATCATCCTGCACAATCACTCGCTTGTCCTTTGGACAAACCACAACCCGACTGAAAGGCACAAAACCTGAATCCTCATAGACCAGACAGCCCAGTTCATTCGTCCTGTTAGGAACCATGAATCTGGCATGACTGAAAACTTCAGCCAATGTCATTTCCACATTGTAATACATGAACACAACCTGAAGTTCATGCTCATACTGTGGCTGGGCGTTTTCCCAGGCCACGGCAATCACCGGAACAGCATCCTTCAGTTTTTCATTTCGATCCTTGGCCTGCGAACTCGTTGTTCCAGCCAGTAGTACTACCAGAGACAGAAGACCAACCAGAACTACTCTCAGTCTACTCATGCTTTCCTCCTTGCTGAGTAACTAAAATGAACCAAAACACCATTCACCAGAGTATAACACTATAACTCGACCATGTCAAGATACCCCATCTTATAGAATGACAGGATTGACAAATCTGCTATAATAGAATAAGCTTAACTCTTAATGAACGATAAGTTCTAAAACCTAATATATAAACCCTAAACAAACTCAAATTATTAAAATTTAAAAATTTGTAATTAAAAATTGTTTAGAATTTAAAGTTTAGGAGTTAGGATTTAAAAATATTATGGACAGAATGCTACAAGTTAATGCAATGTTACAAAAAGCTCTAGGCGAAATAATTTCGCAAAAAATAGAGACCCCTTTTGATTTATTAATAACTGTATCACTGGTCAAGTGTGGCTCTGATCTAAAAACTGCTTCTGCTTTTGTGAGTATCCTTCCTTTTGATAAATCAAAAGAAGGTTTAGCATTTTTAATTAACCATAGACACGAAATCCGCGGCTTACTAGGCAAACATATTCATTTAAAATTCACACCCACACTTACTTTCAAAATTGATGACCGAGAACAATTTACTGATGATATGTACAGCAAGCTTGATGAAATTAGTGAAAAGTAATTCAATTATGCTCGATTCAGATAAAATATTTTCCCTAATCAAAGAATGTAAAAATATTCTCATTTTGTCACACCGCGGACCCGATGCAGACACTTTAGGCTCAGCAGGTGCTTTGGCATTTTACATTAATTCTCTACCAGACAAAAAAGTTACCATTGGAAACATAGATCCAGTTCCTACAAACCTGGATTTTTTTGACATAAACCAATTTTATACAAATTCAGAGGAATTAAACTTCTTCAACTATGATTTAATAATTACTGTGGATTGCGGAGACACTACTCAAACTGGTGTTGCTGAAAAATTTTTACAAGTCCGAGGAAAGATCACTACAATTAATATTGATCATCACCAAACAAATCCTTATTACGCTGACATTAATGTTGTTCAACCGGCTGGCGCTACCACGGAGTTGATTTATCGTTTCCTCAAAAAACATCACATTCCAATTACAAAAGAAATTGGGACCTTACTCCTGACTGGGATTATAACTGATACAACTTACTTTACTAATGCTGGAACCACCAAAGAATCAATGTCTATCGCCTCTGAACTTTTGCGAAACAAAGCTAACATAAAAAAGATTATTCAGAACACCTGGAGAAATAATTCACCTGAAGCATTAAAACTTTGGGGTAAAATTCTATCTCAATTACATTTCAACGAAAAACACAAGATTGTTACTGCCGTTATCACCAAACAAGACGCCATTCTGCCAGAAGTATTTGAAGGCATGGCAAACTTCCTAACAACTTTATACGAAGCAAACATAATTTTAGTAATGAGAGAAAGCGATGACAACATTATTAAATGTAGTCTACGCACCACAAAAGACCACATTGACGTGTCCAGATTAGCACAAAAATTCGGCGGTGGCGGACATGCAAAAGCAGCTGGCTTTTCTATCACCGGCAAGTTGGAAAAGATTGAAGCCGGCTGGTCAGTAGTAAAAATATAAAATCAGGATAAATATATAAAAAAATCAGGCGACTCAAAAGCGCCTGATTTTTATTTGAACTATATTACAAATTATTATCCTCGATCTTTCACGTCAGTTACAATTTTTGAAAATGTAACTACCTTATCCTTGGATTCTTTAAAGCGCATCAATCGAACTCCCTGAGTATCACGCCCAAGTTCGCTGATCGTCTTGAAAGGCATTCTTATTACTTGACCTTTACTAGAAATGACCATAATATCATTATCTTTATTTTGCTCAGAATCAATAATCATCCCTTTCACAACTTTTCCGGTTTTGCTGGAAACCTTCAAGGTTCTGATACCACCACCACCACGATTTTGGACTTTGTAGTTTGATAGGTTTGAACGCTTACCAAAGCCGTTTTCTGCTAAGGTCAAAACTTGCAAAACTTTTTCTTTGTCCGGTTCAATCATTCCGACACCTACTAATTGATCATCGGCTTTCAGTCTAATACCACGCACACCTGCCGCAGTACGCCCCATGCTTCGTACGTCTTTTTCCGCAAACCTGATTGCTTGACCACGAGCAGAAATTAACATCATTTGCTTTTTTCCATTAGTTGGTTTAACCCAACGTAAACGGTCCCCAGGCTTTAGACGAATAGCAATCAAGCCAGAACGACGGACATTAGCAAAATCTTCAATCGCAGTTTTCTTAATCGTTCCCTTCTCAGTAACCATGAATAAAAACTTAGCATCGGTCTGATCTTTTATTGGTAATATTTCTGTTACTTTTTCATCAGGTCCGAGCTGAAGGAAATTGACCAAGGCCTGTCCCTTTGAGGTTCTTGAACCAATTGGCAAATCATAAGCTTTTAGCTGAAACACTCTGCCCATTGAAGTGAAAAACAACAAATCGTTATGTGTCAAAGTAGTAAATAATAAATCAACAACATCTTCCTCCTTGGTTGTTAGACCGATAACCCCTTTACCTCCTCGATGTTGAGTTTTGAAAGTCTCTAGTGGCATTCGTTTAATATATCCATCCGTTGTGACCATTACCAAGGCTGGCTCATTCGGGACCAAGTCTTCCTGAGAAAACTCACCTACTGCCGACTTAATGATCTTAGTCTTTCGTTCATCACCATATTTTTCTTTAATTTCAGTTAACTCATCTTTAATTACACCCAAAATACCTTTTTTAGAAGATAGTAATTTTTTTAATGCGGCAATAATTTTTTTCTTTTCTTTTAATTCGTTTTCTATTTTTAAACGCTCCAAATTCGCCAAGTTCTGTAATCGCATTTCCAAAATAGCAACTGCTTGAATATCAGTAAATTTAAATTGCTTAATTAAATTTTGCTTTGCTAATTCCTTGTCTTTTGATTTTCTAATGATTTTTATCACTGCATCGATCTTATCAATGGCCTTGCTTAAACCTTCCAAAATATGTGCACGATCTTCTGCTTTTTTTAATTCATATTTTGTTCGCCGAACAACAACTTCCTGACGATGAATAAGATAATAATTAAGAATATCAAACAAGTTCATAACCTTTGGCTGATAATCACCCGTCAAAGCCAACATATTAACATCGAAATTTGATTGCAGTTGGGTTAATTTAAATAACCGATTCAAAACTTTTTTAGGGAAAGCATCTCGCTTAAGCTCAACCACAATTCGTACACCATCCTTATTAGACTCATCTCTCACATCCCTAATACCTTCTAATCTTTTTGTTTTTACAAACTCTGCAATCTTTTCCAATAGACTGGCTTTGTTTAATTGATATGGAATTTCCGAAATAATTATTTTGAATTGACCGGCCTTGCTTTCAACAATCTCAGTTTTACCACGCATAACAATCTTACCTTTTCCCGTAGTGTAAGCTCTTTTTATTTCAGTTTGATCATAAATAATACCGCCAGTTGGGAAATCTGGGCCTTTGACATGCTCCATTAAATCTTCTGAATTACAATCGGGATTATCAATCATATGACACACCGCATCACAAACTTCCATCAGGTTATGGGGAGGTATCTTGGTTGCCATACCAACTGCAATACCCACACCACCATTCAAAAGTAAATGTGGCAACTTGGCTGGCAAAACACTGGGCTCTTTGTGGGATCCGTCATAGTTGGGATTAAAATCAACAGTATCTTTTTCTAAATCAAATAATAATTCTTCAGAAATGCCTCTTAATTTTGCTTCGGTATAACGCATCGCCGCTGGCCTATCACCATCCATTGAACCAAAGTTTCCCTGACCATTAACCAACATGTAGCGCATGTTAAAGTCCTGAGCCATCCTAGCCATTGAATCATAAACAGCTTGATCACCATGCGGATGATATTTACCTAAAACCTCACCGACTACCGTAGCCGATTTACGAAATTTAGAACTAGAACGAAGTCCAACGCTCCACATAGCATACAGAATTCGACGATGAACAGGCTTTAGCCCATCTCGGACATCTGGCAACGCTCGAGAAACTATAACACTCATAGCATAATCAATGTATGAACTTTGCATTTCATCAATTATAGAAATATCCTGAACTGCTGCCTTGATTGGAGCCTGCTCTTCGTTGGGCTTTTTTTCAGTTTGTTTTTTCTTTGGCATAAATTATTAAAAATAAAAAATATATAAACATTTACATCCGTAGCACGCTAAGGACTTGTTGATAATTACTTTGATTATTCTGTTTCTGTTATCACCTCATCTTCTTTTATTTTCTTATCGCCTGAGACTTCCAACTCTTTTTCTTTTGCTGCCTCTTTTTCAAGCACCTCCTCAAGAAGACTTCCTTGTTCTTCCATTATTTTCTTCACACCATCAAACATCTCCCCCATCTCCTGAGTTGCTTTTTCAACTGTTACATCTTGATTGACCATTTCCTCATTAATCTTGGTAAAATTGTACTTCATCACAAAAATCCAACCAGTAAAAATTATTACGGCAGAAATAATAACGCAAATCCAAAGGGTTAAATATCTTGTGTCTGGTTCATGACCCTCCATATGTTTAATTGATTACTGACCATACTGATTTACTGATTAGTTCATATCTTCACATCAGTATATCAATATTCTTCAGTACTCATTTTTATGATTTTTCTAAAATAATTAATTTAACATCATCGACCGGTAAGTCTTTTTTCGCTATCTTTAATTTACTTACCGTCTCCGCTTTATTGCCCATTTCTTTTTTAAAATTATCCAAGCCATCAAGGTCAATTTCCAATCCTGGAATTTTATAATGCATAGGGATAACAATACGCGGCTCAATCTGACGTACAATTTCTGCTGCCTCCTTTGCATTTACTGTATATTTGCCACCGATGGGAATTAACAAAACGTCTACATCGTCAATCTTTTCTAATTGAAGATTAGATAAAACTGTCCCAATATCTCCCAAATGTAAAACTTTAATTCCACCTACATCAAATTTAAACATTACTGACTTACCCAACTCTTTACCTTGTTTTTTGTCGTGATAAGAACCTATGCCAAACACAAACACATCAGCAACTTCATATTCACCTGGGCGATCAATAACTACAAGACCTTTGTCTTCTACAGGAGTAACCCCAGCAACATTACTATGACCATCATGATAATGACTTACAGTAACAATTTCTGCCCTTACTTTTGGTAAACGCAAACCGGTACTCTTATCAAAAGGATCTGTTAATATTGTAATTTGCTGACCCTTGATTTTTCCCTCTATTTTGAAACAAGAGTGCCCTAACCATGTTATATTCATAATGTTATATGTTGTAAATTATATTTAAGCACACTAATCTATGTCACATTAATCTAATTTAAAACTAACGATACATTAAGTGTATCTTATTTAATAAAATATTATGTACCTACATTTTAGCAAAATTAAATGAACTTGTAAACCGATAATCCCTCCTTTTTATACACCTTCTTTCAACGCCTTGACATAAATCTATATTTACGGTAAACTAATCAAAGAACTTGTACAAATCTTTAAATTTTAATCTAATTCATAACCCTTGGAAAACTAAATTTTTTATAATCTCCACCAAAGGTGGAATTTTTTATATCAAATTATAGGAACGAGACCATCTAAAATGGCTAAAAAACAAATCAAAGTAGACCTTAATTCACCAATGAACAAATTGATTGAGGATGATAAAAACGTACAATCACTACCTCAAGTTGGTGATACTGTTAAAGGTCTAGTAATCGCTGGCTCAAAAAAAGAAGTTTTACTTGACATTAATGGAGTCATGACTGGTATTATTAGAGGAAAAGAACTTTACAATGAATCAGACGAATTTGGTAATCTAAAAGTAGGAGACACAACAGAAGCAACAGTAATGGAACTTGAAAATGAACAAGGATTGCTAGAATTATCTTTCCGCTTTGCAGGTCACCTAAAAACCTGGTCCGTACTGGAAGAATACAAATCTAGCGGAGAAACAATCCCAGCTAAAGTTACTGACGCAAACAAAGGTGGGCTACTAATTACCGTAAATAGGGTTCCAGGATTTTTACCTGTTTCTCAACTTAGTCCAGAATTTTATCCCCGTGTTCAAGGTGGTGATAAAAATAAAATTCTCGAAAAATTAAAAAGCTATATCGGCCAAGAATTCAAAGTAAAAGTATTAGATATTGATCCTGATAATGAAAAATTAATTGCCTCAGAAAAGGCTGCTTGGGAAGAAAACCAAAAAGACACCTTAAGTCAATACAAGCCAGGAGACCTAGTTGATGGTAAAATCACAGCGGTAACTGACTTTGGTGTTTTTGTTGAATTTGGTCAAAACCTAGAAGGCTTAATTCATATTTCTGAATTAGCTTGGCAAAGAATTGACAACCCATCTGATTTATTCAAGGTTGGTGACAGCGTTAAAGCTGAAATCATAAAAGTTGAAGGCTCAAAGATTTTCCTATCTAGCAAAAAACTACAAAGAGATCCTTGGGACAACATTAACGAAAAATATGCCGTTGGTGATGTGGTCGAAGGTGAGATTATCAAATCAACACCTTTTGGTTTATTTGTTAAACTGGATAAAGATATTCACGGACTTGCTCATATCTCTGAATTATCCAATAAAAAAATTACGAACACTGAAGATTTTGCCAAGACCGGTAGCACTATGAGTTTCAAAATCGTTTCAATTGAACCAAATGAACATAGACTTGGTTTAAGTATCAAATCTATGGATGACAAGGATGATAAATCAGAAGATAAAAAAGCAAAAGAAGATAAAGCAGAAGTTGTTGAAGATTCAAAAGAAGAATCTAAAGTTGAAGAAGTTACTGAATCAAAAGAAGAATCTAAAGTCGAAGAAGTTACTGAATCAAAAGAAGAACCTAAAGTCGAAGAAGTTACTGAATCAAAAGAAGAACCTAAAGTCGAAGAAGTTACTGAAGCAAAAGAAGAACCTAAGGTTGAAGAAGATCCAAAAGATACTTCAAAAAAAGAAAAAACTGAATAAATTCTATATTAAAAGACTCTCCGATGTTTCATCGGAGAGTCTTTGGTTTGTAACGTCCAAATCCTATATGATATTTGGGTCCCGCCTAACTAACTTAAATTCACGATATACTATCAGACGAATTACATTTTCAGGAACATGAAAAAAGGATAATTCAGCACAATGGCTTCTATAATTATATGATTTTACTCCACTCATATTATCAAGGGTAATGTCTTCAAACATATCATTACTCATCGGACAGCCAAGTGAATTCTCTAAATAGGCCATAACAAATCGAAATTTATCATCAACCCTAAGTACTAAATATCCTCTCACCCCATAACTAGGGTAAAGTCGAAAAATATCACTTCCATTGTCATCCAAAATTGCATGTACTTTTTTTGCTATTTCAGGAATTTGAAAAACTGCCTCGACAACATTACAAGCTTCTTCATAAAAAGCTTTTAGAATCTCAAGACGACTTCGTAAACAATAAACATCTTGAACTTCATTATAAACCCTTTGACATACCTCTGTAAGTTGTTCTGACATAGCACTCCTCATTGTTGAAAAAACTAAATACAAATTCACTTTTTAGCCAATACTATAGAATAAGCCATAAAAAACAAAATGTCAACAACTAAATTAAGCCTCTTTTTACACATTGACAAACCTTGAAATCCTTGCTATAATGTATGTACAATTAAGAAATAATAAATTGATTGCTATCTCTTGAAAAAGCGCATTTGGTTGAACAAGATTAAACTTACTTTCTTTCTTCGTTGTCCTAATTTTAGGACAATTAGAAATATAAAAACATGAATTTAATTACTTCTTCAAAAACTGGACTTTTGCTAAAAAAGCCCCGAAAAACGGACTTCTAGTTTTGTGTTTCTATAAGGGCCTGCTGTCGGACAAGTATTCAACAACAGACCCTCTTGCCAAATGTTTCTTCAGGAGTAGCAGTTATACAATATGCTATATCCTATTTTGATTGGAGCAGGTGTAATCCTAGGTATCTTAGCTGGATATTTTGTCAGAAAAAAAATGGCTCAAGTAGAAGCAGATTCCCTAGAATCCAAAATGCAAAACATGATTAGTGAGGCCAAGACTCAAGAAAAAGAAATTTTGCTAAAAGCAAAAGACCAAGCCTTGTCAGTCATAGATGAAGCGAAAAAAGAAGAAACCAGTCGTCGATCTGAAATAAGGGAGTTGCAAAAAAGATTGGAAAAACGTGAGTCTCTATTTGATCAAAAACTATTAAATCTAGAATCTAAGCAAACAAAACTTCAAGAACGTGCGACAAAATTAGAAAACATTAAAGCTCAAATTCAGGAAATTAAAAAAGAACAACTTGCTAAATTAGAAAAAATTGCTGGCTTGAACAAAGAACAAGCAAGGGAAGTTCTTCTGAACAACGTTGAAAGCGACATGGCCGAAAATTTAGTAAGCCGAATCAAAAAACTAGAAGATGAAAACTCAACTGAACTGGAAAAATTAGCCAAAGAAAGTTTAGCTTTGGTTATTCAACGTTGTTCTATTTCTCATGCGGTTGAATCAACTACCTCTATTGTTGATTTACCATCTGACGAAATGAAAGGACGAATTATTGGTCGCGAAGGTCGCAACATTCGTGCCATAGAACAAGCTACCGGAGTAGAAATCATTGTTGACGACACACCACAAGCAATAACAGTTTCAGCCTTTAGCCCAATTCGAAGACAAGTAGCAAAGAAGGCTTTAGAAAAATTAATTTTGGATGGAAGAATTCATCCAGCCCGAATTGAAGAAGCTATTGAAGAATCAAAAAAAGAAATTGCTCTTGAAATTAAAAAAGCTGGAGAAGAGGCCTGTTATGAAGTTGGTGTCGCTGGCCTAGATCCAAAATTAGTACAAATTGTTGGACGCTTGAAATACAGAACTAGTTACGGTCAAAATGTTTTACAACATTCAATTGAAGTTTCTCATTTGTCAGCATTACTAGCTGAACGTTTAGGCGCCAATGTAACAATAGCCAAGAAGGCTGGGTTTTTACATGATATTGGAAAAGCAGTTGATCACGAAATCCAGGGAACTCATCCTGAAATAGGTCGTGATATCGGTAAAAAGTTTAAGCTTTCAGATGAAATAATTGCTCCAATTCTAACTCACCACGACGATAAACCACCAACCTTAGAAGCAGTCATTGTTAAAGTTGCTGATGCTATTTCTGGTGCTCGTCCAGGCGCACGTAAAGATACTTATGAAAGATACCTTCAACGACTGGAAGAACTTGAAGGCATTGCCAAACGACATGATGGAGTAGATAAGGTTTATGCTATTCAGGCAGGTCGTGAAGTTCGTGTATTCGTAGAACCAGATAAAATAAATGACCTTGCGGCAGAAAAGCTTGCTCAAAAAGTTGCTAAAGAAATTGAAGAAGAACTTAAATACCCTGGTGAGATTAGAGTTACCATTATTCGTGAAAGTCGGATTACTGAATACGCAAGGTAATGTTTACTGATTTTTACTGATATACTGATAAACTAAATCTCCAAATACTAAATTATAGCAACCAAATAAAAACTCCCCGCTTCTGTCATGCTGAACTTGTTTCAGTATCTAGAAGTGGGGAGTTTTGTTTAAATTAAAAAAGCACTCCGAACGTAGTCGAGGAGTGCTTTTGGTTTTATGTTACAACTCTTGTCTTGCGAACAAGTTTCACTGTTCCATCTTCTAAGGTTTCTTGCTGTTCTTCCAGAACTTCAACAACACTTTTTATTTCACTATCTCGCGGATCAAAATGAAAACCGCTAAACACATTTTGAGCGTGAATCAAAACATCATGATCTGAAACTGGGCCTCTCATAGAAAATCGACATTCTGTTTTATCAACAGCAGCGGCCATATTGTCCCAGACTAAACCGATTTCCATAATATAGGTTTTCATGAGTATCTCCTTATTGAAAGAGCAACCTTTATTTAATCTTAATTAAAAAGCGGCAAAACGTCAAGATATCCACACAACCATTTTTATTGTTGTGTTAATTTAGCAAAGGTGTTATAATCCCTATACGATATTTAGCAAATAAATTTATGATCAAAATTTTATTCTTTGGTGACATCATGGGCAAAATTGGCCGTAAAGGGCTAACCAAGGCTTTACCAAAGCTAAAGAAAAAATATAAACCTGATTTAGTCATTGCTAATGCAGAAAATTTAGCGCATGGTAAAGGCATTACAGAAAAAACTCTGAAGGAAATGATTTCCGCCGGTGTTGATTTTTTTACTTCTGGAAATCATGTCTTTTCTAATGCTGCTGAGGTTGAGCAAATTCTATCTGAAGGGAAATTACCAATCATTCGACCTGCCAACTACCCTCCAGGTGTACCCGGTGATGGTTATAGAGTAGTTGAAGTTGGGGCATATAAGATTTTAATTGTTAATTTAATGGGACGAGTGTTTTTTCGTGAGCAGTTTGACTGCCCTTTTCGAAAGCTCCAAGAAATATTAGACGAATACAAAGACAGTAACCTAGCAGGTGTCATTGTTGATTTGCATGCGGAAGCTACTTCAGAAAAAAACGCTTTACCAAGATACTTTGACGGACAAATCAGCGCAGTCATTGGAACACACACACATGTACAAACCGCAGACGAACAAATCCTAGAAAAAGGCACGGCCATGATTTCTGATGCTGGTATGGTTGGTCTAAAAAACTCAAGTTTAGGCGTTGGTCTTGATAATGTTATGAAAAACTTTTTAACTCAAACTCCAGCGGTTCACGAGATTCCAGAAACTGGGACTTGCCAAATTGATGGAATTTTTGCTATAATTAAGCCAGAAACAGGACTTGCTGAGTCAATTGAAAGAATTAAAATAAATGTTGAAGTATAGATTCAAGTTGTAGGATTTAAGATTAAAGAACATTATGAGAGTTGAAGATCTAGATGTCTATAAAAAATTATTCACTTTAACACTGGAGATCAATCACCTTACAAAGTCTTTTCCTAAATTTGAACTTTTTGAATTAGGTTCTCAATTAAGACGCTCCTCAAATTCTCCTCCAGCGAATCTAGCTGAAGGGTTTGGAAATAAACATACCAATATATATCTTGAATGCATAAGCAGAGCACAAGGAGAAATTAGAGAGACAAAACATCATTTAAAAATTGCTACGGCTAAAGGTTATCTTACTAAAAAACAACTCTTTTCATATATTCTTAGGTATAATGAATGTTCTAAAATGCTTTATGGCTTAGAAAAGTCACTGATTTTAAAACATAAAAAATAACCTAATTACTTAAACTTAAATCTAAAATCTAACAACTAATAAACGATTCTATGAATAAAGCAGAATTAGCTGGCGTTATTGCTGACAAAGTTGGCGTCACAAAAAAACAAGCTGAAGACATGCTTGAATGTCTTACCAGTACCGTTACAGAAACTATCAAAAGTGGTGGTGAAGTAACATTAACCGGGTTTGGAACTTTTTCCGCTAGAGTTAGAAAAGGTCGTGAAGGTGTAAATCCACAAAATCCATCACAACCAATTACTATTCCTCCAACTAAGGTTGTAAAATTCAAAGCTGGAAAAACTCTAAAAGATGCGCTTAAAGCATCTCAACACGCTGAAGCTCCAGCTGCTCCAGTAGAAGAAACAGTAAATGAACCAGTAGATGAAAGTTCAGATGTAATGTAAACTTTACATAAAACAAAAGAGTCCTCACGTGGGACTCTTTTGTTTTCCTGAGTTTCATTATATAATGAAGTTATACTGTTATATTGTTATATTGCTATATTGTTTAAACAACAGTTTAACAATTTAACAATTTAACAATTTATTTAATATGACTGACGACTTTAATCAAAATTGGTTCAACCACCTAGATGATCTAGAACAACACTATCATCCAGATAAATTTTTTTCTGATGAAATATCTAAACCAACGGACGAAGCAAGTGTCAAGGATCACTATTATGCACCAGCCTTCACTGAAGAAGCGGACATTCCAGAGGAGGCCCAACTTTCAATTGATATTTATCAAGACGAAGATAATCTATATGTAATTACTCCTGTGGCCGGATCACTATCCCAGAGTCTTGATATTCACTTAGACAAAGACATACTGACCATCAAAGGTGAACGCACCAGCGAATATGCAGCTGAAAAACATAATCAATATATATATCAAGAATGTTACTGGGGTAAATTTTCCCGAAGTGTAATTTTACCTTTTCCTGTTCTGGCAGACAAGATTGAAGCCACCCTCAAGGATAATGTTTTAAAAATAAAATTACCAAAAGCTGATGAAACGAAAAAGATCAGCATCAAAGTAAAGGAACATTAAAGCGAAACAAGCAAGACTAGTAAAACAAGTTAAATATCTACTCGTCTCGCTCGTATCGCTATCTAGCTATGAATTACATCAAAGGTACAATTGATCGGATCGAGGAAGATAAAGCTGTTATCAACCTGGGAAATGGCCACAATCTAACCTGGCCTGTCGACAAACTACCCACAAATCACCACGAAGGTGATGCAGTTAGAATTCACATTACCGAAGACGTAGAACAAACCACCATTTCAGAAAATACCGCTGTTAACGTACTTAACGAAATATTAAAGGATGACTAAATGACACTTGATTTAAATAACAAAAAATATCTTAAGTGGCTAGGCATAACCCTGGGCATTATTTTTATAATTGCACTTATTTTATTTGGAACTTCAATGGCCTTGGCTTATAAATACAGTAACCAAATTTATCCAGGTATAAAAATTGATGATGTTAATCTCGGTGGGTTAACCAAAACTCAGGCCACTAATATAATTAAAGGTAAGTTTAAGCAAACCTACAAAGATGGTTTTACTTTTTCATATTTAGACAACACTAAACAAATTGAAAACCTCGATGAAAATATTTTAACCCTGAACTTGGAAAGTTTAATTGACCAGGCTTTTACGGTTGGACATAATGATGCCTATTGGAAAAAATACTTGAAACTATTAGCCTTTCCTATCACTAAAAAATCAATTCCTGTCGACTATCGTTTTGACAAAGAATTATTAAAACAAAACCTACAAACAGAGTTCGCTATTCTGGAGAAACCGGCTCAAAACTCGGAAATTATAATTGAAATTAATGATCCAGAAGAACAACAATACACCCTAGATTTTTCTGAAGCCAAACAGGGCGAAACTTTTAATTTTAATCAAGCAATAAATCAACTCGATCTAGCAATTCAAAATTTTAGTAATCCAGCTATCACCTTAATCCACAGCGTTGATCAACCCCAAATAACCAAGAACGATGCTTTGACACAAAGTGAATTAATCAAAGAGCTTTTGCAATTAGAAAAAATAATTTTCACTTATACTGATAAACAATGGGAAATTGGCTGGGAGGATTTTACTCATTGGCTGGAGTTAGATTTAAATGAACAAGAATTAGTTTCAATTTCCCTAAATCAAGACATGGTTAATGGTCAACTAGAATCAATTGGTCAGGAAATCAACCAACCAGCAATTGATGCTAAATTGCAAATTAAAGCTGGCCGAGTAGCTGAATTTCAAGCAAGTGAAGATGGTCTTGAATTAAACCAAGAAGAGTCGTATAACAAAATTTTGCAAGAAATAATTAAGAATAAAAACCCCAAGATTGAACTAATCGTTGAGGTCACTAATCCCGAGGTAAATGTTGGCAGTACAAATGACTTAGGAATCAAAGAAATGATTGGCTCTGGCTGGTCTGATTTTTCTGGCAGTCCTTCTAACCGACGGCATAATATTGGGATAGGCGCAGCTTCTCTACACGGTGCACTCATTGCGCCAGGTGAAGAGTTTTCTTTAATTGGAATCTTGGGTGATATTGATGGGCAACATGGATACAAACCAGAATTGGTTATCAAAAAAGGCGAAACTATACCTGAGTACGGAGGAGGTCTTTGCCAAGTTGGTACAACAATTTTCCGCTCTGTTTTGCAGTCCGGCTTAAAAATAACTGCTCGCAGAAACCATTCTTACCGCGTTGGTTATTACGAACCGGCCGGCACTGATGCCACCATTTACGATCCCTGGCCAGACTTTAAATTTATCAATGACACAGAACACCACGTCCTAATCCAATCAAAAATATGGGGCAATAATTTAATGTTCGAAATCTGGGGAACTAAAGATGGCAGAAAGGTTAGCTTTGAAGGACAAACGAATGTTGCCAATGTCCGATATCTAAAACCAACTATCTTTAATATAACTAAACCTGGCCCAGCCAAAGAAATAGAAACCACAGATTTAGAACCAGGAGAGAAGAAAAGAACTGAGCATGCGCACAACGGAGCAGATACAGTTTTTTATCATTATATAACTAAACCTGGACAAGAAACTGAGAAAATTACTTACTCCAGTCATTACGTTGCGTGGCAAGAAGTTTTTCTAGTGGGAGTTGATCCGGAGGCTAAAGAAAAGGAAGCCCAGGATATAATTGAAGAGCAAGAAGCTGAGGCCTTAGCTGACGATCCAGAAGTTACGAATGATCCGGAGGAGGAAGAAGCGGAAGAGACGGTAACAACTGAAGAATAAGTAAATTAATTATACAAATATAAAACCCGTTCCGATAATTATCGGAACGGGTTTGTGGTTTTAATAATTCCGCATCTTCAGCAAAGCAGTAACATCTGCCACCAGTTTACGAAAATCATTGTGATGGAGATCTGGAAATTCCTTGCAAGTGGACGGATCAGTTCCAGACCAACGAATCTCAATTTTACCGAACTTGAAATTTGGTTCAAAGCTAGAGCAGTGACCTTCTTCACAAACATCATCACAATCAAAGGTACCGCAATCGCAACGATTGTTTTCCTGATAAAAAAGCCCTTCCCTTTTTAAGACCTTGTGCTCATCATCAGTGGTAAGACCAATTATATCTGCATTGACAAGATGCTTTAGCATTTCGAAAAAAGCCAGCCAATTTTCTCTTGATGTTCTTCTCATGGCAAACCTCCTAGATTGGTGCCGTTAAAGCTGCTCGATTTAAAGCTTACTATTTCCAATTTTATCTGTCAATTGCCAATAATAAAGCTGAGACAATTTTGTCTCAGCTTTTTGGTTTAGCTATCAGTGCTCAACATTGTGTAAGAAAATCAGTTCGCAAAGCTGATATACATAACTCAACTCATTGTCGTACCAAATCTTGATTCGGAAAGTTTTCTCCCAGGTTCTCTTGATCAAGTCTAAACTAACAACTGATGGAGCTGTCATCCCAGATACGTCGATTGACACAAACTGCGGATCATCGATCAGCTCCACAACTCCTTCAAGACCATAACCACAAACACTCTCCAGAAATATAGTCTTCAGCTCCTCGACTGAGATGTCTTCATTTAAAACAACTTCCAGATCAACATAGGAACCAGTTACCAAAGGAACACGCGTAGCTTCGCCTCCAAGTCGACCCTTCAGCTTTGGCAAAATCTTTTCCAACGCCACGGCCGCTCCGGTCGAAGCCGGAATAATGCTAGACATGCAAGCACGATCACGTCGAGGATCTTTTCCCCCCATACCGTCAAACAACTTTTGTCCGTTGGTAACAGCGTGAACTGTGTTCAAATACGCTTTATCAACTCCAAACAATTCTTGAAGTAGGAACAGTACCGGCGCCACACAATTGGTGGTACATGATGCATTGGAAATGATGTTATGCTTTTCAAAATCATCACCATCCGTATTCACACCATTCACGTACATGGGAATGGACTCATCTTTCGTCGGGGCAGTCAGAACAACTCTCTTGGCTCCCGCGATAAAATGAGCATTCAACTGTTCACGTGTAGTAAATCGGCCAGTGGCATCAATAACAATGTTCACTTCCAGTTCCTTCCAAGGCAACTGAGCAGGCTCACTCTCTGAACAAACACTGACATAGTGAACATGCGAACATGAACTGTTCTTAATGGAGAGAGTCGGCCGATCTTTTCCTTCAAGACAGTCGACAAACCCAGGGAATTTACCATAAACCGAATCCCTTTCCAGGCGACGTTGAATATCTTCAATACTCGCCAAATCATTCACCGCGACTACGTCAAAATATTCGCTGTAATCTTCAACCAACATCACAATAGTCTGCCGACCAATTCGACCACAACCATTGACTGCCACTCTCAACCTTTTCATCCTCATCCTCCCTGGTCAACAAAGTTTATCACTTCAGCTCTTGCTCAGCAAAATACTGAATGAAAATAACATACCCCTCGAACATTCCACTTGAAATCTGAACATCTTCAGGATGTAGATCATGCTTGTTTAGAAAATCTACAACTTGATCAATTGGTGATCGGTTTTTATCCTGCTTACTAGAACACAACCTGCCGAATAGCTTACGGTCACCCCGTTTCTGCCTTTTCTTTCTGTGATTGCTGTTCCCCGAATTGCAATGCTGACAATTAATTGCCGGAGCATAAAAGAACAAATAAACGGCATAACAATCACTGAAAACATGACTGCAAACTACATAGTCCCTGGGGCCGACCCCCTGTGAATTTAAAAAATCGACAACCTTTTGTTGTTGAGTCTGCCCACTTACGTCCTTTTCTCGGTAGGACTTTTTATACCAACACTTACAACGAGAAGCTGATGACTTTGCTTTCGCCAGAGTTCCGGGCTTTTCAGTCTTGGAATTTCCATCAGGTCCTGGCATGTCTGTCCTCCATTATTTAAGTTAGATTATAATGAACATCATGATAGTAAAGATTAATATAAATTATAACTTTTGTCAATACAACATTATATTCTTTAAAATAAAAAAACCTCTTTTTATGGACAGACAAGAAATTTTTACTCAGGTCAAATCGAGCCGAAGCCTGATCTTACCTAAAGCAAAAATCCCATGCTTGTCGTGTCTGCCCGTAAAAAGAGACTTTTCATATCAATGTAGCAAAGATTAGGTATCTTTGTCAACTAAGTATAATAGCAAACTTTCAAAACTTTGTCAATAGCCGATAACACTTGCACATTGTTGTCTAAATTTAGCAAAATCGGCATAGAGAGGATTATCCATTTTTTATTTACTTAAACAACTACTTACAGTATAACATTTAAACTCCCTCTTCTCTACCCCTTGACTATCCCGACATTATCCTCAGTTTATACACACAAAAACAGCCTAACAGCTGTTTTTGTTATGTTACGTAATATATGTGTGATATGTGATTCGTGTTACGTGTTTATATAATCTTATCAATCAAACCATACTTTTTCGCTTCTTCTGCTGTCATATAATTATCACGATCAGAATCCTGCTCAACTTTTTCTAATGGTTGACCAGTATGTTTGGCAAGTATCTTATTTAAATTTTCTTTTACCTTGATAATTTCTTCTGCTTGAATTTTTATATCACTTGCCTGTCCTTGCGCGCCACCCATAACCTGATGAATCATTATCTTTGAATTTGGTAAAGAAAATCGTTTTCCTTTAGTTCCTGCTGTCAAAAGTAATGAACCCATACTAGCAGCTAAGCCTACGCAAATTGTAACTACATCCGGTTTTATATACTGCATGGTGTCATAAATTGCTAAGCCAGCACTGACTGAACCGCCAGGTGAATTAACATAAACCTTAATATCTTTTTTGGGATCTTCACTTTCTAAATACAATAACTGTGCAATTACTGAATTGGCCACTTGATCATCAATGGCTGAACCAATGAAAATAATTCTTTCTTTCAATAATCTTGAATAAATATCATAGGCTCTTTCACCATAATGACTTTTTTCAACTACCGTTGGGATTAAATGCATATTTATATGGGATAAAGGGGAGAAAGGAGATAACAATAAACATTTACTGTAATCAACTTGATCGACTTTATGAACTTTTTACTTTATAAACTTTGAACTGATAATCAACTATATTATATTTCATTTTAATTGTCAAGTCAAAAACTACCTTTATTATATATTACTAACGCGAGCATTACTCTAATTTTAGCTAAATATCATTATAACCGCCAGAACCTATTGACAAAATATTAAATATGTGCTATAATGTCCCATTAACATACTTAATAATTTATCTGTAGAATGATGTACGAGGAGAGAGAAAGTAGATGGTCGCTAGCTAAATTGATTAACCTCGATTAAGCTGGCCCATCTCTATCATCAACTATTGGACAAATGAGAATTATTCATTTATTGCTCAACTGTTCCAATTTCCTCTACATCATTTTGCTGATAATTAACTTTCAGAAAATTGATGGGGAGAGAGGCTGGGCTACAAACTTATATAAGAGCTCGTACGCCCCCCCTCATCATTTTTCTGGAAGTTAAATTCTCTTAAGTGAACTTTTCAAATGAGTAGACAAGCCCTGGAGGGATCTCTCTCCTCTTTTCACAACACCATAAATTGATCTTTTTATAATTTCGTTGTGAAATTTGTCTGCTCTTTTGGGAAGTTCCCTCCAATTTCCCAAATTATATGAAGGGGGCAGCTCCGTGTGAGCTGTCCTCCTTTATTTTTAAATGATCAATTGATCAATGCCACAAGTTCCAATTAAACTACAAATATAAATTTTCAAAACTCAAAATAACTTTAGAAATTGTAATTTGCAAATTTGGATTTAATTGATACTTATTATTTGAGTAATTGGTAATTGTTCATGCTGTACATCTACAGCTGTATATGATAAAATAGCTTATAGAAACAAACATAAAAATAAAGAATATAGGGCCAAATCAAAACTTTTGCCCTTAGATTCTAATATAAACAAATGGCTAAACGAAGAAAAAAATCAAAACGTTATCAAGAGGTTGAGTACTATAACTTAAGTCCAGAAACTAAAAAGGGAATTATTATTATATTCCTTTTTATTATTGCCATAATTTGCATTTTAAGTTTTTTAGATTTAGCTGGTAAGGCTGGAGTCTATATTGATTGGGCCTTGGGTATTACCCTTGGTTGGGGTCGCTTTATATTTCCCCTAATTTTAATTGGCCTAGGGTACGCACTAGCAAAACCAAACGAACATCAAGTTACCATTTCAAATTACACTGGCATTGGTATATTTTTTCTAAGTATCCATGGTCTCCTACATCTCAAAGTCCCTTTTGTTAACTCTTTTGAATTATCTTTTAGTGGACTTGGTGGTGGTATCATTGGGTATGCAATTAGTTACCCGTTAGTACTATATTTAGGCTTTTGGGCCGGGCTACTTATTTTAGTAGGACTTTTGCTGGCCAGTATTTTATTAATGTTTAATACAAGTCTAGAAAATTTGTTCGAAAAATCAAACATCTTCAAACAAATCCCAGCTATGCTAGGTAGAAAGTCAAATAGAGACGAAACAGATGACGAAGATGAATATGAAGACGAGGAAGAGGATGAGGATGAATACGAAGACGAAGAAGATGAGTACGAAGAAGAAATTGCACCAACAAAAGTTAGTGATGTAAAGGTAACCGCTCAAAGTTTAACTAACCGTGATAAAACAGCCACACCCGCAGGTATTCGTTCAACAAATATCAAAATTGATTTACCAATGAAACTACTTGATGACCGTAAATCAAAACCAACAAGTGGCGACATCAAAGCTGGGACTGAACGAATTTCCAAGACTTTAGAAAATTTCAATATTCCGGTAGAAATGGACACAGTGCAAGTCGGACCAACCGTTACACAATACACACTAAAACCAGCAGAGGGCATAAAGCTTTCTCGCATTACAACTTTGAGCAATGATTTAGCTTTGGCACTAGCAGCTCACCCTATTCGTATAGAAGCACCAATCCCAGGGAAATCTTTGGTTGGTATTGAAGTGCCAAACCAAAAGCCAGCTGTTGTCAGAATCCGAGAAGTTCTACAATCAAGATCTTTTAAAAATCGTAAAACAAATTTATCGATTGTTCTCGGAAAAGACGTAAGTGGAAAATGCCTGATCGATGATATAACTAGCATGCCTCACCTACTGGTTGCGGGTGCAACCGGGTCTGGAAAAAGTGTTTGTTTAAATGCAATAATAATGAGTTTACTATATCAAAACAATCCAGACATGCTCCGCTTGATTCTGGTTGATCCAAAAAGAGTTGAGTTTCCAGTATATAATGGGATTCCCCATCTACTAACTCCAGTTATTACAGATGTAACCAAAACTGTTTATTCTTTACGTTGGGCTATTAGTGAAATGGATAGGCGTTTTGACATATTAGCTAAAGTAAAAAAACGTAATATTGGATCCTACAATCTATCTTCCAAAGAAAAAATGCCTTACATTGTTATTATTATAGATGAGTTGGCCGATCTAATGGTTGCAGCGGCAGCTGAAGTAGAAGGTTGTATTATCCGTTTAACACAAATGGCAAGAGCTGTTGGCATTCATATGGTAGTTGCCACACAAAGACCATCAGTTGACGTTATTACTGGATTAATTAAAGCTAACATTCCATGTCGTATTGCCTTCAGTGTTGCCTCCTTGATGGATTCACGTACCATACTTGATTCTTCAGGTGCTGAAAAACTAGTTGGAAAAGGAGACCTGCTATTCATGACTCCACAAACCGCAAAGCCAATAAGATTGCAAGGTGCTTTTGTTAGTGATGAAGAAATTAAACGAGTAGTTAATTTCTTGAAAAATGCTTGTGGAGGAGAAGCTGATTATCATGATGCAGTGACTGAAAAACCAAATAGTGGCAGCAGCACCAGTTTTGATTTCAAGGGTGCAGGTGGCAATGATGGAGATGAACTATTTGACGAAGCTAAACATTTGATTCTTGAATCAGGTAAAGCCTCTGCATCTTATTTACAAAGAAGATTACGTATTGGCTATGCAAGAGCAGCTCGTTTAATTGATATGTTAGAAGATTCAGGTATTGTTGGTCCAGCCGATGGCGCCAAGCCACGACAAGTTTTTGGTGACCAAGAAGAAGTTGCAGTGAGCTCTGAGGTTACTCCATTTTCAAGTCAAGAAGATGATATTGAAGACGAAGATGAATATGAAGAAGACGACTCCGCTGATGAGGAGTTTGAAGATGAAGTCGAAAACGAAAGTGCAGATGATGAAGAATTAGAAGATGATGAGAATGAGGAAGAAGATAATCTGTCCTCCGAGGATTTATCGGAGGAGGGTGAATTTGATGAAGACGAATTGGACGAGGACTTTGAAGATGAAGCAAATGATGAAATAGAAGAACCAAAAACAAAGAAAACTCAGAAGTCCAATGCTGATGAAATTTACTAGTTTGTAATTGGCATTATACTATGACCGGTTTTATCAACAAAAAAATTGAAACTATTCAGACGCTAGGAGAGAGATTGGCAAAGCATCGGAAAGAAAAAGGTTTATCACGAGACAAGGCAGCTCGGGCAATTAATATTAATGTTCGTTACCTTAGATATCTAGAAACTAATGCTTACGGGCAAATGCCAGCTGATGTTTATGCCTTGAACATTATTCGTGCTTATGCTGACTTATTAGAATTAAATCCCTCAACTGTAGAAGACTTATACAAAAAAGAAAAAGCACTTTACTCCAAGACTCAAAAGAGAATAAAGCCGATAAAGCTCAGTCGGTCCCAGAAAATGCTCAACCGTTTTCTAAATCCTAAAACTCTGAAATATTCCGTCATAATAATTTTTATCGCAGCAATTTTGCTCTACATCGGAAGCGAGGTTAACACGATAACTTCTTCACCTGAATTAATCATTGCCTCACCTCCCGATAATCTAATCACTCAGACCAGTCAAGTAAAAATCCAAGGGCAAACAGAAAAAGAAGTTCACCTAAGAATTAATGATCGCCCCTTGCTAAGTGATAAGAATGGAAACTTTTCCATAGTTCTCGACTTGCAAAAAGGATTAAATATTATTAAAATATCAGCACAAAAGAAACACAGCAAAGAAAAAGTTGTTTACAAAAAAGTAATTGTAACCGATGAACAACTTACTGAGCCAATACAATAAAAATTTAAGCAATATAATTTATTTAACCATCTTCGATAAACACCCCCATGCTTTGATTATTGAAGAGATAGTATGAAAAAAAAATCAAGTACAACAGAGGAAACCCAAAAACAAAATGCTGCTACCGATGCAATTGCCCAAATTCAAGAAAAATTTGGTGAAGGCGCAATTATGAAACTAGGAGAAGCAGCCACAATGAACGTTGAAGCTATTTCCACTGGCAGTATCTCTCTGAATATTGCTCTAGGTGTTGGTGGCGTACCTCGTGGCCGTATTATTGAAATTTATGGCCCTGAATCTTCAGGAAAGACAACTTTGTCTCAGCACATTGTAGCTGAAGTACAAAAAACAGGTGGCACTGCCGCTTTTATCGACGCAGAACACGCCCTAGATCCTGACTATGCCAAAAAGATCGGTATAGACATTAATGAAATGTTTATTTCTCAGCCCGACACAGGAGAACAGGCATTAGAGATCGTAGAAACTTTAGTCAGGTCAAATGCGATGGACATCATTGTTATTGATTCTGTAGCAGCTTTAACTCCAAAGGCAGAAATCGAAGGCGAGATGGGCGACAGACACATGGGCCTTCAAGCTAGATTAATGAGTCAGGCTCTTCGTAAACTTGCCGCAATTGTTGGAAAAACCAAGACAACTGTGATTTTTATTAATCAAACTCGCCAAAAAATCGGTGTGTTTTTTGGGAATCCAGAAACTACTACTGGTGGTATGGCACTTAAGTTTTACAGTTCTGTTCGAATTGAAGTTCGCCGAGCTGCGCAAATTAAAAAAGCAGAAATGACCATCGGAAACCGAGTGAAATCCAAAGTTGTAAAAAACAAGGTTGCACCACCCTTTCAGACTTGCGAATTTGATATTATGTACAATGAAGGCATCTCAGTTTCAGGTGATGCAATTGATACCGGATTAAAATATGGAGTAGTCAGCAAAGCTGGCAACTCATATTCATATGGTGATGAAAAATTAGGCGTTGGCAGAGAAACTGCCAAACGATATCTTCGTGAAAATAAAAAACTTCTCGATAAAATCAATAAGGAAATTTGGGTTGCTGTTTTAGAAAAAAGAAAAGAAGACCTCTAGAAAAGTAACTAGTAAACCTTAAATAATAAACAATGTATTGATGCAGGTTTATTGTTTAACGTTCCCTCATTCTGCGGGATGAATTATCATCTATTAAAATATGATTTCTCCGGAAGTAAACCAAATTCAAGAAAAATCCCTTCATGCTAACTTCACCGAAGTTCAGCAGGTTCATTTTGATAAGCTGATGGCTAAACTAAAAGAAATTTCCGATGGTCTTGGTTTTGATGAGCTAAAAGAAAAAGCTGAAACCGGAGATAGGGATGCGTTGCAGGTTTTACGCGATTATATTGAAAATAAAGAACAGATAGTCGAATTTATTGAAAACAAGCGAATCCCGTTGGAGCCAGAGGAAAAAACACCCTACCTCACCCGAGAACAAATAGTAGTGGGAAAAAGAGTAATGCTACCCGATGGACAGATGCATGGTGACATTGTTAAAGTTGATGCTCAAGGTTTTGAGGTTCAATTTTCTGGCACCAGAAATCCTACAGCTTATGACTGGGAAGTAAATGATTTTTTAGTAGAGGAATATCATGAACAAACTGAAATAAACGGTATTCGCATAAGTATTGGTTACGATAGTACGTACCAGGATTACACTCTTTATTTTCCCCAACTTGACCCTGATGATAAAGTTCAAGCAATAGGCATTAGTGACCAAGTATTCAGAATTGACGAAAATCCCAAAAATGCCAAAAAAGTATACGACTTTGCGATGAAAGAAGCAGAAACAGTAGCTGATGTTTATGAACTTTACAAGAAAGCTAAAGCTTTTGCAGACACACTAGGGGCGGATTAATAAAATTTATTGTTTTATCTTCACTACAACAAAACCAGAATAATAACGTAATAAAAAATAACGTATACCTAAGATTTAACATGAGAGCACTAGAACAAATCCAAGAACAAGCACTCCATGCTAACTTCACCGATGTTCAGCAACAACATTTCGGTAAATTAATGTCCGAATTGGAAAAAATATCTGGTGGTTTAGGTTTTGCTGAACTTAAAGCGAAAGCTGAAGCGGGCAACAAAGAAGCACTTCAGGTTATGAGAGATTATATTGATAAAAAAGAGCAAATAGTGGTGTTTATTGAGACAAAGCAGTTCCCCAGCAAAGAAATCGCTGTAAATCTGATTGTTGACTACTTTTCAAAGCGACAGCAAGAAGTAGAAGATTCTATGAAAGATCCAAACACAAAGATCACTGGAGGAGACTTTGATATTGCTCGTTGTGAGGCCTACTTGCAACGTGCACGTGAAGAAAAATTTCATGAGGAGTTTAACCTTTCTGGAATGTACGACGGTAAGCCAATGACACTCAGCGAGCCGTCAATTTTTGATTTTTTCGAGAAAATTGCTGACGCCACGAAAGAATACATAAAAGCTTTTAAGGATGATCTAGCATTAGTTGAAAAAAGGAAAAAACTGGGAGAAAAAGCTCAAAAAATTGTAGATGCAATATTGGAAACTGAAAAGAAATAACTTGTTTTAAAACATGGGTCTAAAAAAATTATTAATAAAAAGTAACACCTTTATATGTTTAATAAAAACGAACTGTGTAAGTTTTTGGTAAAAGCAAAAAAATCTACTTATGCAGCTAGTGATTCAGCAGAAAAAACTATTAATGAGGATAAATCAACAACTTTAATTTTCGAATCTGGTGATTGGAAATATCATGACAACTATTTTGGTGGAGAACCTTATGGTGGCCGAGAAGTTGTATTTTTCAAGGGTGAACCTATTTATATAATGGTTTATTACGGGTTGGTTGATGAATCTGTTTCGGATCATAATAAAGTTTACGGAATTTTAATGAATGCTTTGAAACTTATCCCAAAAGACAAACCCTATCGTGGTCCTGAAAAATACGACGAAGATGTTTTATCCTATTCCAATAGCTTCACCGGAGAAGTTGATAATTTTTCTGGCGAAGAAATCATTACAGAAAACGGCAAAGAAATTTATCAAGCCAAATATATAGGTGGTTTTGTTGATCAGAGAAAAGAAGTTTAATAATAATATCTGATATAAAACTATACCATAATAAAAAAAGCCCTCCGATGTTGGAAGGGCCTTTTGTTTTTACTTTGCTCGAGCTTCTAGCTCAGCAACCGTGTACGGCTGTCCATGTCTATAATGCAAAGGATCCGGCGAATTATTGTAAAAGTGTCGCTTGATAAGCCTACCCGGAATAGGCTCACTAGCTTCCACAGTATTAAACAACGCCGTGTCACCAGCTGGACATTCACATGGCAAATCATTGTTGCCGGTTTCGTTTACGCCTGTGTCATTACACTTAGAGCAGTCTACCATTACAACCTCCTCAATTTGAGAATATGGGCATTTTGAGAAAATTATTCTTTCAATTCTGAAGCCTCATCAAGCTTTGGAGCCAAAGCCACTAAACAGAACAAGGCAAAAGGTCCAGTGAATAGACCAAATAACCAACATCCAAAACCATCCCGGTTTTTTCCTTGTGCAATTCCCGCAATAATTAAAGACAAACTAAACCAACTAACAGCTGGCTCAACAATTGACTGTTCCATGTCTTAAGCCTCCTACTGTAAAAGTACAATCATTATCAATTCGGAACACTCCAATTTAGCAAATTAACATTAAATTGTCAATACAAAAAAAACAACCCCATAAATTGGGGTGTTTTTATATTTTCACTTTATAAACTTGTAACTTTCTAACTTTTAACTCTTTCAACATACTGCCCAGTCTCAGTGTTGATTCTAACTTTATCACCTTCCTTAATAAACAAAGGTGCATTCACCTGATAACCGGTTTCTAGAGTAATTGTTTTAGTTGCAGTTCCTGCAGTATCACCCTTAACACCAGGAGGTGCTTCAGTTACTGTTAATTCAGCTTTTGTAGGAATTTCTACAGATACTGCATTGCCCTCAAAATATAAAATTGTAACATCAGCGCCTTCAACTAAAAAGTTAATTGATTCACCAACGTTTTCTTTTTCAATGCTAAACTGTTCGAAGGTTTCATTATTCATAAAATGGACTTCCCCACCTTCTTTGTATAAATACTGAGCTTTACCTCTAGCCAAGTCAGCGGAATCCATTTTATCATTTCCCTGCAAAGTCTTTTCTAGGACTTTTCCGTCGATAAGATTTTTTATTTTGATTGTTTTGATTGAACCACCACGGCCAACTTGTTTTTGAGCTGCTGAAATAACAGTGTAAGGTGCACCATCATGTTTTACAACAGAGCCAAGGCGAACTTGTGAAATATCTAACATAATGAAAAGGGCTAAACAAGGCTATACAAGGTAGCAAGACTCTATAAAATCCTGTTACCCTTTATAGCCATATTTAGCCTTACAATTTTATCTATTTACAAAAGGAAGCATAGCCATAATTCTGGCTCTCTTAATTGCTTGAGCTACTTTACGTTGATGCTTAGAACAAACCTTTGTTCTTCGTTTAGGTAAAATCTTAGCATAAGAAGAAAGAAACTTACGTAAAACCTGGATATCTTTATAATCAATATCCACTACTCCATTTTCACAAAAATAGCATTTCTTTGGTTTTTTGGTTAACGAATTTTTCATATATACAGATTACAGATTAATATACAGATAATACGGATTACCACAGTAGTGGCAAACAAAATTGATTTTACAATCTTGTATAATCTTGTAAATTAAACCTGAAATCAAAATGTTTAAAAAGGTATATTTTCAATTTTAATTTCATCTTCACTAGCACCACTGTCACTACTACCACTATTGCCACCTTCATTACTTTGTGGGATCTGAGTATCAGGATCAGGGGCATCTGCCTGAATTGTTGGCAATGGAGCTGGTCCAGACTGCTGTGGTTGTCCAGCTGCAGAACCTCGAGAGTCCAACATAATCATATTATCAGCAACAATTTCAGTTCGATAACGCTTGATACCATCTTGGCCTTCCCAATCTCTTGTTTGCATACGACCTTCAATATAAACTCGACTACCTTTTCGTAAATACTGAGTACAAATGTCAGCTAACTTTCGCCAAGCAACAACATTATGAAATTCTACTCTTTCTTGACGTTGACCATTGGCATCATTCCACACAAAATTTGTAGCAACTGCAAAGCTTGCAACTGTAGCACCTTGTGGTGTAGTTCTTCCCTCTGGATCTCTAGTTAATCTGCCAATCATCATGGCTTTGTTTAAATCCATATTTTTTTAAACTCTAATTTCTAATACCGAAACTCTAAACAAATTCAAATCTTAAAAATATTAGCATCAACAACTCACTTTTAATTTTGAACTTTGAACATTGTTTAGGATTTAGAATTTAGGATTTAGAATTTATTTTAAAGTATATCATCAGTCAAAATTTCATCCAACTTTTTGTCTAACTCTTCTAAAGTTGATCTTTGAGATTTTTCTTTCTCTTTTGTAACTATTGGCTTTGCTGATTCAACACCTGACAACTCTTCCTTTTTTACACCATCTTTTTCCTTTTCTTCAATCTCAGCTAACTCTTCTTCTTTGGACTTTCTCATGCCTTCTTTAATCATTTCTTGTCTCTTTACTTCAGCTTCTGTCTTTACCTTTCGACAAACAATCATGTGTCGCAAAACTTCTGGAGTCAAAAGAAGTTGATCGTCAAGCTGTTTATTATTAGCTTTGTCCATGTCGTACTCAACCAAAACATATGTACCTTGATGAATATCATTGATAGCATAAGACAATCGTTGTTTACCTAAATTGTCCTGTTTGGTAATTTCACCATTAAATTTCTTAATCATAACATCAACTTGCTCAGTTATCTTTTGCAAATCGTCATCCAAAAACTTAATCGGCACGATATAAAGTAATTCATAGTGCTCTGTCATATTAAATTGTTTCGACATTCTGTAATTTTACACCAATAGAAGCTGGTCAAAATTAATGGGCTATACAAGCAGAATATCTTTATTTATAAACTGCTATTACTTTAGCACACAAAGTTGAATTTAGCAAGGCCTATCTAGACAAAATATTATGCTCATGTTATACTATCACCGTAAGCTAGTTTATGATTATTAAACTAGCATTTTTTATAAAAATTTATAATTATGTATTAAGTACTAAATTTATCATTTATTATTTAATAGTGCTTTTGTTAAAGATATGGAAAACATTAAACAAGTAATTAAACAAATTTGTGCAGAAAAAGGTTTATCTGAAGATTCAGTTTTAGAAACCATTAATTCTGCTCTTGCTGCTGCTTTTCGAAAGGATTTTGGGGACAAAACCCAAAATATCCAAGCTGAATTTGATGCCTCTACTGCGCAAGCAAAAATTTTTGATATCAAGGAAGTTGTTGAGGATCTATCCGAAGAAGAGTTAGAGGCTTTGGAACAATTAAGAATTGAGAGAGAAGAATTAAAAGAGAAAATTGCTAACGGTGAAATCTCAGCCGAGGAATTAAAACAAATCCGTGAAGAAAAAGAAGCTCAAAGGTTAGCAGAACATAATGAAAACAAAAATGAGGGAGAAGGTGAGGAAGATGACGATGAAGCTAGACGCTTCAATCCCAAAACGCAAATTCAAATAAAAGAGGCCAAAGAAATTAAAAAATCTTACAAGCTCGGTGATTTTGTTAAAACAGAGCTAGACATTCCTGGTGAATTTGGTCGTATGGCTGCCCAAACTGCAAAACAAGTTATTATTCAAAAACTACGTGAAGCAGAACGAAATATAATTTATCAGGATTATAAAGAAAAAGAAGGTCAAATTGTTACCGGGATGGTCCAAAAATTCGATGGCCGAAATATTGTTATTGACCTAGACAAGGCTTCAGCTATCTTACCACCACATGAACAAATACGCGGCGAAAGATTTAAAGTTGGTGACCGTGCCAAAGTTTATCTTAGCAGCATTGCACTAACAACTCGTGGCCCTGAAATAATTGTTTCGCGCGCTCATCCAGAAATTGTTAAAATGTTGTTTGGGTTAGAAATTCCTGAAATTGCAAATGGAATAATTGAAATTAAAGGTATTGCCAGAGAAGCTGGTAGTCGAACCAAAATCGCCGTTCATACTGAAGATGAAAACATTGACCCAATTGGTTCATGCATTGGCCAACGTGGTGCTCGTATTCAAACAATTATCAACGAATTAAATGGTGAAAAGATCGATATCATTGAATATTCAGATGATCCAATTAAATTTATTACTAATGCACTTCTACCAGCTAAAATCACAAATGTAGAAGTTGATGAAAAAGAAAAACAAGCTACCGTAACTGTCCCACAAGATCAATTATCATTGACCATTGGTCGGGCTGGACAAAACGTAAGACTGGCTTCAAAATTAACTGACTGGCGATTAAATATTAAGGAACAAGAAAGTGGCAAAGAAATTGGGCCAGAGGAAATTGGCATGAATTCAACTGACGATACTAAAGAAAAAGAAGTCGTTGCTGAGGTCAGCACCGAGAAAGCGGAGAAAGAAGAAAAACCGTCAAAAACTTCAAGCGCAGCCAAAAAGAAGAAAAAAGTAGTTAAAAAAACAACCGTTAAGAAAGCTACTAAAGTAAAAAAAGAAAATAAAAAATAAAACGAATTTAATACTATATGGTCGGAATTTTCAATACGTTTCTCTACGAACCAATTTACAATCTACTAATATTCTTTTACAACGTAGTACCTGGAAATGATATAGGATTGGCAATTATTGCAATAACTATAGTTGTAAAACTTATACTACTACCTCTAAGCCTGTCTGCTGTTCGCTCACAAAAATCACTTCAAGAACTCCAACCAAAAATGGATGCTCTAAAAAAGAAGCATAAGGGCGAAAAAGAAAAACTAGCCGCAGAAACAATGAAGCTCTACAAAGAGCAAAAGGTTAATCCACTATCTTCATGTTTACCACTATTAGTTCAGTTTCCTTTTCTAATTGCTGTATATCAAGCATTCCGAGTAGGTTTAACCAGCGAAAATTTTGAAATTCTATATTCTTTTGTGGCTAACCCTGGTCACATTAATCCAATGGCTTTTGGTTTTATCAACATGGCTGTTCCTAGCATTGCCCTTGCAATACTAGCTGGGGCCGCTCAATACGTTCAAACCCAAATGCTTTCAGCCAAAAAACCACCAAAAGTGAAAGGTGCTAAAGATGAAAGCATGATGGCCAACATGAATAAAAGTATGATGTACTTTATGCCATTCATGACCGTCCTTATTGGAATGAGCCTACCTGGTGGTTTAACCTTTTACTGGTTTTTAACAACTGTTTTTACCAGTTTGCAACAAAAAGTCATGTTCAGAAAAACTGATCCACCAGGACAACCCGAAATAATTCCTCCAACTGACGTACCAGAAACAACGAAAACAAATGAACCAGAAAACAAACAACTTAAAAGCTAAACTCTCACATAAATATGCGAGTTGAATTAAAAAAATTAAAAAAACTGACAGTTGAAACTGAAAAAAATGGAATTAATCTCGGACGAATAGTTAATATGGAGCTTGATACAAAAAGCCATCAAGTAATTAAATATTTTGTAGTTAAAAAACGTTTGTGGTCAAGAAGCCCTCGTTTACTTCTTGCTCCTAGTCAGATTATCAGAATAGAAACAGATAAAATTGTCGTACAAGACAACATTGAGGAATCACAAATCAAACAAATTGCAAAACAGCCCGTAAACTTAAATAAAGCACCTACCACTCAGGCAGAAATGAAAAAATAGCGTATGTCTCTAACTTCCCTTGAAAAATGCATCCTAGACACTCTAGCTTATTTTCAAATTTTCAATTTTCCTATAACTAGTTGGGAAATTTATAAAAACCTTTGGAAACCGACTGAACAATATAGCTTTGAACAGGTTAAAAGCACTTTAGATAAACTGTATAAAAATAAAATCCTCGGTACTAACGAAGGATTTTATTTTTTTAAAACCAAAGCAGACTTAGTAGCCACCCGCAAAAAAAAGTATTTACATGCACAAAATAAAATTAAAAAAGCCAAAAAATCGTTATGGCTAATTAGTCATATCCCCTTTGTGAAGGCTATTTTTATTTGTAATAATTTAGCTTACCAGAACGCATCTGAAGGAAGCGATATTGACCTAGCAATCATTTGTGAAAACAATCGAATCTGGACTGCTCGTTTTTTCTCAACCTTATTGATGAAAATGCTTGGACAAAGACCAACTGAAAACAAGCATCAAGACAAAATTTGCCAAAGTTTTTTCATAACTACTTGCAACTTAAATCTTAAGTCATTAGCTTACAAAAATGATATCCACTTCACTTATTGGTTAAATCAATTTTTGCCTATATACGGAAAACCTGAACTAATTGAAAAATTTTTCAATAGTAATTCCTGGACAAAAAAATGTTTACCAAACTTTGAACCAATAACAACCAATGAACGATGGGTTATAAAAAGTAAAAGCTTGAATAAACGATTTTTTGAATTAATCCTAAAAACAAAATTGATTGGTGGCCCATTAAATAAACTTCTTAAAATACTCCAGTTAAAGATTTTGCCAAAAAACTTGAATAATTTAGCAAAGGAAGATAATACTAACGTGGTTATTTCCGATGAAGTTCTTAAATTTCACGATAAAGATAAGCGAATTCAGTTTCGCGACAAATGGGAGAAGACAATTGAAAACCTCAAATAAAAAATCCCCCGAGTTCGATCAAGGGGATTTTGTGTTTGATCACTTTTTCTGTAAGGGCTTAACAAGTTCATCGTAAAAAGGATGCTTTGTTGGCTGATGACCGCATTTATCAGGAGATTCTTCGGTGGCAAAAAGCAGATCTTGCCTATCACCGTTCACTTCCATGAGTGCCCAGCTCATAGCAGAATCACCGGCGGCAGATCTGTAACTTAATTCCAAAATACCACCTTGGGCAAACCAACCGTTTAACCGCAACTCTCGAAAATCCATTTTAAAATGTGTTATTCCAAATTCTTTTTTGGTAATGATGATTTTTTGGTCATCATAACTGGATTGAATAACCATTCCTTGCCATTCGTCCACGCAATATCCATTTCGAATAACTACTTCCGGATCTAATTCTTTATATTCTTGACCAGAAGTTATCTCCTCGATAGAAAATACACCCATCCAAAAAGCAACAATACCTACTATTATGAATTTTAGATTCTTCATCTTCTCCTCCGTTGTTCAATAAATTTTAAAAGAATATCATACAACATTATCATTAAACAATCACCTTGTCAATATATAAAAAAAGACCCAGATATTATCTAGGTCTTGAATATCATTGCACTGAATCTTCTTCAGCGCAAATTTCATACCACTTGCCATCATTGATTCGGAAATATAGAGTGCCAAGCAGTTCCCCGCGGAAAAATGGCAAAATGTATTTTCCCCCAGTAAATGGAAGAATCTCGTAACCAATCAAGGTTGTACTATCTTCTGTTGGTTTATTAGCAATATCTAATTTAACCTTCTGGTCACCATCATTTTTATAAAGTATGGTTTGTTTAGCACGTATGACTCGAAAAGAATCCTGTAAAACCTTATTACAGTCTTTTCTACCGTCAGCTGCGTCTTCCTCTTTTTGAGAAACAACAACTTTTTGATTATGCTCGGTTATACTCTTTCTATTATTTTCCCCACAGGAACAAACAAATAGAACGACAAACAGTAACCACAAATTTCTCATTGGATCCTCCTCATTTGTCAAATGAACCATAAACTTATACTATATTAGTATATTATTATAATAAAATCAATACCATGCAAAAACTACAACAATCAATCAACTGGTTAATCTACCTCTTCATTTTTTTACTACCTCTGCAAACACGATTAATTTATAAACAAGCTACGCTTAATGGTTTCAATTTTGAGTATGGCAGTTTGAGTTTATACGCAACTGAATTATTATTAGGATTAATATTGTTACTAAGTATTTTTTATTTAGTTTGGAGAATAAAAAAGAAAGAAATAAAAAAAGAAAAAAGGAATTTACGAAGAGTAGTTTTACTAGTTTTGCTCGTCTTGCTTGTCTTGCTTTCCTGTTTTCTCGCTTTAAATAAAGAAATAGCTTTTTATAAATTCGGTCACTTAATTCTGGCAAGTGCACTAGTTTTCGTAATCATGTTTTTCAAACCCAATTGGGAAAAAGTTTCCTGGGCCTTTGTTTGGGGAGGATTAATCCAAGCGTCTTTGGCAATCAATCAATTCGTTGTGCAACACATTGTTGGTAACAAGTGGCTAGGCATGGCAGAGCAAGATCCTCAAACTCTGGGCGTTCCTGTTGTTCAGATTGGCGAACTCCGGTGGCTTAGAACTTTTGGGACACTCCCGCACCCTAATATTTTAGCCGGCTTTCTAGTTGTAAGTTTAATTTTGATTATTGGATTATATTCTTTGACTAAAATCAAAAAACACCTAAAAATTCTACCAGTATTTTTTGTAATTAATTTTTTAGCGCTGATGACCACCCTATCACGAGCTGGAATTTTGGTATTTATAATTTGTATTATAATATTTGCCTTTACCACTAGAAAAAATAAGGCCGAAAGCAAAGTTACAACCAAATTTGCCTTGATCACAATTATAATTTTCATTTTATTTATTGTTTCCTTTCCCGAATTACTACAATCGAGAATAATGAGTGATAATCGTCTAGAAAACTTATCAAATGCAACTAGAATTGAACAGTATCAACAGTTCGGCTCAATAATTAAACCCAACTGGAAAACTGGGACAGGTTTAGGTAATTACGTTATGCATATAGTTGAGAAAGATCCAACGCTCGAAGGTTGGCAATATCAACCAATTCATAATACATACTTATTAACCTGGGCTGAGCTTGGTTTAATCGGGCTCGGTTTCAGTTTACTGTTTATTATTTACTGCTTATATAACTTGTTTAAAGCTCACACCTGGTCAATTGAAAAACGGACAAGTTTCATTTGTTTAATTTGTCTAGCCGGATTGGCACTATTTGATCATTATTTATGGAGCTTCTGGGTTGGGTTAATGTTAACTGCGATAATTATCGGGTTAAATTTTGCAAAATATGAAAACAATTAAAGTTTCTGGTCCAGTTATAATTAAAGATAATAAAGTCCTTCTTATTAAAGACATTAAAGATGCTTTTTGGAAATACCCAGGTGGCAAAGTTGAATCTGGAGAGTCACTAGAACAAACTTGCATTAGAGAAGCCAAAGAAGAACTAGCTATTGATGTTTTTAACTTAAAACATTTAACTACAATTACTTCACAAAAAGATGAAACCACTAAGGTTGAGCTGGTTCACTACTTAACTGATTATTCCGGTGAGATTGTTAAAGGTTTAGATATTATTGAATGGGATTGGTTTGATATAAATAATTTACCTGACAACTGTGCTCCAAATATAATGCCAGTAATTGAAGAATATCTAAAATAATCAAATTAAAAAGAGCCCCCGCTCGGCGGGGTGCTCTTTGTTTTACCTTGCTTTTTCTACAATATACAACTCATGCACAGTTTGCTCTTTGCCATTCTCATCTTCATAAATAAACGAAAATCTTTGACCTCCCAAATCATTTTGAATACGGACGGCTTGAACTGTATAGCGAAAACGAATAAATAGATCAGGCTGCAATGGAGAAAACTTGATATGTTTTTTTCGCACTGTGATCAAATCACCTGGTTGAATCTTGCTTTGCAGTATCAGTTCATGGCACTTATCACGACAAGACCAAGTTGGATCAAAATGCTTGTAGTACTCACCACAATATGGACAAAAATATCCAGGAGCTTTGATAAGTGGAGGTTTAGGTTGCGACATATTACCCCCTATTAAAAGGTTAAACGTTTTCACGATGTCACTAGCTACAATTCTTATCCTTATCCAAATTCTTCTTTTTTACAGGATATTGTTCGTAAGCAATCACGTAAGCCATCAGCGCAACTAGAACGCCACCAACGATATCCCAGAAATAGTGCTGCTTGGTTGTCAATGTTGTGAAGATAATCACGCTACAAATCACCACATGCCACCGGAACAATTTCATTTTTTCTTTGAAGTAGATAAACGTCAAAGTTGTGGCTACGCTAACATGAAAACTGGGAAAACAGTTGGCGCTTGAATCAAATGCATACATTGTTTCATAACCCCAGCGCCAAAATGGTGATTGAATTTGCTCCAGCAAATCCTGCCTAATAGGGTAATGTGTTGGAACAAAGACATATATCAGAAAACTGAAAGTCGACATTAAAACAGTAGCCAACATTGCCCGTTTAAACATGTTTTCATTATCAATAATAAACGGGACTGGCAAAATCACTGGGATAATAGCCAGGTACACCAATACGCTAGCCGGCCAAAAAGGCACCGCCTGATCTACCCATGTTAATGGCATGGTTGTTGGTTCAAAAACCTGAAACTGATTAGTAACCCAATAACCCAATACCCCAGCTGTATAAACAACTAGAGCAATTGGATATTTGTACCGATAAGAAAACATTTATTCTACCGCGACTTGGCCCTTGATCACATGGGCAGGAAAAGTTACCAGTCTACCTTTAAAGCCGTGAGCTGTTTTATTAAGTCGCTTGCATACAAAACGCATACGCCTTATACTAGCTTCCCGAGAAACTTCAATGGCCTTTACCTCAAACGGACCTTTGTCATTTTCTCTGACAGTCTCAATGATCATCCCAACCTGAATGAAATAACCAACAATCAACTTCCAGCATTCCTCTCTACAATCAGATACTTTTTTCTCATTTTCACACAAGTATCCGCAGTATGGACAACAATATGCTTGGACTGAAAGTATATTCTTTTTCTTCTGACTCATTATTAACCTCCAATAATAGTATCTGGGGTTGATCGAAAATTCTTATTCAGAAGTTTGATCACATTTCTATCAGAAATAACTCTTGTTTGCTCACCACCTACTAATTGGCAGGAATATGCAATCCAACGACTACCTTTAGTCACTAAAACTTGTACTTTCAATACTCTATAGCGATTCTTTGGCAATCTAGTGTTGTTCTCTCGTGTTTCCAACGAACAATAAATGATATCGTCTCTTTTTGCATATGCATTGATTATCAAGTCAAAACAATAATCTCTACACGCAAGTGTCGCGTTAATCACTGGAAAAAAACAGCCACAATATGGACATCGAAAGGCAGGTAATACCTCCAGCTTATGCTCACTCATTGAATATCTCCATTTTAATTTTCAAACATCATATCTAAAAAACATTATCATTTTACTAAATCTCTGTCAACCAAAATGTATTTCATCAATATTGACAAAAGCCTTGACTTTTGCTAAAACTCTATAGTAACATAGTATAATAAATACGAAAATTGAAATACGAAATTCGAAACTAAACAGTTTCGCGATTCGGTATTCGATATTCGAAATTAAACAAATATGCTAAAACCACTTAATGATCACGTGATTGTAAAGCCAACATCACAAGAAGAAAAAACTGCGTCTGGAATCATCTTGCCAGACACACTAAACAAAGAAAAGCCTGAACAAGGTGAAGTTATCTCTATTGGTCCCGGAAAAATGTTAGAAAATGGACAAAGATCTCCTATGTCTATTCAAGTCGGAAACAAAGTTATATTCAAAAAATATTCACCTGATGAAATCAAAGCTGATGGTCAGGAATGTTTAGTTCTGCGAGAGGAGGACATCTTAGCAATAATTGAATAAATCCTAAAATCTAAATCCTAAACAAACTCAAAATTTAAATTAATCAATATCAAAACTGTTTAGATATTTGAATTTAAAACATTGGAACATTGTCTAGAATTTAGAGTTTGATAAAAAAATATGTCAAAACAAATAATCTTCGACGAACAAGCTCGAAAATCTCTAAAAGCTGGTGTTGATGAATTAGCAAACGCAGTAAAAGTTACACTTGGACCCAAGGGTCGTAACGTAGTACTTGATAAAGGTTATGGTTCACCACAAATTTGTAATGATGGTGTGACCATTGCCAAAGAAATTGATCTAAAAGATAAAATTGAAAATGTTGGCGCTGAATTAGTAAAAGAAGTTGCCAGTAAGACTAATGATGTTGCTGGAGACGGAACTACTACAGCTACACTTTTAGCGCAAGCTATCATTACAGAGGGTTTCAAGAATGTAGCCGCTGGTTCCAATCCAATGGAAATTAAAAAAGGTATTGAAAAAGGTGTTAATGCTGTAGTTGAAGAATTAAGAACCAGAATTTCCAAGCCAATTGCCAATCAAGAAGAAATCTCACAAGTATCTTCAATTTCTGCTAATGATGAAGTGATTGGTAAGATTATTGCTGAAGCTTTGCAAGAAGTTGGCAATGATGGAGTTATCACAGTAGAAGAGTCACAAAGCTTTGGTATCGAAAAAGAAGTTGTACAAGGAATGCAGTTTAGTAACGGATATATCTCACCATACATGATCACTAATGCTGATCGAATGGAATCTGAGTACAATGATGCATATATCTTGATTACTGATAAAAAAATCTCTGCTGTAAACGACATTGTCCCAACTTTGGAAAAACTTGCTCAAGCCGGAAAAAAAGATCTAGTTATTATTGCTGAAGATGTAGACGGTGAAGCATTAGCTACTCTAGTTGTTAATAAATTAAGAGGCGCTTTTAACACTTTAGCTATTAAAGCTCCAGGCTTTGGTGACCGACGCAGAGAAATGCTTGAAGACCTAGCTATTCTGACTGGTGGTAAAGTTATCTCTGAAGAAGTTGGATTGAAGTTAGAAAATGTAGAAATGGAAATGCTTGGTCAAGCTCATAAAATTATTGCTACCAAAGAACATACTACTATTGTTGAAGGTCGTGGCGATAAGATGAAGGTTGACGAAAGAGTTAACCGAATTAGAAAAGAATTAGAAAATTCATCTTCAGATTTTGATAAAGATAAACTTAAAGAAAGACTAGCAAAATTAGCAGGCGGTGTAGCAGTTATCAAAGTTGGTGCAGCCACTGAAACTGAAATGAAAGAGAAAAAATTAAGAATCGAAGATGCAATTAATGCTACAAAAGCAGCCGTCGAAGAAGGTATTGTTCCTGGTGGAGGTGTAGCATTGTTTAGAGCTAAAAGTATTCTTGATAATATTGACCTTCAGGGCGAACAAAAAATCGGAATTGAGATATTAAAAAAAGCACTTGAAGCACCAGTCAAGCAAATCGCAAAGAACGCTGGTAAAGATGGTGCTGTTATCGCCGAGGAAGTTAGAAAAGCTGAAGGTAATGTTGGCTATAATGCAGCCAAAGATAAATTTGAGGACTTAGTAATGGCTGGAATTATTGACCCAACTAAGGTTACTCGTTCAGCTCTACAAAACGCAGCTTCAATTTCTGCTATGATGCTTACTACTGAATGTGTAGTAACTGATGAACCAGAATCAGAAGGCTCTAATAGTGGTGGTGCTCCAGCTATGGGTGGTGGAATGCCAGGTATGGGCGGTATGGGTGGAATGATGTAAACTCGGCTAACTCCTCGAATGACCAAATCACAATCCTCAAATAACAAAACAAAAAAACCTCCGCTTGTAAGTGGAGGTTTTTTTTGTAAATTAACTATACCTCTTGACAAATTTTTCATAATATACTAAAGTAGCCAGTCAACGTAATTTGAGAACCTTAACAATGAGGAGCCCGTCATGGCCGTAAAAAAGGAAAAGAAATTAAAGTGGAACGAGACCAAAGTTGGAAAATGGCTACTGCGCTGGGGTTTTTGGGCAGTGGTTATGCCCATCTTCCTGCCCTGGATCGGACAGCTCTTTGACTGGAATGGCTCTACTTTGGGGAAAATTTTTTGCTGGATCTTTGCCTTTATAGCATTAGGTTTTGGACATAAATATATTCAAACCTATTTTGACAAAGAACAGGAAGAAGAAAACTCTAAGGCTGAAAAAGAAGCACGTACACCCAAGGAATTCAAGGATGATGGTTTCTGCGTAGGACTATACGTAGCTTTCCATTTAGGTGTATTTCTATTTGCCCTGATATTAACCCTGTGTATTTCTAGTGCCAGCTTTCACATGCGCTACACTGAGGTTGAATACACTCTCGATAAGATCGTGGTTAATGGTGAGCTAGTTGAATTGGATGAACCAGTTGAATTCACTGTTATTATGAAACGTTCAGAAATGCGTGAATCTTTAACAAAAGTTTGCCCTGAAGTACCAGAATGTCCTTCAGCTGAAGATACTCCAATTCCTGAGACCGAAAAAGCGCCGGCCAAGGAGAATAAGCCTGATTGCGTGGACTGTCCTGGTCAAGGAATACAAGACATAGAGTAAAATAACGGAGGTAAATACTATGGCACAGGTCACACCGACTAAAGAAAAACCAGTCAAAGAAAAGAAACCAAGAAAGCGAAATACCAGATTGAATAGTATTTTGCTTTGGACATTTCTGATTGCTCTTGGGTTGATCGCACCAATCTTTGTTCCAACCCTTGCTTATGAATTTGGCGCTGACCCAGTTGAAGCCAGTCGCCTCTACAGTTATTTGGTCGGCGGAATTGTATTCATTGTGCTTTTATTCATGACTAGAAACTGGCCACTCATCGGTGCCCTGATCGCTGCTTGTATTCTTGGTGGAGCGGCTAAAACTGTTAGTAATTATTCCTTCAAAATGCAATATGAGACAGTCACGATAACGACACAGACAGTTTCTCACGATGATCAAGATGTGAAGCTTGAAGCCGAAACAACTTTTGAAGTGGTTATTCCAAAAACCACATTAAGAAAAAAGGCTATTGAACAGGTTCAAACGGAACCTGAATGAACCACAAACCCTGAGTTAAATTTAACTCAGGGTTTTTTATTTATTGACACATTAATGTATTTCTGTTAGGATAGAAAAGTATTGTGTTTTCGTTCATTTCAATTAACCATCACGAAAAAGAGGATTATCAATGGAATTCGCTTTGGCTAAACTCAACCCAGGAAAAGTTACTCGAACGACTGACAAAGAAGCTATCAGGAGAAAAGTTGAAGGTTTGCTCAAGGAAGCCCCAGCCCTTAGTCATGTTCTCAACAAAACTTATGGCAATAAAGTGTCTCCTGTTTGCGCCTTTGACTTTACTGAAGCTTCTTTGTCCGACAACAGAAAGAATCACCATGTCATCGTATTAAAAATCCTCCATGAGCAATCAATTTGGGGATTTATTATTCACTACCGAACTTTTCATTTAAATGGTGATGGCAACAAAAAGTATCTCAGTCTTTTCCTGGTACCGGCCACAAGTAATTTTAAAACGCCCAAGTTCAAAACTCTCATCAGACGGCTACTTCACGTATTTGAAGGTCCTCTGAATTTCTCTTTTATCGCTCTTGAGGAAATCCCTCCAACAGTGGAAGGTTCAGCTCCTCAATGGAGACAAAGCAGTCTCCTCTATAGCGCCTGTGACAAAAGTCCTATTCCAAAAAACTTTTTCAAGGCAGTTCTTGATTTCGAAAATCACGATAACTAGAAAAAAACAAACGCTCCCTCGTAACACGAGGGAGCGATATTTATTATAAAAAATTTTTGTTACACGCTAAATCTAAAATTACATGTATCACCATCCCGAACAATGTACTCTTTTCCCTCCAGACGAATTAACCCCTTTTCTTTGGCAGCAACCTCAGATCCAACATCCACCATATCTTTCCAGTTATATACTTCTACTGCGATAAAACCTCGTTCAAAGTCACCATGAATCTTGCCAGCAGCCTGTGGGGCGCTAGAACCACGAGTAATTGTCCAAGCTCGTGTTTCTTTGGGGCCAGTGGTTAAAAAACTAATTAAATTTAATATCTCATAAGCCTTGATAATAATCTGATCAAGTCCTGAAGTTTTGATCCCCACTTCAGTTAAATATTCCGCTGCTTCTTCTTTGGATAATTCCGCCAAGTCCGCTTCTATCTTAGCACAAACTGGAATTACTACCTCGCTCTTTAATTTTGATAAATCAAATTGCTCATTAACCTTATCCTCGTCAACATTCAAAAGATATATCATCGGCTTATTAGTCAAAAGATTTAAATATTGAATTTCTTTTGACTCTTTTTCTGATAAATCCAACTTTCGAACAGGCTGTCCATTTTCCAAGGCAGGAATAATTTTTGTTTCCAAGAACTCAGCAATAACCCTAGTTGCTTTTTCTTCTTTTAGAGATGCTGCTTTTAATTTATCCTTAAGTTTTGCTAAATGTTTTTTAACTAAATCTAAATCTGCAAATGCTAGTTCAATATCAATTGTTTCAGCATCATCTTCAGGATTAACTCTTCCATCAACATGAATAATGTCACCGCTGTGAAAATTTCGGACCACATGACAAATCGCATCTACATCACGAATATTATGTAAAAATTGATTTCCCAAACCTTCACCTTTGTGCGCATTTTTAACTAGCCCAGCAATATCAACAAACTCAATGGTGGTATTAATTATTTTTTCTGATTTAGAAATTTTAGCCAGCTCGTCTAATCTGTGATCGGGAACCAAAACAATACCTTTATTTGGTTCAATGGTACAAAAAGGATAATTAGCAATATCAATTGTTTTTTTAGTTAAGGCTTTGAATAAAGTTGATTTTCCAACATTAGGTAAACCAACAATTCCTATTGAGAAAGACATAAATTTTATAATTACCAATGATCAATTATACAACTTTCAAATAAATTCAAAATTCTAACTATTTAATCTCCAAATTACTTCAAATATTTAGATTTTGAGACTTGAAATTTAATTGTCACTTGATCAATTGCTTAATTGGTACTTAAAAGAGACGTGCTACGCACGTCTCTTAATATATATCATTTTTTTAACTTTGTCTACTCTATCTCTTCAATGTACTGTTCCGGAGCAACACCAAAAGTGGCAACAATTTCCTCAAAATCTTTTCGATACTTGAAGTACCCTTTTAGCTTCTTGTTATAAACATTGAAAGTTGCTCGATAAATATTATCATCTGTTAATATTAATATTGTTGGCACCTCATTATTATCTTTATCCAAGTTGATAAAATAAATCATGTAGCCATGTGAAAATGATTGTGTGTCAACTGCATCCAAGTCTTCAAAAATATCAATTTTATCATCAAGATCCAAATCAGCAAAATCAGCATAATCAGATTTAATAGTAATGGCGTTCAAATAATCAGAGTTTCCGATTGGCTGGAAATAAGCAATGTCTTCAACATTGGCTTGATCATTCCCACTATTGATTATGGCATTAACTCTCTCCCAGGTGCTAGGATAACTAACCACAAAAGTTAAACCGTCACTTTCCAAAACTTGCCAACCGGCAGCATTAACTTTTTTAGGAATTTCTCTATTTTTATCAAACAAATCAATTACTAAACTTTTGCTTAATTCACTATCTTCAACGATTGATTCTGCTTTTTCTTGTAATTTCTCTAATTTTGATTTTAGGCTTTCAACTTCTTGTTCCAACCCTTTTGTTACCTCCGTACCTCCCTCCTTGATTTCTCCAATCTTGTCCTTAGTATAACCAAACACGATCCCGATTATACCTAAAATAACAACTACAGCAATCACAAGATTAAATAAATTATTATCATCTTTGGACTTAGCCTTCTTGACTGTATCAGTCAATGTTGCTTTTTCTTTAACCACTGGCTTCTTTTTGGCCTTTTTGCGTTTTTTAACTTTTTTAGCCTTTTTAGCAGGCCCACTGCTCTTTGTTTCTTCTTCTTGTTCCAATTCTTCTAAAAAATTATCAACTGGCATAGAGTCTCTGTTAATTTTTATTTATTTTAATAGTCCCTCCTGATCATCACCATTTTAACATGATTTTAAAATTTAGCAAATTTTTACTCACAGGACGTAAGTAGTGACTTAGATTGCCAAAAACACCGTAAAACGTTATAATTAATATGAACTAAAATTTATTATTGATAGATAATATGAGTAAAGCAACTTCTTCAATTGAAGATCTACTTTCAGGTGGCTCTCAATCAAAATTAACTGGAAAAAAAGCCAGCCCTACGGCATCTGATGATGACAATGATAATAAAAAGGATCCTACTAAGCCTAAAGTCATCAAACCTGCTACTACCGAAGATCGATTGAAAAACAAACTAAAAAAACTAGGCTTTTCTGACAAAGAAAAGGCTGTTCAAAAAAAAGCAAATGAGTTAAATGTGCCTTATATTGATTTGACAGAATTTCCGATCAGCAGTGAAGCACTACGTTTAATCCCGGAGACTGTTTGCAAAAAAGAAAAGGTTGTCGCCTTTGTGGCGACCGGTGAACAGATTCGATTAGCGACAACTAATTCGACAAATCCTGAAATTACCAAAATTGCCAATAGCCTGCAAGAAGCTCAAAATGCAAAAGTTGAAACGTATTTGTTTTCAGAACGTAATCTAAAACATGCACTTGAACTTTATGCCAAGTTACCAAAATACAAACCCGCAGTTAAAGGTGTAGAAATAACAGAAGAAGAATTAGAGAAATTCAAGGAAATTGGAAAGAACTTCAAAGATCTGGACGAACATTTAAGAAAGGTCAGTATGACAGAAATGGTTAGTATGATTATTGCTGCAGGAGTACAGGCAGGCTCATCTGATATTCATATTGAGGCAGAAGAGGATGCTGTTAAAGTACGTTTTCGAGTCGATGGTATTTTACACGAAACTGCATCTATCGATGTAAAGATCTGGCCAAAAGTAATTTCTAGAATTAAACTTTTAGCTGGTCTAAAAATGAATATTACTGCCAAACCACAAGATGGCCGTTTTACAATTCATTCCAAAGAACAAGATATCGATGTTCGTACCTCTACCCTGCCAACTACTTGGGGCGAAAGTGTCGTTATGCGATTATTAAAATCATCTTCAATTAGTCTTGGATTCGAGGACCTAGGAATCACTGGTAAATCCTTTGAAAATCTTAAATTCCAGGTTGAGAGACCTAATGGTATGATTGTAACTACTGGTCCTACCGGTTCTGGTAAAACAACGACTCTATACGCTATCTTAAATAAATTGAATCTTGAAGGTGTAAAAATTATTACATTAGAAGACCCTGTTGAATATAAATTAGCTGGTATCAATCAAAGTCAAATTGATCACAGCAAAGGCTACTCTTTTGCCGATGGACTACGCTCAATCTTGCGTCAAGATCCTGATATTGTCATGGTTGGAGAAATGCGTGACCTGGAAACTGCTGATGTAGCTATTAATGCTGCTTTAACTGGCCACATGGTAATTTCCACCATTCATACTAACAGCGCAGCTGGAGCAGTTCCTCGATTCTTGTCTATGGGAGTTAAGCCCTTTTTATTAGCGCCGGCTTTGAACGCTATTATGGGTCAACGTCTGGTACGCCGAGTTTGTGAAAAATGTAAAGAAGAAGATCCAATTGATGAAAAGAAATTAGCCCGAGTTAAAGAAATAATAGAAGTTATTCCCGAAGATCATCCAGACAGACCAGACCTGACTAAACTTAAATTTTTCAAAGGCAAAGGTTGTGATGCTTGTAATAACTTGGGGTATAAAGGCAGAATTGGTATTTATGAAATCATGGCCATGACCCCAGAAATCGAGAAAGTTATTCTTGGTGGTAAGGTCTCAGAGTACGACATGCTACAAATTGCGATTAAGAACGGAATGATAACCATGGTTCAAGATGGAATTATTAAAGCTCTGGCTGGCATCACTTCAGTTGAAGAAGTGTTTAGGGTTAGTGAATAGACTTGACAAATTTTATTATATGATATAAAGTAGCAAGTCAGTAAAATAATGACTTGCTGTTTTAATTAGGAGCAACTATGAAAAAAAGAACTTTTGACCAAGAAGAAAAAAGGAAACTACAAATTGCAAAGCAAACAGTTTTAGCACGTGATTTGGTAGAGAAATTTGAACTTATTGAAGGAGGTAACAAAGTCAAAGTAACCTTTACAACCGGAAAAATTTCTATCTACAATGTCAAACATTTTCTAATCTAAAGAGGACCACCACAACTAGTGATCCTCTTTTTTATTTTACTGCAGTTATAGGATTTTCAAAAATTGAACTAACTGATTTATTTGACTAACAGGCAGTTGCCCCGAGTCTGAACTTTCTTCAATAAATTTCGTTAATTCCTGCTTTACTTCTTCTCTAGTATATTGTCCAGACTGAACAAAGTCAATCAATAAAGCTACTAAAGCTTTATTTTTTATCTCTAGGCTTTGACCTTTCAATAATGGACTAATTCCCAATAAATTATAAAGCTGCTCCATTTTTAAACCTTCTTCCCCTAATTCACTTATCGTTTGTTGCCACACTTCTTCTCTCCTCGAGAGCAACCGCCGTAAACCTTTTAGATCAGTTTCTACGTCATGTAATTCTTCAGCAGCTAATTCTTCTCGAGTTTTAGTTAATGAACGTAAACTTTCGATTATCGATTTGTCATGTGGATACTCTTTATCCCCCTCAATATATACATCTCGAGTCAAATTACCTTCAAAGGTTGTTGAACTACCAAAGTCAATAACGAAAACTTCCAAATCATCACCTTCTCCACTAAACATAAAATTCCGGTGATGCCCATCTCGAAAGGCTAAGCCATTATCATGAAACATATCAATTGTTTTCTCAATTCTATCCAAAATACTACGGTCCAAAACATATCCTTGCCGTTTCAACGTATCAAATATTTTTTTAGCATTACCGGCTTGCACCATTCGTCTCTCGAATTCTTTTTCTCCTTCATCCCTAGACTTGCCTCCAGCAATTTCAAATTTTAATATCTGTGAAACCTCGCGATGCAATGACGCAAAATCCATTTCATCCAAATCGTTATGTAAATGAATTGCACCTTTATTTCCTCTTAAAACCTCGCGATAAAAATGAGTGGCCAAATCAACACCAGGAACCATATCCATAATAATAACCTCTATGTGCTCCTGAGCTTTAATCCCTCTTGAGGATAAAAATTCTTTTGTTCTTGAATTCTTAACTTCTAAATCCCTAAACAAAACAGGTTCTGGTATTTGGGCACAATCTTCACCTCCCTTATCACGAACAAGTTCATAAGCTTTTCTTTGCATCTCAAATTCCCGCCTTCCAGATCCCGGCTTATACAATTTAAGAATTTTTACTACATTTTCTGGTTCACCTTCCCCTGTTCTACTCTCATCAATATAAGCAACCAAGGCTTCTAATTCTTCACTTACGTCCTCTTCTATGTTCAATTTAAAAATAACCCCATTATTCCCTTCGTTAATTTTCTCACAATGCGATGCTATAGCCAATTCCAAACGGGCATCTAGAATTTCCAGCTCTTCGGGTGAGTTAATCAATTCCCTGGCCTTAGAATCTTCACTTGCTTTAGGATAAATAATTTTATCGAGGTTTACGTCCATAGATTAAATGTTTATTTGTCTTTTATATGTATCAAGATTTTTAATTTTAACTTTATATACCTTTATTTTACCTTTTTTAAGAAATTTTTCCAAACCAGCTCCCCACTCCACAAAACACACGATGTCTTTTCGACCAAAATATTCAACCGCTCCAATATTTTCTAAACCTTCCAAATCAAGGCCTCTATATGTATCGATATGAATCAATTCTTTAACTTTTAACTTTAGGCTTTTGACTTTATAAACTTTTAATAAAACAAATGTTGGACTGGTGATATGTTTTTTAATACCAAGCCCTTGAGCTACACCTTTCACAAATGTAGTTTTGCCCGCTCCCAGATCGCCAATCAAAAGCACCACTTCCCCACCTTTTAATTTTTTAGCGAAATCTTTTCCGAGTTTAATTGTTTCTTTGTCTGAATTAGTAAGCATACGAATAAACTTAAATGAGAATGATGCTAATACACGAATGCCGCGAATAGTCATCAAAAATTATATTCGCATATTTGCATCATTCGCATAAGGTATATTCGTATTAGACTAACTCCCACTGTGGATCTGCTCTTAAATTGAACGGTTCCACAAAATCCTTATTTTGAATATGATAATAAGCTGCCATTCCAATCATAACAGCATTATCTCCGGTTAATTTTAGCTCTGGAATCAGTAAACTTAAGTTCTGTTTTGTGGCGGCGTAAGACAAAGTTTCGCGAAGCGCAGAATTAGCACTTACGCCGCCACCGAGAATAACCATTTTAGCATTATACTTCTTGGCAGCTTTTAATGTCTTAGTTACTAAAACTTCAACTACTGCATCCTGGAATTCTTTGGCAACTTCAGCTCTAGAATTAGCAGATTTGTCTTTTAAATCACGCCAAGCATACAAAACCGCAGTTTTTAATCCTGAAAAACTCATATCAAAGTTTGGGGAATCTAACATTGGCCTTGGCAGTTTTATTCCTTGCTCTTTAACCTTTGCCCCTTGCCCCTTCTCTGCCATAGCAGAGATTGCCGGTCCACCTGGATAACCAAGGCCTAAAATTTTTGCTACCTTATCAAACGCTTCACCAGCTGCATCGTCTCGAGTCTCCCCTATTAATTTATATTTTAAATAATCTTCAACTAAAATAATTTGAGTATGTCCACCGGAAACAACTAAGCCAACCGCAGGAAACTTTAGTTGATTGGGTTTATTGAGTTGACGACTGTGCTGTTTTTTTTCTTTTTTGCTTTCTTTCTTTCTTGCCCCTAAAATCGACAAAAGGTGGCCTTCGATATGATTAACTTTAACTAAGGGTTTATTGTGGGCATAAGCCAAAGTTTTGGCGGTCTCCACTCCAACCATTAAAGAACTAATTAAGCCCGGTCCAGCAGTCACCGCGATGTAATCAATTTTCGGCCAAGTGACCTTGGCCTTTTTAATAGCCAAATCAACTATTGGTAATATTTTTTCAACATGTAGACGGGCAGCTACTTCTGGTACAATTCCGCCATATTTGGCGTGAACTTTTTCTTGAGAAGAAACTACATTTGAGAGTACATTAAAATTACCTCTGTTTACCTCAACAACAGAAGCCGCAGTTTCATCACAGCTTGTTTCAATGGCAAGAATCTTCATATTTATAGTTCACTATACATTATATGTTATAATTCTTCAATAAACAAAAAAGAACCTACCTCTAGATTCTTTTTTGGTGACCCCACCTGTCCGCAATGCTACGCATAGCGTTGCAGGCGGGCGGGGAATCTCACTCGCCTCTTCGTGTGCTCTTGGAAAGGCTTCTGCCCCTCCATCTCCCCCATAAAGTAAGGGAAGCCTTCCCTTACCATCCCTAGTTCGATTCCCCAAGTTACAAGAATATTTAGCAATCAAAAAACGATTATCTTTCGATATTCGTTTTTTGGTGACCCCACGGGGAATCGAACCCCGATTTTCAGGATGAAAACCTGATGTCCTAACCGTTAGACGATGGGGCCCCGAACCATTCACTCTGCTCAGGTTCAAGGTAAACCCCATCGCCTAGCAAAATAATTGAAATAATTGTGCCTAAATAATAGCAAATTAATACCAAGAGGTCAAGCAGTAAAAAAGCAAATACCCCACATTATTGACAATGCCATCTTGTCATGCTATAATCATCCATAGTCAACGAATGGAGGAGTTCATGAAAAGTGGAAAGACACAAAGCCAAAGGTATAGAGAGTTCAACGACAGATCAATGAAACAGTTTGTAGATAATTGCCAGAAGATGCTAAATCCCGATGTACCTGATATAGAAAGTCAAGGTAAAACAAATGTCACTAGTCAACAAAGGGAGAGTTTCGTGATTGAACAAAGACAAACTACTTCACTAGAAGAAGCAGTACTAATTCATTCACAAGGAATAAATGAGTTTTGTGAAACTGGAGCAAGGGCTGCTATTAAAAAAAACAACCGCTGGGCAATTGTCTTCCTCGTTTTATCAATCCTCAATATCCCAGTCTGGATCATGGCTTACAACGCCTTTGATCATGACCCCGCTCTTTTCCTTCCGGGATTAACACTTGAGCTCACCTTTGTCGTATGCACGGCGCTTTTTATCAAATTTTCCAAGGATTGGAAAAACTACCTCAAAAATAATTTTCCTCAACGTTGAATACCACAAAAGCGGAATTTGTTCAATATCAAATTCTGCTTTTTAATTTTAAACACAGGACTTGATTTATTTTCCAAAATAAGCTACTATTTCTACACATTGACTCTAAACTTTTAACATTATAACTTTTAACTAATTTTATGTCAGTACCAAAACACAGAAAAACTCATTCCAAAACTCGCATGGGCAGATCCCATGACGCTCTTAAAGTTGCCCAACCTGCACTTTGTCCGGAATGTAAAGCTCCAATAAAAGCTCATCGAGCTTGTCCTGCCTGTGGCCACTATAAAGGTAAGCAAGTTTTACGTAACAAGGCCGATGTAAAAATAAAACGTGACGCTAAACGCAAGAAGCAAGAACAAAAGGACAAAGATAAAATGGCAAAACTTAAAAACAAATAAAAGAAGCAAGACAAGTAAAACAAGCAAGACAAGTCCAGAGATTCAACACAACTAACTGGTCTTGCTAGTCTCGCTAGTCTCGCTAGTACCACTTTTATGAATCTACCAATTATTTTCGCCTTGGTTACTTCAATCATTGCAATTCTTTACGGAGTTGTGTTGATTAGAGTAATTCTTAAAAAAGGCGCTGGCAATGACAAAATGCAAGAAATTGCCAAAGCGATTCAACAAGGAGCTAAAGCTTATTTGAATCGTCAATACAAAACAATTGCTATTATCGGAGTGATTGTTTTTATTTTACTTTTAATCTTCCTCGACTGGAAAACCGCCGTTGGCTTTTTGGTAGGTGCTGTTTTATCAGGACTAGCTGGTTACATAGGTATGAACATTTCAGTTCGATCTAATGTAAGAACTGCTGAGGCTGCTAGAGACGGTATTAGCAAAGCTATGAATGTTGCTGTCCAGGGAGGAACGGTAACTGGTCTGCTTGTTGTTGGACTTGGTTTGTTCGGTGTAGCTGGCTATTATGCTATAACCAAAGATGTTCATGCTCTACTTGGCTTGGGCTTTGGTGGAAGTTTAATTTCAATTTTTGCTAGACTGGGTGGTGGTATTTTTACAAAGGCTGCTGATGTCGGAGCTGACTTGGTTGGTAAAGTTGAAGCTGGTATTCCAGAAGACGACCCAAGAAACCCAGCTGTAATCGCTGACAATGTTGGTGACAATGTTGGTGACTGTGCTGGTATGGCAGCTGACCTTTTTGAAACTTACGCTGTAACTGCTGTAGCCGCAATGTTTTTAGGATCATTACTTTTCACTGGTTATGATAATGCTATTTTATATCCACTAGTTTTAGGTGGTATCTCTATTGTTGCTTCAATTATCGGAACTTGGTTTATTAAATTAAAATCCAAGAAAAATATAATGGGAGCCTTGTACAAAGGCCTAATCGCCGCCGGTGTTTTAGCAGCTATTGGTTTTTACCCCGCAACTAAATGGCTAATGGATGGAAATGGTGAATATTCAGTCAATAGTCTATTTTTCGCTTCATTAATCGGATTAGCAGTTACTGCTGGCCTTATTGTCATTACTGAGTATTATACTTCTACAAAATACAAACCTGTAAAAGAAATTGCTGATGCTAGCAAAACTGGACACGGTACAAATATTATTGCAGGCTTAGCAGTTTCAATGAAATCAACCGGTTGGCCGATAATTATAATCTGTGCGGGCATTCTTGGTGCATTTCATTTTGCAGGCCTATACGGTATTGCAATCGCAGCTATGAGCATGCTTTCAATGAGTGGTATAATTGTCGCTATTGATTCTTATGGCCCGATTACAGATAATGCTGGCGGGATTGCAGAGATGGCAGAGATGCCAAAAGAAGTTCGTGATATAACTGACCCCCTAGACGCAGTTGGTAATACAACCAAAGCTGTAACCAAAGGCTATGCAATCGGCTCAGCTGCCCTAGCTGCCTTGGTTTTATTCGCAGACTACACTCATGCTCTATCAATAGAAACTGGGAAAACATTCATTTTTAGCTTGAGCTCACCAGAAGTTCTAGTCGGCCTATTTCTGGGTGGTCTTTTACCATATTTATTTGGAGCTTTATCAATGCAAGCTGTGGGCAAAACTGCTGGCAAAGTTGTAAGTGAAGTCCGCCGACAGTTCAAACAAATCCCTGGCATTATGGAAGGCACCGCAAAACCTGATTATGCTCGTTGTGTAGACATCGTAACTAAAGCTGCTATTAAACAAATGATTATTCCAGCCTTAATCCCAATTGTAGTTCCAATTGCTGTAGGTATATTTCTTGGGCCATTAGCTCTTGGTGGTTTACTAGTCGGTAGTATTGTAACAGGTTTATTTGTTGCTGTTTCTATGACCACTGGTGGTGGAGCTTGGGATAATGCGAAAAAGTATATTGAAGACGGTCATCACGGTGGTAAAGGATCTGATGCTCACAAAGCAGCTGTAACTGGAGATACTGTTGGCGATCCATACAAGGACACTGCTGGACCAGCCATTAATCCAATGATTAAAATTTTGAATATTGTGGCCCTTCTAATGATTGGCGTTCTATCAAAATTCTGGATGTAAAAAAAAGATTACCAAAAAGTACAATAAAAAAGCGAGGAATGCGTTCCTCGCTTTTTGGTTATTTGCATTATCGTTTAACAGGAAGAATTGCGTAGGCCAACACCGCCGCTACTATAGCCCCAATGAAAACTTTAGCCACCCACATTTGCCACGAAAATCCGCCCGCAGTCATGTAGGCTACTCCAAGTTGAACCAACATATAGAAAAAAAGTATTTGCACGAACAAAATCGCCCTATTCGAAACACTTGCAACATTTTCCAATAGTCTTTGTTCTTTTTCAGTAAGACCCCTTTCATGGTGACAAAGTGGACACTGAATATTATTAGACTTCAATTTTTTCAATTGGTTGAACTCTATCTTGATCTTGACTGTGCGATTGCAAGCATTACAATGATATCGAAAAACACGAACTATTCTTAACTGATCTTTCAGATCACGAATATCACCTGGTAAGATGGGCTGCTCATAGCCACACTGTGAGCATTGAACTTTGTCATCTACTGGTAGACAGTCCACATCAATTTGAATTTTACAGCGTGAATTTTGATGACACCCAGTACAGAAATATATCAATAGGTGGTCAACTTTTTTCAAAGATCTATCTATCATCTTAACCTCCGTCAATTAACTAACTATAACTTACCCTTATTGGGTACAAATTGTCAATAAAAAAACTCCCTGATCCAATTTGGACCAGGGAGTATACGTTTTATTCTTCTGTCTTTTTTGGAGAATGCTGTACCGGATCTCGCTGAACCAACTTCAAGCTCTGCTTCAACGAAAGCCAGAAAATGAAGATCAATCCAATCTCCCGAAAACCAAATGTTTTCTGCCCAGTCTCTCCAGAAAAAGAACTCGCGAACCAAAGTCCAGCAGCAATTGTAACCAAAAAAGGAATATGTAGTAAAATACTAATCAGCCAACTCCTCTTTCTAGAAACAGAGGCTCTGTTTTCGGATACTGCTACAGCCGGCCCAAGCTTTGGCTTAATTCTTACAGTTTCTGCCTTACGGCTCATTCGCAGAATATACTTCTGTGTCTCGTCCAAGAGTTCAAAGTCCTCATAACACCCTGTGCAAACAACACCAGTGCAAAGAATTTTATCTCTATTAACTCGGACTCTTATATTCATTTTCTTATTACAACTCGGGCATACAACCGGACAACCGATCTCATGTACATAGCTGTTATGTTCGCTCATGACAACTCCTTTGTGTTTTTAATGGACATCGTATTATATACCAATTTTACAAATTTGTCAATATTGACAAATTTGGGGTTGATTTATATTTAATTTAATGATATCATATCCAAACTGTAAATAAATGATTACTGATTGTACTGATATACTGATAATATGTATTATCTGTATACTAATCTGTACATCTGTAACCTTCTATGAAAATTGAGAAGAAAGAATTACCTAAATGTCAGCTTGAACTAATTATTGAACTATCAACCGAAGAATTACAGCCTTATCTAGAAGAAGCTGCTGTAGAAATCTCAAAAAATAAAAAAATCCAAGGTTTTCGCCCCGGCAAAGCTCCTCTTAATATTGTTATCCAGAACGCCGGAGAAATGTTTGTTTACCAGACAGCAGGAAATTTTGCCGTTGAGGGAACCATTTACAAAGCCCTTGATCAAGAAAAGCTAGAAATTGTCGATCAACCAAAAATTGAAGTTCAAAAACTAGCTCCAGGCAACCCCTTTATATACAAAGCTACTGTAGACCTTGTTCCTAATATTGAAGTTTGTGATTTCGATAGCATAAAAGTAAAGCCATCCAAAGAAGTGAAAATTGAACAAAAAGATATCGATAAAGTAATGGAAGATTTAAGAAAGATGAGAGCAAAGGATTCTCTACAAGATAAAACTACTGAAAAAGGAGATAAAGTTGAATTAAACTTCGACACCTTTGTTGACAATGTTCCAATCGATGGAGGGCAAGCAAAAAAACATCAACTAGTAATTGGTGAAGGTCGGATGATTCCAGGCTTTGAAGATAATCTGATAGGAATGAAAGCCGATGAAGAAAAAGAATTTAAATTAAACTTTCCTAAAAAATATCACGCTCAAAACCTAGCAGGAAAAGAAGCTACATTCAAAATTAAAATCACTGGAGTTTTCAAGGTTGAATTGCCGAAGGTTGATGATGAATTTGGGAAAAGTATGGGATTGAAGGATTTGGCCAGTCTAAAAAGTAATGTTGAATCTAATTTAAAACAAGAAAAAGAAACCAAAGAAAAACAACGTGTTGAATTAGAGCTTTTAGAAAAATTAATTACAGCTAGTAAATTCGATGACTTGCCAGATGTATTAATTGATCAAGAAACACACAAAATGCTTCATGAAATGAAAGACAATGTCGCACGTCAAGGAATGAATTTTGATGATTACTTAAAACATATGAAGAAATCTGAAGCTGATCTACGACTTGATTTCACACCCGACGCAATTAAACGAGTTAAAACTGGACTTTTGATTAGAGCCATTGCTAAACAAGAAAATATCCAAGCTAACGAAAAAGACCTTCACGAAGAGCTTGAACGTACTTTAGCAAGTTATAAACTTAATCCTGCTTATGCAGATAAGCTTGATCAACTAGAAAAAGAAATTCGATCAGAAAATGCTAAACAATATTTTTCTAATGTAATTATAAACCGAAATACCCTGGAAATGTTAAAGGCTAAAATAGTGAACAGAGATTAGGAATTAGAGATTAGTCTATTGAAATATTTCAAAAAATAGTCCTTTTGGGCTATTTTTGTTATACTTAATTAGTTAATAACGTTAATTATTATAAGCGATCACGAGACTCCGGATCAAGTCCGGAGTGACATTTGAGAGATATTGTGTCGAACCGCCCCAGGTCGTCATTCCGGACTTGATCCGGAATCTCAACGCGCCTAGATTGTTCGATACATATCGAATACTTTAGATCAACTATTGTAATATCTTTAACAATAAACTCTATCAAATAAATATTATGAAATTCGGAGTACACGTCTCAATAGCTGGCGGTATACAAAACGCACCAATTAATGCTCACAAAAAAGGATGTGAGGTTTTTCAGTTTTTCTCACGAAGTCCACGTGGAGGTAAACCAACTTATACAAAAGAAACAATCGAGAAATTCAAATCTAATTGTGAAAAATTTGGCTTTACGGAGTACTATATTCACACTCCATACTACATTAACTTAGCTTCTTCAAATGACCGAATTCGTCACGGTTCAATCACTGCAATTCGCGATGAACTTGAAGTTGGATCAAGGTTAGGCGCCAAATATGTAATGACCCACCTCGGAAGTGCTAAAGATTACTCAGAATCAAAAGCTCAACAACTTGTGATCAAGGGTATTAAAGAAATTTTAAAAAGTTACAAAGGCACTACTATTCTACTTTTAGAAAACTCGGCTGGTTCTGGCCAAATTATTGGTGATGAGATAGATGAATTAGGCAAAATCATGAAAGGTGTGAGTTCAAATAAAGTTGGAATCTGTTATGACACCTGCCACGGCTTTGCATCTGGTTATGATATTCGAACTAAGCTTGCCTTAAATAAAACTCTTAAAGAATTTGACAAATATATTGGATTAGATAAGCTTAAATTGTTCCACTTTAATGATTCAAAAACTGAGCTAGGATCAAAACGAGATCGGCACGAAAACATTGGCAAAGGTTTTATTGGAAAAACAGCATTTGACCTCATCATCAACCACCCCAAACTTAAAAAGGTTGATGCCGTACTAGAAACACATGATGTTGTTGAAGACAATATACCAAGCTTGAATTTATTGAAAAAATTAAGGAAATAATATGACTTTTGATAAACCACAACCTAAAAAAGAAACTCTCACTGAACTTCACAAGAAAAGATTTAAAGGCACAGAAGAGTATAATGATCTGTATAATGAAGAAGTTGTTCGTAGAATAGTCCTTGAAGGAACAGATGAAGAACGTGAAAATCTAAGACAGTTTCATAAGATTTCGCCTGAAAGATTTGAATTGTTTTTACACTATGAACGGCTTCGTCATCAAACTGTTCAACAATGCTTCGAGGAGGCTGAAAAAAGAAAACAAACTAACCCAGAATTTACAGACATTGAAAAACAAATCGCTGATAATAAAACACCAAATCAGATTGAGGGCGTTTACCTTGAATATATTGAACCACAGGTTCGACAAGCTGTAATTACTTTATCAAACAAGGGTTACATTTCTTTTGAATCAGGTTTTGGTGGTGATAATAGACAAATCATTGGTTTTAATTCTGAACAATTGTCAAATTACAAACCCTCAGACGAATTAATAACCTGGTTAGAAAGCAAAAAGGCAGAAATAAAAATCGAACCAAACTCAATAACATTTTCTTCTGATGAAAAACTTACTTTGGATGAACTCAAGGAAATTTGGGATAGGATTGTAGCAGACGTACCGGAACGAAAAAAATAATTTCTATTCTTTCCTTCATCTTTAATTGATCTTGTAAAACCAATATGAAAATAGCTATCTGCTCAGATTCCCACGACAATCTAGTAAACATTTCCAGATTTTTACATTATTGTAATGATCAAGAAATTGAAACCATAATTCATTGCGGTGACTGGTGCGCACCAAGTGTTTTGGAATTTTTTCGAGAAAATTTTAAGGGTAAAATATACGGAGTATATGGGAACGTTCATGCTGATGATGAAACTATGCAAAAGTTTGCAACAAAACATGATATAATACTAAAAGATGATGAACTTGAAATAGAGGTTAAGGAAATGAAAATGGCAGTCACCCATTATCCTGAAAAAGCTATCGAGCTAGCCAAAACTCAAAAATACGATATTGTTTTTTACGGTCACAATCACAAGCCCTGGATGGATAAAGTTGAAGGAAAATTTATTGTTAATCCAGGAACCCTTGCTGGAATGTTTCAAAAAGCAACTTTTGCAGTTTATGATTATGAAAAGAAAACTTTAGATTTAAAACTTGTCGAACAAATATAAAAAAAATCCCGCCCAACAAGTTTGTTGAACGGGACATGTTTCTCAGAATGGCCAAGGTGCGCAAATCGGATGGCTGGTGTTGTTCACAACTACACCACCACCGCCATTGGGCTGTCTCACCCACCAACGAGAACCGACTCTCAAACAAGAATTTTCAGATAAGATTTTATTTCGTGTTTCCATAATCTTATCCAAAACACTGGAGCAATTTAAGACCTTAAACTCATCACTCTTGGCCGGCCGACAATTGGTTTCAGCCGCTGCTTCGAAGTTATTTGCAACATGACTGAGTTGAGCTGAGACTTCAGCGCTTTTGAAAAAGTAAGCAGCTGCCACCAAAAAAATCAAAGCAGCGATTCCAGAAGTCCAGTTAATCCCTTCACCACCATGACTCATAATCACAGTGGCTACCAACACCAGCACTCCCAAGACACAAACAAAAAAAGCAAATCCTTCAAACATGATGGCCTCCATTGTTAAATTAATCTTATAATTATAGCACACTTTTTAACTTTTGTCAATACTTGCAAGATCTTCTTAAAAATAGATTTTATCATCTCGTAATATCTTGCTTGCCATGTACTTAACGCTTCAAGTCCCTGTACTACTTGCTACGCATGAGTACAGGACAGGCGTTATAGTTCATAGTATGTTATCTTGTCACGAAGTGACCACTTTGTGGTAAATCTAGTAATCCCAAATATGCTTATAGAAATAAACAACCAAACCCCAGAATACCCAAAAATTAAACAAGCAGTTGATATTTTAAAAAACTGTGGCGTTATTGTATATCCAACTGATACTATCTATGGTTTCGGTTGTAATATTTTTTGTAAAGAAGCAGTAGAACGCATTTATAAAATAAAAAAGAAAAAAGCTACAGGCTTTAGTTTTATTTGCCCAGACTTAACTGATATTTCTAAATACGCAATTGTTTCAGACTATGCTTACCGAATTATGAAACGACTTTTACCAGGTCCCTATACTTTCATTTTTAAAGCTACAAAAATGGTTCCTAAAGATTTAATCCCAAATAAAAAAACAGTCGCCATTCGAATCCCTGATAATGCTGTTTGTTTAGATATCATAAAGAACCTTGGTCACCCAATTGTAACAACCAGTGTTAACCTAGTTCATGCTCCTCACTTTTCTGATCCTTTAGATATTGAAAAACACTTTGGTGATCAGGTTGACTTAATTATTGATGCAGGCATTTTAGAGAATGCTCCTTCAAGCGTCATTGATTTAACCGGCGATGAACCAATCGTTATTAGAAAAGGTAAAGGCGATGTGAGTTTGTTTGAATAAAATAAGATACGAAGTACGAACAATAAACCAATGGAGGCCTTCAAATGGAATTTTTAATTGGCGGAGCTATCTGTTTCTTTATGGGTTTTGTGCTTGGCACTTTAGTTGACCGCTCACAAACTGACACCAATCAAAGCTTTAGTCATGTTCGAAACAAGATCGACGATCCAATGGAATTTTATTGAGTTGTTTCCTGTTAACCAATCGCAGAAGTCTGGACATTGTTCCGACTTCTTTTTTTTACAACAATCATATATAATATGAATGATGCAAATCATATACATTAATATATTAGTATTATCCTATGCAAATCAATATCAAAATCACTACCAAAGCGTCCCGCAATGAAGTTATTGAAATCAAAAGAAAATTTCTTCACGTTTTAACAACGGCAGTTCCAGAAAAAGGCAAAGCTAACAAAGCTTTAGTTGACCTTTTGAGTAACCATTATAAGATACCCAAATCTAGCATTAAAATAATCAAGGGACTAAGTAACAAAAACAAAGTTGTTGATCTAGATATCTAACAATGAGGTGGAAAAATGCCGATCATCGCTCTTTTGGCAACTGTTCTTTTAGGTCTAGGTGCAATCATCTGGACTGCTCTTATTCTACGCTATAAATTTGCTGATAAATTCACTAACATCGATCAATTTTTTGCCATATGCTGTTTTGCCTGTTGTATCTCAGGCTGGGTAATTGGAGTTTGTTCTGACGTTGCGCATCCCCTTTTTACAATAGCCGCCACAGTAATGATTATCCCAACTATCCTTATTGGAAGAAAAGAAAAATGGATCTTCTGGTAGCAAACTACCAAAATTAACCGCCACTCGCGGTTTTTTTATTTTAAAATAAAAAACCACCCTTACGAAGAGTGGTTTGATTCTTTTCAGACTAACTGGGGAAACATGTACATATCATTCTGTCTATGAAGTGCTCCGATAGAGCACAGTTCTTCAAGTAAGCCCTTGATTGTCTGACGAGTATCAACTTGCAGTGATGCACGATTTTTTGAAAACTCCTGAATAAGCGTCTGCGCAGTAAATACTTCCATTCGTCTCATTAATTCAAACAAGTCATTACGATTCTTTTTGATCGTCTCCACTTTTCCCCCTTAACAACATATCTAATTGTAATAATAGTCTATCATGTGGATTGAATTTTGCAATATACATGCATTTGACCAAATATTTTACGACGCATTTTATACTCTAATTTTATTATGCATTTGATATTTTGCATTAGATATTTGTATAAGATTGTTCCACGTGGAACATTTCTCAAAATAAAAAGGGGCAATCATTGACTACCCCCTTGTTATTTCATCCTGAAACGTAGCACAAGCCTGCAAGTGTACAAAATATTATGAGATTATATGCAAAATGGAAAAGTGTACTAAAGAACAATGCCCTGGAAAATTTCTTATCCTTTCCTCCGGACAAAATAAATACCAATGACATCAACATTCCAAGCACACCCTGAGTAAATATGTGCCTAAATCCTCCGTGAGCATATCCAAACACCACACTTGCAATCATTAAAACAACGAGTTGAGCAACAAATAAGTGCTTTTTGGTACGAAAACTGAAACATATGACTAAAAGAAAAACTGGAAAGAATCTGAATATTATTTCTTCAAACAAGGCAGAAAATAATACCAAAACTGGCGCGAATTTAGTATCAAAAATTGCATACCTATTTGGACTAACTGCTTCAACGTCTTGAACCAGAACGCCAAGATGGCCAAATATTGCTATCACTATAGAGAAAAGGACAGCTACACCAAGTAGTCTCGCCAACATTCCGACGATTTGATCCTGGTCATATTCTTTGTAAATGAGCCTGTTAATCATTATTTCCCTCCACATTATATATTAACTGCTAAATATAACAAACAAATTAGGATTTGTCAAGATTAATCGCATTTGCATACACTAGTGTGGACAAACACAGCCAATAAGCCCACTTTTCAACAGGTTATACACATTAATATACATTTTTTGTGAATTCATGAACATTTATACAAACTCGATCAATTCATTATGAATTTTATGTTCTAGAATCTAAATATTTACAATAATTCAATCATATAAGTTATCAGAAATATCAACTACATTACCTAAATACTCATATTCATACAAAAAAATTGACTTTCAATATCAACATATCAACTAAATATGTCACTATAAAAAATCAACTTTTATGGTGTCCCGACCAGGACTTGAACCTGGGTCCCATCCTTAGGAGGGATGTGTTCTATCCAGCTGAACTATCGGGACATGCTAAATGTTCCACGTGGAACATTCATAAGCAAACATTTAATACCAAATACACAATATCAAATAAAATTAAGCAACAAAATGTGTCGTAAAATATTTAAGCATCGACAAAAAACTAAATAATAGGCGTTGCATTACCTATTATCTGTGTCGAACAACTACGTTTTTTCCTCGTTTTTTTTGTTGCTTTTTTCGAGCAACTTTTTTTGCTTTATTCATAGTGAAAATTCGGATCCCACGGATATAACGCGGATCTTGCGGATTAATAAATAGTTAAATGGCTGCGCCATTCGCAGCCTTGAGCCTGTCGAAGGGCAAAGAATGGTGCGCCAGGAAGGAATCGAACCTTCGGCCTTCACCTTAGAAGGGTGTTGCTCTATCCACTGAGCTACTGGCGCCAATTTCATGTGAAGATTATAACAAATAGTGTTAAAATGTCAAATCATTCAGTAATTTTAGTAAAAAAGACGCCGTTAAATAACTATGTTATTCAACGGCGGGCGGTAAACTCTGGAGATGTCATGAGGAACTCCTGTCAAAATTAGAGTATACATTGCGGAATTTAAGTATAACACAATAACCACAATTTACAAATTCAAGAAACCATCCGACGTTGTACCAAGTTTATTTTTAATGGACTGGAAACCAAGGCCTTTCTTCACCAAATTAGTTGCATAAGTACTACGTAAAATTTGAGGTGTGACTTTTTTTTCAAGACCTGCGACCTTTCCATATTTTAGAACGATACGCTCCAAGCTTCTTGCTGAGATCGGTTTTTGTTTTCGTTTTGATTTAGCTCTATCGTGGCCAACAAACAAATAGGGAAGTGTTCCTCCTCTACTTTTTAAATATTTAGATACCCAATAAACACTTTGATTAGACAGGTCTATCACACGTTCATTTTTCCTTCCTTTTGCAACTATCACTTGCTGTTTTTTGAAGTCGACATCTTTAATTACCAAGTCTGCGACTTCAGAAACCTTCGCGCCAGTGCAAAACATAATCTCCAAAACAGCCCTATCTCTATGGGAAATGAGAGCATCTTGACGTATTTGTTGTGGTGCTTCTAAAAATTTTCCTATTTCGTCTTTTTTTAACGATGATACCTTTACTGATTTTACTTTATGCAAATGAACCTGTTTAGATCCTATTGTTAGAACATTTTTTTTATATAAAAATTTCAGAAATTCTCTTAGTGCAATCAAGTGATAGTTCTGAGTAGTCTCCTTAAGATTAATTTTTTTTATTGGATTTTTAATTCTCTTTAAATATGTTTTATACTTCTTGATTAAATCTTTATTAATGTCTTCTGGAGATGAAATGTTTTTTTCTTTAAGCCAAACTGAAAATCTACGCAAATAAAAGTCATAGTTACGCACTGTACGTAGTGTTCTTTTTCGCTTTTCTAGATTACCTAGAAACTCAGTAATTAATTGATCGATGTTAACCATATCTTAATTACATTTTACGACACCAGAAGATTTTATGCAAGCCTTGCCAAATATTTATTTATGTGATAGTATAATTACAGCAATAAATGACTCTGTGGCAGTTGTTAAGCTTATTCATAGAATACTCGACGCTGCTGTGGAATTCGCAAAATATGTTAAATCAAAGAAAAAAGCAACAGATCATCACCAAGTTCAAGACGCATGACACTGACACAGGTTCCTCTGAAGTGCAAATCGCTATTTTGTCTGAAGAAATTAAAGAATTGACAAAGCATTTGCAACAACACAAACACGACCACTCCTCAAGACGTGGTTTACTGAAAAAAGTAGGGGAAAGAAGAAGACTTTTGCGTTATCTAGAAATTGAAAACGATGCTAGCTACCATAAGTTAATCAAGGAGCTTGGACTAAAGCCAAGTCGCCGATCAATTCGTGAAGCTGAAATCAAAAGAGTTCTAGAAGAAGAAGAAGCAGCTGAAGATGATTTAGAAAAGACAGAAACAACCGAAACCAAAGACAATAAGAACAACTAATTATAGTTTGCGGCCCTAGGTTTACCAAGGGCCGCATTTACTTTATTAAATAACTTGTTGATCATTAGATACGAAGATTTCCAACAAATAATGGAGATCTAAAATCTGATGATCAACCACAAATCTATGAACAAAGTTCAAACTTTTGAAACTGAGTTCGCCGGAAAAAAACTAATTGTTACAACCGGTGACTTAGCACTTCAAGCAAATGGAAGCTGTCGCGTTCAGTACGGCGACACAGTTATCCTGGCCACTGCGGTCATGAATAGTGAAACTAATGAAGGGGCTAACTATTTCCCTTTGATGGTTGAATATTCTGAAAAAATGTATGCAGCCGGTCGAATCAAAGGTTCTCGTTTTATCAAAAGAGAAACCAGACCAAGTGATGAAGCCGTTTTGGCAGGTCGAATGATTGATCGCGGGCTAAGACCACTATTTGATCAATCAATTCGTCGAACAATCCAAGTCATCACGAGTGTTTTAGCTATTGATGAAAAAAATGACCCAGACGTGGTTGCTATCATCGCTAGCTCAATTGCCCTGCACATTTCTGACATTCCAATGAAACAACCAATTGCGGGTGTTAGAGTTGGCCAAGTCGATAATGAATGGGTAATTAATCCGACTTACGAAGAAAGAGAAAAATCTGCAATCGATTTAACTCTGTCTGTAACTGCAGATAAAGTAGTTATGGTTGAATCAAACGCTAATGATGTTGATGAAAAAACTTATTTTGAAGCTTTTGAAGTTGGCCTAACACATGGGAAAAAAATAGTTGAATTTATTGAAGACATTCGAAAAAAGGTTGGAAAAGAAAAAACAGAAATTCCAATAGTAGATGCTGATCTAGAGGATTTAGATGAAAACCAAAAAATGAGTTTAGATGAATTAGAGAAACTACAAGAAGAATGCAAAAAAATCGCAGCCAAGGAACTTGAAAAATATCTATTTAACATTCCCAAGGGAAGTAAAGGCGAAAGAAAGAAAACTCTACATAAAGTTAAGGATCTTTTGGAAGAATATCTATTAGAAAAACAAGTTGGAAAAGAAAGACGTAAAAAGGTCACTGGTTTTTTTGATAAGTTTGTCGATGAAGAAATCACCAAAGCTTTGATTGAGCGAGAACAACGTGTTGACGGCCGAAAACTAACTGAAATTCGCGAGTTGAGTGGCCAAGTAGGCTTGGTGCCAAGAGTTCACGGAACAGGCTTATTTAACCGTGGAGAAACTCAGGTTTTATCAGTGGTTACACTAGGATCACCTGGCGACGAACAAGTCATTGACGAAATGGAAACAGTTGGTAAAAAAAGGTACTTACACCACTATAACTTTCCACCATTTTCTGTTGGCGAAGCCTCTTTCATGAGAGGCGCCAGTCGAAGAGATATTGGCCATGGTGCTTTAGCTGAAAAAGCCATCCAACCAATGTTACCATCAAAAGAAGATTTCCCATATACAATCCGAGTTGTTTCTGAAGTTCTTGGTTCAAATGGTTCAAGCTCAATGGGAGCAACCTGTGGGTCAACCTTAGCTTTAATGGATGCTGGTGTACCACTTAAGAAACCGGTAGCTGGAATTGCCATGGGATTAGCTTCTTCTGATAAATACAAAGAAGTTAAAATCATTACTGATATCCAAGACTTAGAAGACGGTGATGGAGGAATGGATTTCAAAATGACCGGCACTTATGATGGACTAACTGCTATTCAAATGGATACCAAGACCAATGGTATAACTCTAGAAATAATTAAAAATGCTTTGTCTCAAGGAAGACAAGCATTAAACGAAATTTTAGATGTAATTACTAAGGTACTTCCAGAACCAAGAAATGATTTAGCTGAACTTGCTCCAAGAATTGAAACAATAAAAATTCATCCAGATAAAATTCGTATGGTCATTGGCCCTGGCGGAAAGGTGATTAACAAAATCATCGAAGAAACTGGTGTACAAATTGACATCGAAGAAGATGGTAGTGTATTTGTTACTTCCGTTGGCGCAGAAGGCATGAGAAAAGCCAGAGAAATGATTGAAGCGCTTGTTCAGGAAGCAGAACTTAACAAAATATATACTGGAAAAGTAATCAAGATCATGGACTTTGGTGCTTTCATTGAAATATTTCCTGGCACTGAAGGTATGTGCCATATCTCTGAAATTACAAACAAAGAAAGAGTTGCTGATGTGAATAAATACTTGAAAGAAGGACAGGAAGTTCAAGTAAAAGTAATTAAGATTGATTCAGCCAGTGGTAAAATTGGGTTGTCAATCAAGCAAATATAAATTACGTAGTCAATTGATAAAAAGAAAAAGAGCGCTCACTTGCGAGTGCTCTTTTTTGTTGAACTTTGTTTGATTACGACAACCACCAACCCAGCCGGTAAGCATGGTCTTTGCCAACGAACCAGTTATCACCGGAATGAACCAGTTGCACCCGAATATTCTTATCGGAAATAATAGCATTACAACTATCGCACTGTGCGCCGGGAGATTTCCAGGCGAGCGGATTCTGCAAAATGGAAAGCTGAGAATTGCAATGTCCGCAGTAAAAACGCGCGTGCGGAACTTCCGGCTCATCCGTCTTACGAATCAACCAGCACGCCAAAACGCGAAGCCATCTTTGAAAGTAGTATTTCATCTCTTACTCCCTCTTAATTGTTATTGGAAAATTAATTCAAATCAGAACAATTTACTATATCATACAAAAATCTAAATGTCAATCCCTAGGTCTATTTTGTTTAATTTTAGAAAAATATTATTTACAAGCTTCTAAAAATCCTCTACAATGCGTTTATGTGGATTAAGTATCAAGTATTATGGAATATGGAGTATGATTATGAGTTATACCGAAGTAATTACTAATTACAATTTACTAGTTACCAATTACCAACAACTATGGGTCACATCACACCAAGAAAATATTTGCAACTACAAAAACGTCTAGACATGAGTGCTCAAGGTGCGCCAGAATCTGAGGCTTTATTTAACATTTTAAAAATATTATTTACTGAAGAAGAAGCAGGAAAAACAGCTCTCCTTCCGATTAAACCGTTTACAGTTAAAACCGCGGCCAAGCGTTGGAAAACTTCTGAAGCTGAAACTCAAAAAACCTTGAACGATTTGGCTGATAAAGGTATTTTATTTGACTTAGATGATGGAAAAGTTCAACGTTACGTCATGGCACCAACTATGGCTGGATTTTTTGAATTTTCTTTAATGAGGACAGACGGAAAATTCAATCGTAAAGTCTTATCAGAACTTTATTATCAATACATCAACGAAGAAGATGATTTTGTGGCACGAACCATGAACCAAAACCCAGCAATGGCTCGAACTTTTGTACATGAAAAATCCATAGCTCCACAGTCAGAAATTTTGAGCTATGAAAGAGCCACCGAGGTTATTAAAACTTCTACAGCTTGTGCCGTCGGAACTTGCTACTGTCGACACAAAATGGAGCATGTCGGTAAAGCCTGCGACCAACCACAAGATGTTTGTTTAACATTTAATAGTGCGGCCAAAACTTTAACTAAACATGGCATTGCTAAAAAAATTTCTAAACCCGAAGCTCATAAAATACTGCAAAGATGTATTGATCACGGTTTAGTACAAATTGGCGACAATACACAAAAGGGGGTTGGCTGGATTTGTAATTGTTGTGGCTGTTGTTGTGAGGCCATACTAGCTTATAAAGAACTAGGTTTTTATGACAAGCTAAGTAGTAGCTTTATGGCCATTATCAATTCTAAACAATGTACTGGCTGTGGTATTTGCGTAAAAAAATGTCCCGTTGATGCTATCAAATTAAAAAACAAGAAAGCAATTGTTGACAAAAAGGTTTGCCTGGGTTGTGGAGTTTGTCATCGCTTTTGTGCCGTTAAAGCAATTGAAATCAAACGGAGAGACAAAACTGCTTTTGTTCCTGAAGATACTTTTGAACGTTGTGTTTTGAATGCTATTGAAAAAGGCAAACTACGAAATTATATCTTTGATAATTACAGTTTATGGACAAATGAAATGTTGCGTAATTTAGTTGGCGTCATTTTTACTCTGAGTCCTGCTAAATTCCTTTTGGCCAACGAACAGCTGCAATCCCGATTTCTTAAAGTTCTACGAAAAGCTCGAAAACTAAAGATTTTTGAAAAACTACAATAAAACAATACAAAAATCCAGTTAATAATCTTTCTAATTGGATTTTTTATTAAAAAAAAGGTAAAATAACTTTATATGCGTAACTTTTGGTTTAAATTTTGGACATTCATTCTAGCAGTTTTAATTTTCATTGGCTGCTGGTTGTTTTTATTTAGCCAAAATCACGATTACTTAGTAAAATTTACTCCACAGTCTGCGGAGATTTATTTTAATTCCCAAACACAAATCATTAACAACCTCGAAACGGCTAAAAAGGACTATTTTTTTAATTGGTTAACTGACCGAAGTGGTCTGGCTTCTGATACTTGGAAGAACATTCTAACTAAAAGCTCTAAACAAATCAGTTTCTTCACTATTAATGGTCAGATTTTTGCTTTAACTAAGGAAAACGAAGATTTAACAGACTATCTGAATCAATCAAACGTTCGTTATTTACAGCAAGACAAACATATATATATTCCTGAATTAAACATTGATCAACTAAACTTAGAAAAAACAGAGTGGTTCAATCAAATAAAACCTAAATTTTACTTTAATTCATTTTACATCTACCTCAAAAAACTCAGTTTGCTAAACATTCCATTCACTTTTGATGCTGAAACAAATCAACCACTTTTAATTCAAGGTAAAAATAAAAATAACTTAGTAACGTTGACAGTAAATGACAATATAATCACCAAAAATCATAAAATTGTTCCTATCTTATCAGTCCCAAAGGATTATATCTCTATAATTAACGGCATTGAGCTTAAAAACCTAGACCAAAACGCTGAATTCAAACCAGAGAACATTATGTTTCATATCTTGAAAAACATTTCTGGTCCATTTGTTCTAGAAAACCAACCCGGAATGAATGTTCTCACTATAGATAGTCAAAAAAATGACCTAAGTGAGCTCCAAAAGCAAATTTCACAAATCCTGGCCTTTATCTATCCAAGTAAAGTAACCAAAACTTTACCAGACTGGTCTGTTGCAACTCAATTCATAGCTGATCCAAATTATTGGCAGTTTGAGCAGGATGAACAAAGTGAACAAAGTGAACAAATTGATACTACACAGACATTTCGTATAAACAAACAAAATCAGCCATTTAAATTAAAAATTGACGCCAATGATAATAAGCTAATCATCATTTTTCAAAATGGGATTGAAGAACCAACACAATCAGAGCAAGTTGAAATAGGGCCTCTACTCAAAAAATGTTCAAAGTTTGGAAATAAATCCTATATCATGATTAATCCAAAACAGTTCCCTTCATTAAACCAACTGAAACAAATAACCGTTGCGAACAAATCCTTTAATCGAACAACTATTTGTATAGACTAGTGTATACAACCATGTGGATAACCCAGAGAAATCCACAAAGTTATCCACAGCACTGAACACATATTTTATACAGTAAAAGTGTGTTTTTTCTTTAATTTTAGTATAATGCGCTTTAATTAGAGGAAAATGGGCAGTGTCTCTTGACCATGCTTTTTCATAATGATATAATATGAATGTAAGGAAAGGTCAACGTATCAATTCTTACAAAATGTTCATTCGCTCTTTCCCCACAATTTAACTCAAATCCACAATTTGGGAAATTCACTCTACAACATCTATCTACTTTTCTTTTTCAAAATCCGTCCCATAAAGTCTTAGGACTACCACCCAAAAAAACAAAAACAAAATTAAAACAGGAGATCCGTAAAAGGCTCTCTCCAAAGAAGGGTTAACAGATGTTTCTCCAACGTCTCAAAGCGTATTGTGCTTTTCGAGGATAGTATCTTCTATCAGCTATCTTCAAAGCCACAACACAAGGGGCGCTACTCTTAGCGCAAGCCGCCATAAAATCTTACATTAGGGCGCGAACTCTTGCGCTAGACTCACAAGAACGGCAATTCATACATTGCCGTTCTTTCAATTTTAAATAAATCAAGCTAAACTATAATAATCAAAAACCTAACCCATGTTATCCTATTTCGCCTTATTTCACCCTCTAAAGTCATATGACCATTTGGAATACATTTGCCAAAACTAATCCCTATTATTATATCGATACCAACTATAAGGGTAGCGAGCCTAGGTTTTGGCAAAACGGAATAAAACAATCTTCATTAATCATGGAATATGTTGGCAGTAACCTACAACAAAAGAGATTTGTTTTGGAATTTGGTTGTGGTGTAGGTCGTGTTTTATTACCAATGGCCAATAACTTTGAACAAGCTATTGGTGTTGATATTTCCTCAGAAATGCTAAAACTACTAGCCCAGCAGGCACTTAAACAAAACAAAAACAACATTGAGTCTTATTCAATTACCGAAAACTGGCATCAACATAAATTCGACCTAGTTTATTCAATTTTAACCTTTCAACATATTAAAGACTATCACATTATTGAAAGCTCCATTCAACAAATAGCCGATTGCTTAAACAAAAAGGGAATTGCCTACCTGCACTTTGATACTCGACGAACCAATTGGCGTTATAAATTAAAAAATAGATTACCAAACTGGCTACTACCCAAAAATAATCAACCAGGAATTCGTAGAATCCGTAGAGATCGAAAAGATTTAGTTAAACTGTTCAAAAAAAACAAACTAAAACTTATCAAGGAACTAAACCCCAACTCTGCTCACAATTTCTTTATTCTGAAAAAATAAATACCCCACTATCCCCAAAGTCATCCCGGACTACGATCCGGGATCTCCTCAACTTCACAGATTCCGGGTCAAGCCCGGAATGACACGGAAGGGGGTGGAAATAAAAAAGCTCTGATTGTCGAAATCAGAGCTTTTTGAATTTATGATATAATAAACCATATGGGAAAAATCGAATTAAAACAGCTACTAATTGCTTGCCTTGTTTTTTTAATTGTCACCAGTCTGCCAATTATTGCTTACACGATTCAAATGAAGTTCACTACTCAGGCACCATTGGGTAATTGGGCAGAACCCTGGCAAAACACTTGCGAAGAAGCTTCTATCGTGATGGTCGATGCTTTTTATAATAATAAAACATTATCCTCCACAGACGCTCAAAATCAATTACAAAATATTTTAAATATTAAAGAGCAATATTTTGGTAAATCCAAGGACGAAAACGCCGAACAGGTAGTTACTTTAATAAACAATTATTTAAACTGGGAAGCAAAGTTGGTAAATAATCCGTCTGTCGAATTAATAAAGAACGAAATTGATAATCAACGGCCAGTAATTATACCAACCTACGGAAAAGCACTAAAAAATCCGAACTTTTTGAATGGTGGATCTAATTATCACATGATAGTAATTTCTGGCTATGACGAAAACTCAAAAACTTTTATCACACAAGAGCCCGGAACCAGCCATGGCAATAACTATCCGTATTCTTATTCTGTTTTAATCGAAGCAATCCATGATTATCTGCCCAACGGCCAAACAAAAAATGGAGCACCAGTAGCTATTTTTACCAATCCCCAAATCAAGGATTCAGGTTCAACTGACGGAGATCAAGACGGATTAAAAAAGTCACTCGAACTGATTTACAAAACTAGTTTAATTTCTAATGACACTGACAAGGATGGTTATTTAGATAAAGAAGAGGTTGACAGCGGCTATTCTCCAACTGTAGCGGAATTAAAACTTGAATTTGGCAGTTTGATTCGTTCAGCTAAGAGTGGTAAAGTATATTTAATGGAGAATAAAACTAAGCGACATGTCCCAAATTTAGAAACTATGAACCAAAATGGTTGGAACTGGGGCCAAGTGATTACTGTTAGTGAAACATTCTTAAATAAATTCCAAAATGGACTTTCAATTAAATAATTTATAATTATGTCCCCTATGAAAAACCAAATTCTTAAATACTTCCGATTACCGGAAACTCATCCCACGGCAGACGAACTTTTTGAAAAAGTTAAAAATGAAACTCCTGATTTGAGTAAACAAGCTTTCTTAGATCAGCTCGCTGACTTAGAAAAACAGGAAAGATTAAAAGTAGTAATTGATTCTGATAATCAAAAACATTATCACACCAGAACTGATCGCCATTTTCATTTTATTTGTACTGTATGTGGTAAAGTTAAAGATATTACTCTTGATGACGGTGCCGTAGCCATGATTGCTGATCACGTAAACCAAAAAGTTAAATCTTTTGGCCGGGTTTCAACTATTAATATGAGCTTTGAAGGGCCGTGTCATGAGTGTGAGTAAAAAAACAATAATTAATAGTAAATAATAAATGAATACTTTATGAAAACACTTGAAAATCTCACCAAGGCTTTTGTTGGTGAATCACAAGCGCGTAATCGCTACTCTTTTTATGCCAAGGTTGCTAAAAAAGAAGGTCTTGAACAAATAGCTGGCATTTTTATGGAAACTGCAGAGCAAGAAAAGGTTCATGCCAAAAGATTATTTGAACATATTCAGGAAGTCAAAGGCGAACAGGCGGAAGTCATCATTGAAACTGGAGCGCCAACGGTTTATGGCACAACGATTGAAAACCTGAAAGCTGCCATTGCTGGTGAAAATCATGAACACACTGAAATGTATCCTGAATTTGCCAAAACTGCAGACGAAGAAGGTTTGGATAAAATCGCCAAACGTTTTCGTTCCATTGCCGTCGCAGAAAAACATCACGAAGAACGTTACAAAAAATTATTAGCTGAAGTAGAAGCCGGTACGGTACACAAAAAACAAAATGAAACTGTTTGGATCTGCCGTGAATGCGGTTACACTCACACTGGCAACGAAGCACCAGAAATGTGCCCAAGTTGCGACCATCCACGAGCTTATTATCAAGTTCAGTCAGAAAATTATTAATAACTGATTACTGACTGTACTGATTTACTGATTACCGTAGTAGTTATATTATCAGTATATCAGTAGGAATCAGTACTCATTTTTATATGCCTCAATTAAACGCTATCTACAAATGTAATGTCTGCGGAAATATAGTTGCCATGGTTCACGGCTCACAGGGAGTACTAGTTTGCTGCGGACAGAACATGGAATTAAAATTTGAAAACACCCAGGACGCAGCTGAAGAAAAACATGTTCCAGTTGTTGAAAAAACTGACACCGGTTTAAAAGTCAAAATCGGAGAAGTTCCTCACCCAATGGAAGCTGATCATTATATTGAATGGATTGAAGTTTTAGCTGACGGAAAAGCTTACCGGCAATTCTTAAATCCAGGTGATCAACCTGAAGCTGAATTTTGTATTCAAGCTGAGCAGTTTGAAGTGAGAGAGTATTGCAATTTACATGGACTTTGGAAAAAATAAACAAACTAATTGATTAGTAAATTAAGCTTACTCCACATATTAAAAAACCGCCTCGAGCTTTGTCGAGAGGCGGTTTTGGTTTTTATATTGAAGGTGGTTGAAGTGCCTTTTCAAACGCCTGTTGCACTTCAACAGACATCACAGTTTCCAAGGAAAGCCCCAAAGGTACCAAAACATTTTTGCATTCCCCGAGACTCCCCCGGCCTAAATTCTTGATTTTCAATAAATCCCTATCGTTTTTAGTAACTAAATCGCCTACGTAACGAATATTACCATTCCTCAAACAATTGTAAGTTCGCTGAGAAAGCTCCAACTCTTCAATTGGTCGAACATACTGAGCTAATAGAGCAAACGCTCCTTCTGACAAATCGGTCTGTGATTCTGCTTGCGCTGGCTCTTCCTTTCCTTCTTCTTGGAGATCAGGCATTCGAGCAACCATCCTTTGAAGAAGGTCCAGCCCGTTCCTACATTTTGCTTCTTCTAACTGCAAAACCCTGATCATAATCTGCTGCAAAAAAACAGCATCGTGATCTGTCATAACTAAATAAGAAGCAACAGATTGATAATTGAGCTGAACAGGGCTCAAAACCATGGTACCGGATTTAGTTAAAGAAAAAAAACGACACTTTTTCCGCTCAACCATAGTATATACTGCAGAAAAGACTTTACTCACACTCAATTTCTTTTGCTCAGGATCTGCTACAATTTCGCCCAAAACCTCTTCCAGCATCATGACATCAAAACTTTGATTTAGGATTTCACACTCATTTTCCCGTAAAGTTCGGATCCAATATTCACCAGTAATGATCATTTTTCCCTCCTTATCATAATTACCAACCTTGGCTAATGCCTTAGGTCAATAGCTTACCTTAACTAAATATTTGATGTCTGTCAACACCAAATAAAAAAACTGCTCTAATATGACAGAGCAGTTTATCTTGACTTTCTGCTAAATACTCTCCAGAAGCTAAACCTTGTGAATCTTTTTTGGGCATTTTGTACAGCGCGTGCTTTAATTAAACTATATTGCTCGCTTCGACTTAGTGGCCTCACATACTTCTCAAAGAAAAGTAGCTCACTACCTTCTTTGAATTCCGAAATTTTCTCTTCCACTTGGTCCTTCACCATACGCCCACCTCCTAACGAATCTAGCTTATCATACTCAAATACATCATTCAAGTGAATTAAGCGATTGACAAAATATAAATTATATTCAATAATGAAAAAGCCTTATTACCCCTTGTAATTAGCTCGGAAATGAGTTATACTTCCTTTATAAATCAATTAAAATCATATGAAGAAAAAAGAACTAGAACAAATCAAACAAAACCTGCTTGAACAGAAAGCTAATCTCGAATCGGAATTATCTAAATTTGCTAAACAAAACCCCAATAATCCAGAAGATTACGAAACTCAATTTGAAGATATTGGCGATGATGAGACTGATAACACTTCAGAAGTAGCGAAGTTTGGACTTAATTTAACATTGGAAAAAACTCTGGAAAAATCACTGCGTGATGTAAATAAATCATTGGCCAGAGTTAATGGTGGTGATTATGGAACTTGCAAATATTGTCAAAACGAAATCAACTTTAAACGACTTATGGCGAGACCAACTTCCGGAGCTTGTATTTCTTGCAAAACAAAATTAAAATCTCTATAAAATGCGCGCTATAAAAGTTTGTAGCTTAATAATCGGAATAGCCATTATTAGCTTTGACCAGATAATTAAATTTCTAGTGTCAACTAAAGTCCCTGATTCAGGGATTTTTGTATTAGGATCAACGATTAAAATAGAAAATGTGCTCAATCAAAATATTGCCTTTGGCTTTGCACTACCTACAATTTTAGTTTTTGTTTTAATATTAGTTGCCTTGGTTTTAATTAGTTGTTTATTAATGCAAGCAAGAAAACAAAAACAATATTTTGACTCAATTCTTTTATCAATAATGTTTTACGCAGCAGTTTCAAATTTAATTGACCGAATATTTTTAGGGGGAGTGGTTGATTATTTATCCATTACCATTTATAATTTTACTTGGCCGACCTTCAATCTCGCAGACTGCTTAATTGTTGTGGCCTGTATAATATTTATCTTAAATCAATTTAAATCTAAAAATTATGCAAAATAAAATAGTGTTTTCTTTATTGCTTTTTTTCTTTATTGTTTTTTTGCCCTTATCCACAACCATCGCCGCTGATACTGAAAAAACAATAGATGTTTATACTTTCACACAGAAAAGTTGTCCATACTGTGCTAAAATTCTTTCACTATTGGAAACCCTGAAACAAGAGTATCCAGAAATAAAAGTTCACGAGTTTGATCTAAAATCAAATCCTGAATATTTTTCAAAATTTCAGGAATTTGCATCTGTTTACGAAGTAGGCATTTCCACAGTTCCTACAACTTTTATTGGAGAGCGGGCAATTTTAGGTTATCGAGAAAATGATGTTCGCAATAATATTGACTTTTGTTCCTTGCCAGTAAATGATTGTGTTAACCCAGAACAGTTTGTAAAAAAAGAACTAGAAACTAGAGATTACTACAACAACAAGAACAACCCACCAGTCACTTCTACTGGCAAATCGCTTCTTGGCTGGGTCGTGGCCATTATACTCGTTGTCTTCTTTGGATTTATACTTGTTATTAAAATACTATAATCAGATAAAATAATAAGCTCCGCATGGCGGAGCTTTTTTGATTACTTTAATTCAATCCCCAGAGACTTTTCCGTAATCTGAAGGAGTGCTACTCCATTCAGGCATAAAAATCCAAAGTACAATATAGGCGACTACGCCGGTTCCATAGGCTAAAGCCAAACCAACGACAATCAACCGAACCATCCAGGTTCTTAGTCCTAGAAAATAAGCCAATCCAGCGCAAATTCCCGCAATCCAACCATCGCTAGTGATTCGCTTAAGACGTTTTTTCCTGACTTGCCCCACATACTCTGCAGCCTTCTCTTTCGCTTTGTCAATCTCGCTCAGTGGTACTCTAGCCATGTTTTCCTCCTCCAAAAAGTTACGGTTCAATTAAAATATATTAATGAAAAATTTTGACTTTGTCAAGCTTAATTAGTAAACTACTATAACATCACAATTATCAATTACTCAAATCCTAAACCCTAAGCAACTACAAATCTATAAATAGTTAAAATTTACTTTAGCTTTTTGAACTTGTAGCCTTTAAGTTTATTTAGAATTTAGAAATTGATCCATTAGTTAATTATTAATATTATGTTTACTAAAGTAAACTCCTGCGCCAATACTGGCCTCAACTGCGAATTAATTGAAATTGAAACTGATCAAATAAGAACTGATCAGACTAAGTTTGTAATTGTTGGATTACCTGACACAGCTATTCAAGAAGCAAGGGAGAGGGTCCGCTTAGCTATAAAAAATAGTGGGTTCAAAACTCCACGCTACAAAACAATTGTCAATTTAGCACCAGCAGATCTACGCAAAGAAGGACCAGCTTACGATTTAGGCATTGCTCTGTCAGTTCTAATAGCCACTAATCAAATTGTTTGCCAAATCGAAAGTAGTATTTTTGTGGGGGAGCTGGCCTTGAACGGAAATGTACGTCAGACAAATGGAATTTTGCCAATTACTATTTTTGCCAAGGAAAAAGGTATAAAAAATTTATTCATTCCCAAAGATAATGCAGATGAAGCCAGCTTAATTTCCGGCTTAAATATTTATGCTGTAGAATCATTGTCCGACGTTGTGTTACATTTACAAGGAACTAAACCATTGACCACTGTAAAACCAAGGTTAAACATAAATCTAGAAATAGAAGCTCCTTCAGAAATAGACATGTCTTTTGTCCATGGCCAAGAGCAAGCTAAAAGGGCTCTGGAAATTGCCGCCTCCGGAGCACATAATGTTTTGATGAGTGGACCTCCAGGTTCAGGCAAAACCCTGCTTGCCAGATCTCTGGCCTCAATTTTACCAGCGATGAGCGAAGAAGAAATTATAGAAGTTACCAAGATATATTCAGTGGCGGGATTATTGCCAAAAGACAAAGCAATCATTCGCCGCCGACCGTTCAGATCTCCACATCACACAAGTTCAGGGGTTGCCCTGGTCGGCGGCGGCAGAATCCCAAGTCCTGGTGAAATCAGCCTGGCCCATCGTGGTATTCTATTTTTAGATGAATTTCCTGAATTTACTCGGCAAGTATTAGAAAATTTACGACAACCACTTGAGGACGGAACTGTTTCTATTTCCCGAGCTCATGGAACCTTAAGTTTCCCAGCGAACTTCACGTTAATTGCCAGTCAAAACCCTTGCCCCTGTGGCTATGCTTCAGACCCAGAAAAAAATTGTACCTGTACAACAAATCAAATTCTAAATTATCAAAAAAAGATCTCCGGTCCAATTTTAGATCGCATTGATCTACACATAGAAGTCCCTAGAATCAATTTTGAAAAAATGCAAAGCACTGCACAAAATGAATCGTCCGCCACAATTCGCCAACGGATAGAAAAAGCCTTGGAAATACAGGCTCAAAGATTTATGCAAACAGATTTAAAATATAACAATGAAATGCGTGCACAAGATGTAAAAAAATATTGCCCCCTTGACCAACCCTCCATTGATTTGCTAAGGTCAGCTATGAACCAACTACATTTATCGGCAAGAGCTTATCATCGCATCCTAAAAGTCAGTCGCACTATTGCTGACCTTGAACAAGCTGAAAAAATAAGCTCCAAACATATTGCTGAAGCTTTACAATATCGTTCTTTAAGTTAAAAGTAAAACTAAGTTTTTGTATTTGCTCAAAATATACGAGGAGGATTCATGACAATAAAGTATCAGGATTTTAAAAATGGGGCAAAAGTTCGTTTCAAAAAAGATTATTTTGACAGAGCCTCTTTTGCAATCGAAGAACCAGATATTCCATCACTCGCCAGTGAAAATGATACTGGAACCATTACCAAAGCAAGTAACAATCTTACCACCATCACACTTGATAAAGGTGGTTTTGTTAGACTCTTCAAGTCTGTTGGTGGAACGATCGAACCCTGGGAAAAAGATGATGTGCTAGAAATCCTTTAAAATTATGCAAACCAAAAACGAGCACCATTGCTCGTTTTTTTTTATTTTTTGAATTGTACTTTATGAACTTTTAACTTTAAAACTTTCAACTACTTAACATACGACAACGGGTTCTTTTTCCCACCACTAACAATTACTTCAAAATGGATATGCGAACCGGTAGACCAACCAGTAGATCCCATCGCTGCTATGGTTTGTCCCTTTACTACGGAATCTCCCTTGCTAACATATAATTTACTAGCATGAGCATAACGAGTTTTAGTACCATTTCCATGATCAATCATGACATTATATCCATAACCATTAGACCAACCAGAATAAGTCACCTTACCAGACTCTGACGCATAAAGTGGAGTCCCCTTGGGGCCAGCAATATCCAATCCGGTATGACGCCAACTATAATATTGGGAAATACGACGAACTGATGTTGGCCAAAGCATACCAGAACTGACAACGTTCTGCGACGGAGGAATAAACAATTTACTAATTGGCGAAACTGATGGAACAGAACCTGCATAAGATGGCTTACTAATATAAGGTGAGATTTTCTTCCCACCTGCAATAATGAGATACTGTCCAATCTTGATATCATTTACATCAAATAAATTATTATAGCTAACAATCTTTTCCGACTCAACATTATATTTTTTAGCAATTGACCCAATATTTTCACCCCTTGATACCTTGTGAGCGATTCCACTTGTTGGTAAAATTTCCAAGTCATCCCCTGGTCTAATTAAACTCCGTACCCCTAAATTATTTTGCCATAGAATAGTCTCCACGCTTATATTAAATTTTTCAGCAATTGCAGAAACGGTTTCTCCAGGCAACACGGTGTATTCTATTATTCTGGATCGTGATGGCGTTGTTACTTGTGGTAAATCTTCAATTTTTATTGGTTCGATAATATTCGGTTTAACAACTGCGGCACCACCTTCCGTTATGGTTGAAAACTCTGTAACTAACTGATCACTCGCCAAAATATCTGATTCTGAACCGCCAGAACTGCCAACAGATGCAGTATTATCTAAATAACTTAAAACTTGATCACTTGTCTCGACAATCTGAGTTTCTTCTGTTAGCTCTTCCATCAATTCTTTGGTCACAACCGAATATATAATTGTCCTTTCACCAAAATTACCTTCTCTTAATTCTTGAGCATTAATGCTGTTAACAACTACCGCAAGGCCAATTACCACAATTACAACATGAACCAAATAAGTCTTGTTTAAAATATAATACACCTTGCTATGAGCTGGTGCATATATATTTAGAACTTTGTATTTGAAAATATAAAACAATCTGTAAACAGGAAAAAATAAATACCTAAAAACACCCTTACCGATCGTTTCAAAAAAACGAGTTATAAATTTGCACCTAGCAAAAACACTTCTGCTTAAAGTAGCAAATCCTCTAAAAAATCCAGCTAATATTTTTATAAAAATTCTTTTTATTTGCATATATTGACCTTTCCAAAATAGCAAATATTCTCTATTCAGTCAATGAATTATTTACTTATAAATATAGGCATTTGTCACTTTTTTTGCTAAAAATAAGCTAAATAGTGATAATTACTATTGCATTGTATGGAAAAATAATGTAGAATGAGGTATGATATTGTTAGATTTAATTATTTAATTATAAAATCAAAAATAAAACTTGTTCTTTGTATGTCTAATAGACACCTAGCGCGCACAATCGCGCTTCAAACTTTATTTGAATGGGACTTTAAGGGCCAGGAAAAAAAACTATTGGATGAAATTATCCAATACAATTATAAAGCCTTTGCCCCAGAATTTAACGACCATTCATTTACTGACAAAATTATTAAAGGCGTAACTGGAAATCAAAAAAGCATTGATGGGTATATTGCCAAATACGCCCCCGAGTGGCCACTGGACCAAATCACTAATGTTGATCGTAACATTTTACGTATTGGTATTTATGAATTAGTAATGGATCCAGACATCCCTGCCAAAGTAGCTATTAATGAAGCAATTGAAACTGCAAAAGCTTTTGGCGGTGAATCATCAGGAAAATTTGTTAATGGAGTCTTGGGTTCAATTTATAATGACCTCGGACCAATGGATAAAACAGAAGACAAAGAAATATTACCAGACGAAAAAGAAGCCCCAAAGAAAATAAAAAAATCTGATCCTGAAAAATAAATTATGCTTTAACAGAAAGCAGTAATTAGTAAACACTTACTTATGTTTTCTAATTACTGTTTTCTGTTCTTTTAAACATATGGAAAAAAAACTTTCTAAAATCGAGAAAAAGATTGGAACCAAGTTCAAAAACAAGGACTTGTTAAAACAAGCTTTTGTCCACCGGTCATATCTAAATGAACACAAAAGTTTTGAGTTGGACCATAACGAAAGATTAGAGTTTTTAGGTGATGCAGTTTTGGAATTAGTTGTAACTGAAAACCTATATAATAATTATCCCAATCCAGAAGGAGAGCTAACCAATTGGCGCGCTAGCTTGGTCAATAGTAAAATGCTATCCACTATCGCCAATGAAATTGATTTTGAAAGTTGCATGTTTCTGAGTCGAGGTGAACAAAAAGATACTGGCAAAGCTCGACAATATATTTTAGCGAATGCTATGGAATCTATAATCGGAGCGATTTATCTTGATCAAGGTTGGGATCAGGCAAAAATTTTCATAGAAAGATTTATTCTTTCAAAACTACCTGAGATATTAGACAAAAAATTGTACCTTGACCCAAAAAGTAATTTTCAAGAACTTGCTCAAGAAAAAGTTGGTATTACTCCGAACTATAAAGTACTATCAGAAACTGGACCTGACCATTCAAAAACATTTGAAGTTGGCGCATATTTGAAAAATGAATTAGTCTCCAGTGGGACTGGATTAAGTAAACAGGAAGCGCAAGAAGATGCCGCTCGCAATGCCTTAACAGAGAAGGGTTGGGGTTAAAACAATACCCAATACACAATGCCCAATAAATAATACTAGTTTTTAATTATTGAACATTTTCGGCCCGTAGCTCAGCCCCAAAGGGGCCCCTTCGGGGTTGGTCAGAACGTCCTGATAGCCATCGGTAAGATCTCAAATTAAAATCCGGTACACCTTGAGGGCCCGTAGCTCAGTTGGTTAGAGCGCTTGCATGGCATGCAAGAGGTCGCTGGTTCGACCCCAGTCGGGTCCACCATGTAGTACATGCCACGCATGACTACATGGTAAACCACTCCCTTAGCAAAAGGATTACTCCGCTCTTTTAAAAACAAAAACATATTATGCAGTTGTAGCTCAATGGATAGAGCACTTGGCTTCGGACCAAGGGGTTGCAGGTTCGACTCCTGCCAGCTGCACCATGAAGTACATGACCTTACGTCATGACTTCATGGTAAACCATAATCAACTTAATTATGGTTTGCCATGAGGATTTTTCATTATTAAACATTCCTATGTTTTTTGTATATGTCCTAAAAAGTCAAAAAGATTCCTTGTTGTATACAGGTTTTACTCCTAATGATCCACATGAACGAACACGAAGACATAACAATGGCTTAGTTCAATCAACAAAACCCAGGATTCCTCTTGATTTAATATATTTTGAAGCCTATACTAATGAACAAGATGCAACTAGAAGAGAAAACTATTTGAAAACTACAGCCGGAAAAAGAGCCTTAAAACATATGCTAAGAAAAACGCTTCAGTCTAATAATTAAAACAAAGATTACTCTAAAGTCATAAAAATATATATTAAAGAATTTACTTAAAATAGGGTTTACCCTGAAGTCATAGAAAAATATATCAATAAATAATTTGTATCTTTTTCTATGTACTTCAGGGCGCATAGCTCAGTTGGTAGAGCACTTGGCTCTTAACCAAATGGTCGGAGGTTCGAGTCCTCCTGCGCCCACCAAAAGAAATTGACGTAAGTCAATTTTTTTTGTTTAAAATAGAAAAGATCTCTGTGCTATTACACAGAGATCTTTGTGTTAAATTATGCGGCCTTTTTCCGCGAAGTAGTCTTCTTTTCCTTTTTCGGAGCCACAATCGAACCTCCACTCGGTTGTGTTTTTAAACTACCAACATACTTCATTAACGTAGCTGCTAGTCCCTCAAAACTGCCGCTAGAACCTCCACCTGAAACAACCAAGGTATCAGGTACAATCTTAGTTCCAGCTTCAGCCAAAGCCTGAACTGCATTAACCATAGCAGTTTCCATCTGCCCCAAAGCCTCAACCTGCTTCTGATAAGACTCACCCTTCGCTAGACCAATATCTCTGGTCTTTGAAGCTTCAGCTGCACCAACCTCACTAATGAACGTCGCCTCACCATCGGCCTGCTTCTTTCTAGCGCTGGCTTCATTCTCCTTAATGTTAATACTAACTTTGGAACGAGCCAGTTCAGCCTGCTGATCAGCAATTCCTCGCTGTCGCTCAGTTTCAATTCTCTGGACCTGAGCTTCGGTTTGCTTTTTGAACGTCTCAATTTCCTGATGAGCAATCTCACGCTGAGTCAAAACTTTAACCATATCAGCGGGTAATACCACGTCCTGAATAAACACTCCCTTAGTTTCAATTTCATATTGAGCAAGTTGCGTTTTGATATGTTCAAAAGCTTCTTCCTGCACTTGCTGACGAGTCTCAATGAACTTAATCGCTGGAATACTTTGCAATTTATCACGAAAATGGTTACCCACGGCCGCCTGCAAAACTTCATTAACCAAATTCTGAATCGTTCCCACAATTGAAATAACTTTCGGAGCCTTGGTGTCAGGCACATGAATCTGAACTTGCAGATCCAGTTTAAATATAAATCCTTCACGACTCTTGGCTTCAATCTGACACAACCTAGAATCAAGATCATGAGCATCAGAAGTAGCATTAGCCCAGTTCAAAGTAAGAATGTAAGTCTTCACAACCTCAGCTTCATAGCAACGTGGATTGATCGGATACTTACCTGTCCGAAGCGGATAACTCCAAATACCCTGACAGCCTGGACGTACCAAAGATCCAAACTTGAACTCATGACCAGAAATATCCTTGCTGGGGCGACCAACATAAGCTTTGATAACAGCAACTTCACCCTGCTGAACAACCAACATGGGAACCCTTTCTACACTAATCAAGAACGGATTAAAGTTGTACGCACCGTACAGAATTGGATCATGCTGAAGACCAATTCTACCACCAAGATCTAAAAACTTTTGGAAATTTTGATAGTTATCATGTTGCTCATTCTGCGTACCCAGAACCTTCTCAATAATTTCTTTATCATCCAATTCTGCATCACTATAATCAATCTCAGAAAAATCACCAATCCGACCAGCAATGTCACCAGCGGACAGTGGTTTTCCTTCATAAGTGGTAATAACGCCAACCATATCAACTACTTTTCGGTTCTGTTCAATATGATTGTGATGATCCATTTCATTACGAGGACCAACCTCAATTTTTTTCGGCCGAATAAGCACAACGTTCAACTGATCCGGCTCCAGTCCAAAATCCTCAACCTTAAGGTTCTTTTTATTTTGCATTGCTGTATCAACTGGAACACCGTAAACACGACACTTAGTAAGAACTAGAAATCCTAACGGATGAACCGGGGCCAAAGTACCTGGCGGGAGTACGGGACGCTGAACACCTTTTTCACCACCATTTTCAACAAACCCTTTCAAATTACTAAAGTTACCAAATACCTCTTTGTAAATACCTGATTTTGCATCGAGAGGCAAAGGTTTTCCCACTTGAGAAATAACTACACCAACTTCACCAGCTGGAACCTGCACCCAAGGATGCTTTTCAACTGTAAATACCGGCCAGAACTTAAATCGCCAACCTGGCATCAGTAGTTTCGCTTGAAAACCAGCCTCACCGAGAAAAGCTACCGGACAATCATCCTCGGTTTTACGACCGGTCAAACTAAAGTTTTTAGTCACCAATCCAATTTCATTTGGCTCAATAAAGTGCACCGAACGAAAAACAACAAATGCAACCATCAAAAGAAAAACACTCACTACGATTAAAAAAATCATTCCAATAGATAACATAACCTTCTCCTTTCAGCAAAGTTCAAATTTTATACATGCATCCATAGCAAAACAACAAGCCGAGAACTAGCAATATAAATTCCTTCATAAAACCCTCCCTACTCAGCATCAGCGTACAACCATCGCCAAAAGTTTTGACGTGATTCAAAATATTCGCAACGCCCATCATTATTTACGTCATGACAATTTGGATGTTGCTGATATGAAAATACTTTCTGCCCACCAAATCCAACTTTATATGACTTAACTTTACCATCATACGGATCTCTGGCGGTAGGCAAATCCTGTACCAGACAAAAATGATTGTACCAACAATCTCTTCTTGGTGAATGAAACTCGGCATTCTGAAAATGCTTACAATCTGTACAAACCGCAAACGGCGCTTCCTCTTCTTGACTAGGGAATTCAATGATATTATTATCACTCATGATTATCTCCTCAATATTTTTGATTGTTAATGTTCAATCTTTTCGATTGTAATTTCATTGTACGCCTAGTTATCTCGCCTGTTAATACTGTCGTGAATATTTGACAAATGTTTACATTTCATGTAAAATTATTATGTTAAGGACTGAATAATATCCAGTCCCTACGTCAAATATTCATAATTAAATTAAAAAATATGAAATTAAAACAACTTTTCTCTCTCTTTAATCTGCGTGATGTTGAACTTCATCTGTACGAAACACTTCTCCATGGCGGAACTCTTAGTGCCAGTCAATTGGCCAATAAAGCCAAATTTAGTCGAACGGCCGTTTATGACTTATTAAAAAAGCTGATTGAAACTGGCTTAATCAACGAAACCAGACATTTAGGTGTAAAAATGTTTGCTGTTGAGCCCCCAGAAAAAGTTGAACTCCTTTTGCAAGAAAAAAAAGAGCAGCTTGAATTGGCACAATCAAATTTAACTGAATTTAAAAAAAGCTACCAAGAAAAAGGTAAACAAAAAAAACCTTCTTTGCTAATGTTTGAAGGTCAAAGAGAAATGCAACAAATGATTAAAGATGTTCTTTTATACCGAGACATCTCAGTCCAAATTTACTGGCCAGATAAAGAAGTAATAGAAATGTTTGAAATTGAATTTATGGAAAAGTATCATAAAGAACGAATTGCTCGCAATATAAAAGTTGAAGTTTTACGTCCAGAATCAGAAATAAAAGATGCTCAGCAGTACGAATTTCTTAATGTGGGAGAAAATTACTTACGTGAAGTCAAAATTGCCCCGAAGGAAATGGATTTTAAATTTGGCTATGCAGTTTACAAAGATACCGTTCGATTTATTTCCTTAACTAAAGATCACTTTGGATTTTTGGTAGAAAGTCATGAACTAGCTGAACTGATGAAAGCTCAATTCAAGGTTATTTGGAATCAATCTAAATCAATCAAGGGATAGCTATTTTCACAAAATCGACTTTAGTAATGTAATTTTTTATTACGACGAAAACATGTTAAACTATAGACAATATTATGAAACACTTTATTGCAATCGTAGGGAACATTGGCGCCGGCAAAACTGCAGTTTCTAAAAAACTAGCTCAACATTTTGATTGGGAACTATATCAAGAGCCTTTTCAGGAAAATCCATACTTACAAGATTATTATAATGACATGACCAAGTGGGCATTTAAATGTGAAACTTTTTTTCTTGGTAGAAGATTAGAAGATCATATTAATATATTAAATAACAAAAATTCCACTATTCAAGATCGTTGTATTTATGAAGGTGCTGAAATTTTTGTTAAAAATCTTTATTTGAGTGGTCACTTGAATGAAACCGATTGGCAAAATTACAATAATCTTTATCAAGCTATTAAAAAAACAATAACTCCGCCAACGCTAGTCGTTTATGTGAAATCTTCCACAGAACGCTGTCTAAAAAACATTAATAAAAGAAACCGAAATGTGGAATTTCATATGAATAGTGATTATATTTCTAATTTAAACAAACTTTACGAAAAATGGATCGAAAATTTTGATATTTGCCCAATTTTAATTGCTGATGGTGACAATAATGAATTTAAGTATAGTGATCAAGACTTTTTAGCATTAGCAAATCAGATTCAGACAGTATTGACAACTGAGTAATAATATTCTAAGTTTATATATAGCTAATCAATAGCTATTGTACCTTTTTAACCTAATTTAGGAGGTTTCATATGAGTGAAAACACTCAACAGCAAGAAGAAGCAATGGGAAAACCCATTCCCGCTCTACCATTGAAGGAAATGGAAATTCGTGGTGTGGTCAATGGCACAGAATCTGAAATGGAAGTGTGCCAAACGTACGGCAATGAATTAGACAAACCAGTAGAAGCAATCTATGTATTTCCATTGGTAGACGAAGCCAGCGTACTTGGCGTCACCATGCAAATCGGTGACAAGCGTATTGAGTCTGAACTTCGAACCAAACAAGAAGCACGCGATGAATACGAAGAAGCGCGCGACGATGGACATCATGCTGCTCTATTAGAGCAGGAAAGACCGAACATTTTTACCATGTCTGTGGCAGGAATTGAACCAGGTGAAACTATCAGTGTGACTGCGCGCTATTTTGCGCCGGTTTCCTGGCAGGATGATGGCGGTCGATTCAGTGCTCCTCTGGTTGTGGCGCCACGTTTTATTCCCGGAGTTCCTAAAGATGGCGAACCTCAAGGCGACGGCTGGGCTCCGGATACTAATTTAGTTCCTGATGCCAGTAAAATCACCCCGCAGGTTGTTGAAGAAGTCAGCTACAAAGCTTCGCTTGAAATCTTTCTCACTCCCGGCTTTCCGGCAACCATTGAATCTCCTTCCCATCAAGAACTGATTGAAGCCACTCAACTTGAAGGCAATGGCACACATCTGATCAAGGCAGAAAATCTGCGCATGGATCGGGATATTGTTATTACTTACAAGACCACGGCCAAGCAGCCCAATCTGAAAGTTGATAACACGATCGTTACTGTTGGAGAAGGGGAAACAGAAGAGTTTACCCTGCTGCAGTTAACTGCAGGACTGGATCAAACTGCTACTTCACCAATCGAAGTTATGCTTTGCCTGGATCGCTCCGGTAGTATGAGCGGACCTAAAATAGAAGGTCTCAAAGTCATTACCAGAAAACTGCTAGAAAAATTCAGAGCTTCCACTCGGCCAACCAAAGTTGGTATTATGATCTTTGATTATGAAGATCAATTTGAGCTACTTGTTCGTTTAAGTGAAGTCACTGAAGAACATTTTTCTTGTTTAAAAAATTTCAATAGCCGTGGAAGTACTTACCTTGGCCAAGCTCTAACCCAATGCATGAAACAGTTTGATATTCCAGCTAGAGGCGATAATATCGAACGCTGTGTCATTGCTGTTTCAGATGGTCAAACTCATGATGATTCCTACGTCAAAAAGGCTGGAGTGCGCGTTCACACTATTGGCATTGACAGCGCCGTCAATAATGATACCTTAAAAAGCTTTGCCAAAGAATCTGACGGTCAAAATGAATGTGTTCTGCCCGGTGAAGACTACACAGCCGTGGCTAACCAAATGGCTAACCTGGCCTCAGGTCCGGTGATCCAGAACATCAGCATTCTTGAACTACCTGATGACGCAGAAATGATTGGGTCTACCAGCTTATTCAGCAACCGACCGGCCACAATTGCTATTCGCAGCAAAAAATTCGAACCTCGCCGGTTGATTGTTCAAGGTCAAGGAGTTGATGGACAAACCCACGAATGGCCGCTAGCTGTGCCGGAAGAATCAACTTCTGATATGGGCTCCTGGATGTGGGCCAAAATGAAAATGCGCGAACTTACGGATGACAAAGCAAAAACTGAACTGTCATTGCGTTACGGCATTATTGGTCCGACAACCTCATTTGTGGCAGTGTCCTACAAAGACATTCCCGGTGAAAAACCGGAAAAGGTTGATATTCCCGTACTACTGCCCCATACTTGGGATTACGATGCTACTTTTGGTAGCCGCAGTATGGCTGGTGCCGCTATGATCGGCATGTTAAGTAGCCGACGCTCCACAGTTGATAACATGAAATTCTTTTCTGGTGGAGTCAATCTTCAGAGACAAGGTCTTACGCCCAGTGGCGGTGAGATGCACTCCCTTGATTCCATTGATGATGCATCTGAAAGCTTTTGCGATGACATCCGATATTTAAGTGGTGAGCTGAGATTACCGGATGAGTACGAAGATCCCCTTCAATTGCCCTCCCCACCTCAGCAACTAACCGACAAGCCCACTCTTTTGCAACAAGCTGAAGACCTGAAGGCCAAACTGGAAAAACACACAGACAGATCTGTTACTGACAAACTATGGATAGTCTTACAGATGGGATTAACAACAGAAAAATTCACAGATTGGCCAGAAATACAACTTTCCAGTTTGTACAACCTACTGGTTGAACTGCGAGCTTATGGTTACACTACGACTATTCCAAGTGAGCTCATTCAACAACCAACTGAAGAAATGGCTTTAGCTCTATGGACACTAGCGGAGCAAGGCTTGGGTAAGGCTACAGCAATATCTACATAAACAACACACCCCGCTGTTCGCGAACAGCGGGGTTTTTATTTCGACTTGACAATCAGTTAAAACTTTAGTAAATTAACATATTCCAATGTTCATTTTCTAAGGAGGTTGAGATGGAAATCACAGTTGAAGTTAATTCACAAAAAATCTGTTTTTACTCTACAGGTGAAAATGAAAAGACTTTTCACAAAAGGGGAGACCGTTCCAATCGCGGTCTTTGGCTAATTTCCAAACCGCGTGGTAAAAAGGGTCCTTTGATTCTAGGTGAAGCGATTTGCTGCATTAATTTACAAGCTATGGCCGCATATATCGAGCCTTCCCATGTAAATATTATTAATCACAGTGATACCCAGAATTCAGTCCGCGTCCACTGGATTGGATCCAATAATTACGGTTTTATTGGCAAAGTTACCATGCTTAAAGAATAAATAGTTACAACCAGCTCAAAGCGCTGGTTTTTTCGTCCCGAAGGGACCACTTTGTTGTAATTTTAGACAATAATTAATTTTTTGGCAAAAATGTAAATAAATTTTGTGTTCAATAGTCCACACATTAAACTAATTTTAGCCAATAAAGTTAGCTTGACAAATCAATAGATCTTTGCTATACTAGTAGTAGGAGAATTCAAGGAGTGTCTTTCCACAAAGGAATGGCGCTCCTTTTTATTGATAAGCTAAAAGTGTTGAGTAATTTAACTCTTTACCCACCACTATCACTTATTAATCACTAATTAATAAAATAAATATGACACCACTCAAACAACAACAAAAACGACAAAAATGTGAGGTTTATACCCGAGTTGTCGGCTACTTAAGTCCTGTTCATCGCTGGAACAAGGGTAAAAAATCAGAGTTTTTAGACCGTAAAACTTTTAATGTTGCCAGATAAGTTTTGCCAGACAAAAGTTTTTTGCTAAGATATAAAAATAAATATGCACTGCCATACTAAGTACTTGTCTTATTCCTGGAACGCCCAGGCTAAGGCAAAAATAAAAAACAACAAGCTATACAAAAAAGCTCAAGATGAAAAATCCTGGCTTAATGTTTTTAGTTATGTTTTTATATCATTTATTCTTGTAGTTACGACGGCCTCTGGTCTACGTTTAATAGAAAAAAATTTATTTACACCAACTACTAATCCCAATAACCCGCTTGCTTTGAAAATTGTTATGGCAGCAGAGTTATCGAATCAAGCAAACCTTTTTTATCAATCACTTGACACGGTAAATATTAAACCCAATCAAGCTTTTACTTTTAATTTAAGTTACAAAAACGAGGGCACATCTACCTGGACAAAAGAATCTGTTTACTTAAAATCAATGTCCACTGCCCTAAAATTTCGGCATAACTTTTGGCCAGACGCCTTTCACCCCGCGCAACTTCAAGAAGAAGAAGTTAACCCAGGTGAAACTGGAACATTTAAATTTGCGCTACAAGCTCCAAAAAATATAAATGAATATGTGGGTAAGTTTGTTTTAGTTAGAGATAATATAATGATCAGTGGCGGTACTGTAGAAATCTCTATGAACGTTGTTAACAATCCGGAAGACTATTCAACCGCCAAAAATACTACCCAAGAAGAAGTAGCACAGACTGAACCAGAAACAGTAGAAACTAAACTAAAAGCTGTTTGTACACTCAAGCTAAATATTGCTAGTGTAGACGCTGGTTTGGATAATGTTACCTGCGCAGAACAATTTGATATTGAAGAAAAAGGGCCAAACATTGAAGTTGGTATTTTAAATACAGATAATTTCATTAGAATAAAAAACAGTAAAGCCTGGCAAGTCTATGATGAAAATGATATTTTATTAGCCTCTGTGCCAGCTGATACTATTTTACAATTCAATTATATAAATGCGAAAGGTGAGTATGTTTTTGATTTTATTAATAAAACTGTAAGAACAAAAACTAATTTATACTTAAGAAATTCTAATCATGGAATATTTACGATTACCAGCCTTGATGATATTCCGACTTGGAACAAAACACTCAACTATAATCAATTCACAGGTGATTTACATTTAAATTATTATGAACCAAAGGACAGAACTTGGTTAATTGAAATTTTACCTCTGGAAAGTTACTTAAAAGGTATTAAGGAAACTTCTAACTCTGATCCTATCGAATATCAAAAAGCAATGATAATTGCTGCTCGAACTTATGCGCTTTATCATTTAAATAAATTTGAAGTAGAAGACAGTTTTTTTGATGTATACCCAGATGAAAGAGATCAAGTTTACAAAGGTTATGTTATTGAATCCATAATGCCCAATCAAATGAAAGCAGTAAAAGAAACTGAGGGGGTGGTATTAACTCATAATAGTGAAGTCATAATTGCTTATTACTCTGCGCAGAGCGGAGGGCAGACAACTAACATAAACAACCTTCCATATCTAAACACAGTAAAAACGCCGTACAGCGCAAAATATGGCAAATGGGGGCATGGCTACGGCATTGATCAGGTCGACGCAAAAGCAAGAGCAAAACAATTAAACTGGACCTATGATGAAATTCTAAATTATTATTACAAAAATATTGATATTGAAAAAATATATTAACCTCGTTTGGTTCACTGGTTTAGTGGTTGAAAAAACTCAACTGATAAACCAGTCAACTAATTAAACAAAGTTGAACTGATATAAATAACAACGCCCCAGAGGGGCACCCACAATTAAACGTTCAAACTAACTCGGTTGCAAAAACCGTTTATCAACACTTTTGGAGAGATTCCAAAAGAACAGCTAAAAATTTTCTTGTTCCTTATTTAATTTAACAATTAAAAATTTTCTCCACAGCTCAGAGTGCAGGCTTTGAACCAACATCAATTTAGCGGAACCAATTTTGTTTCTTTTCAAGACGCAAGGAGTGAAGTGATGCTAAATGCATCGTGAGCGACGCGCAACGCAGAAAAGGAATCAAATTGAACCGCCCAAAGGGAAGCAAAAAAATTACTGATTTCTTTGTCACTCCTCATTGAAGTATTTTTCAACTACTCCTGCATCGTCGTTTCTTGAAATCATCTATTTTTTAGCTTCTAAACTTGATGATGGCTCACAGTCTGCACTCTAAGGTCTTTCTTCACTTTCAGAAAAAACAAAAATAAAAGTAGGGCTTTGTATGCCCTATTTTTATTTTAAATATATTGTTACTAAATATTTTACACTTCCTTGGTTTTTTCCATTTTATTATACTCAGCTACCAAATTACTTATCCGCCGAGAAACTTCACTAGCAAAAGGAACTTGTTTAAAAACAAACCTTTCTTTTTCACCTGCAGTCTGAATATGTACGTTTCCAAAATTTAAAAGAGTTGCCCAAAAACCATCAACCTCTGAAGTGATATCCTGCATTTGACCTAGATCTTTTTCTGAAACGATTCTAGAAAACAATCCTTTTTGTTCAATGTTAATTATCCTTTGATTAGTTACAATCCAAACATCTAAATAATAATCAACAAAATTTGTAAATGCATATAAAATCACAAACAAGTAAAACGCGCTACCAAGTAAAACTATTAAAGCTGCAATAATATCAGATTCAAAATAATTTGTATAATTATAAATAATCACAAAAAAGATAATAGGAATAGCGGCTAAACAAATATTAGTCAAAGCTATTTTTAACACTTCAAGCCAATGCCTACGCAAGAACATTAAAATATGTTCATTCGGTTTTTGATTTGGAAAATGTCTATGACTATACATAATAAAATAATTTAATTAATACACTTGTCCAGAAGAGGTGACTCCATATAATTTAATAAAAGTATTTTCCCAATCAATCTGAGCAATATAATAATATGAAATAAATAAAGCCAAAAGCGTAACAACAATATAGCCAATCGTAATAACATATGCCCCAAAACTCACGAAACCAAATCGCAACATGTGATATAAATTGAAAAAACTAAAAAACAAAAATATCAGAATGTATAATAAATAAATGAAAAGAAAAATTGTAATTGGAATTTCCATAGCGACCCAAAAAAATATTATTCGAATATTGTACAAATATTATACCAATATTATAACCTAATCACTAAATATTTGTTTAATATCTGTGTAATATCTATTTAATATTAGTTTGTTTTTTATTCAAATGTTTGTAAGCATCTGCTGTAACTATTCTACCACGATTTGTTCGATTAATAAAACCCAACTGTAATAAATATGGTTCATAAACATCTTCAATAGCTTCCATTTCTTCAGAGGTCGCGGCAGAAATAGTATTTAAACCGACGGGGCCACCGTTAAATTTTTCTATAATCGTTAATAAAATTTTGCGATCAATTTGATCTAATCCATATTCGTCAACATCCAACATTTGTAAAGTTTTATCTACAATTTGTGAATCAATCTGGCCACTATTTTTTACTTCAGCATAATCTCTTATTCTTTTTAATAGTCGATTGGCAATACGTGGAGTTTTACGAGCCCGCTCAGCAATAGACAAGGAACAATCCTCAATAAAATTAACCTTTAGAATATTTGCTGATCTTTTTATTATTTCATCAATGTCTTCATGCTCATAAAATTCCAAAGCAAAACTATTACCAAAGCGGTCACGAAGAGGGGAGGACAATTTAGATAATTTTGTAGTTGCACCAATCAAAGTAAATTTCGGTAAATCAATTCTTAAAGTTTTTGCTGAGGGACCTTTACCAATTACAATATCCAAAACAAAATCTTCCATAGCTGAATATAAAATTTCCTCCACAATTCTATTCAAACGATGAATTTCATCAATAAATAAAATATCACCATCCTCAAGATTAGTTAAAATAGCTGCCAAGTCGCCACTTTTCTCAATTGCTGGTCCGGTTGTAACTCTCATATTAGCTCCCATTTCACCAGCAATAATATGAGCCAAAGTTGTTTTTCCCAATCCGGGTGGTCCAAATAAAAGCACATGTTCAATGGGTTCGCCTCGAAGCTTGGCTGCCTCCATGAATATATTCAAATTATTTTTTATCTTATTTTGACCAATGAAATTCTTCAAATCTTTTGGACGCAAATTCTGATCAAACTCATTTTCATTGGAGTCTAAGTTGGCTGAAACAATTCGGTCGTTGTTAGAATCAATCATATTTGGTTTTTGCAGCGACATTTGATATGGTGTGTAGGAAAGGGAATAGTCGCGACAATTCCCTGCCTCTACACATTATTTTACATCAAATTTATGCAAAAACCAAGTATTATTGTTATTGCCAACAAAATTAGGAGCCTTTATAACGTAGGATCAATTTTCCGAACCTGCGATGCCATTGGTGCTGAAAAATTATATTTAGCTGGTTATACTGCTTCACCAAATGAAAAACCAATTCAATTAGCCAAGACTGCTCTTGGTGCTGATTTAACTGTCCCCTGGGAAAAGATCAAGACCTTGGCACCAACCATCAAAAAATATAAATCTTTGGGTTATGAAATTATTGGACTGGAAGAAGTTAAAAACAAAAGTTTGGATTACAGAAAATGGCAACCAAAAAATAAAGTGGTTATTATTCTTGGCAATGAAGTAACCGGTATTCCTTCAAATATTCAAAAACAATGTGATAAAATCATTTCACTCCCAATGTTAGGCATAAAGAAAAGCCTTAATGTAACTGTAGCTTTAGGTGGCTTATTGTATTATATTTTAGCCACTAAGTGACCCCTTCGGGGCTAAAATTAAGTAAGAAATATTGACATTAAATACCTTTCATGCTATAGTGGCTAGTTCTATGTTCATTTTACTTCATCTAGCCATGTAGGAGCATATCATGAATTGGTCCAATATATTTGGAACAATGACCATGGTATTTGGAATTGCCATGGTTATTCTTGGGCTTTCAGCTCAAGTGCTAAAAAACTTCAAGGAAAAAAGAAGTGGAAATCCTTTAACATTAGCGGTCTTAGCTTGTGCAGTTTATCTTTCTCGAGCTGGTTATGCTATAACAATTGATTCTTTCTACATCTTGATTCCTGACACCATTGGCATTTGTCTTTCGGCAATTACTATTATTCAGTGGTTTTACTACAAGAAACGAATATAGATCTCAATGCCGGGTTGGTGGAACTGGTAGACACTGGGGACTTAAAATCCCTTGGGGTAATTCCCGTGCGGGTTCAAATCCCGCATCCGGCACTAATTGTCTCAAACTTTAAATGGAGGTACTCATGTACTGCATTAGATTTTATATCGAAGGCAGAGGAAGTAGAGAAGTGATTATTACTAAAACTGAAGCTGTTTATGACCTGATAGGAATTCTTGAAAAATCAAATATAGCTTCAAGAATACATGTATTCCACTGCGGAACAGGCTCTGAATTGGACATTGAGAAGGGACTGGAAGTTATTCCCTTTGATGTCAGACAAGCCCGTGATGAAGCAGTTCTGGCTACAATGTCTTCTCCTTAAATGAACACAAAAAGTTCTAGTCTCTCACGACTGGAGCTTTTTCTTTTTCTAATATTTACAACCTATATTTCTTCTGATATACTCTGAAGTACAATCGCTGGAAACCTTGGGGAGGAGTGAGTATGAGAGACAAAACCTTTCGTAGACACCATGATCAAAGGATGAAAGACCGAGCAGAAGATCTGGTTCTGAATACATTCAGAGAAGATCCTATTGATCCAACCACCAAAGCAATGGCTGTAAAAAGGGCAGATCACTTGAGTGCACCGGCAAAGGTTGCCAAAGAAAAACTTCCCTTTGATAAAAAGCCATTAGCGGTAAGAGCAGAAATAACAGAAAACGAGTTTCTGAGAGAACTATAGAACAAACAACAAACCAAGCTTCAAGCACACCACTTGAAGCTTTTTTATTAGCCCTTGACAAAACATTAATTATTCTATATAATTTTAATACTTTCACATAATAGGAGGTGGATGATGGCAGATGAATTTGGAAACAACGAATTTACTGGAGTTGGTCTTGCTACCATGCGAAGGACATTGGTCCATGAGGAGATGGAACGGAAAAAGTTCGCACGAATTCAGACGCCGGAAATAAAGCCGGATTTTCAGCCTCTTACGACGTTCATTGAACCCAAGGAAAAGGATCCTTTCCCTTGGCTTAAGTAGCCTACATTACCACATTAAATCACAAAGCTCCCAGTTTACACAAAGCTCTTACTGGGGCTTTTTTTTATATTGACATTCATAATAATTTTGCTATAATGACCTTACATTTGATTGCGGGAGTAGCTTAGTCCCGACGTCACGTTGTTCGTCGGGATCCCGAAATTTAGCTTTGCTAAATCATCGGGATTGGTTAGAGCGCAAATAAACAAAAATTAATTTTTAAAGGTTGCGCGATTTTTAAAATATTATGCGGGAGTAGCTTAGTCCCGACGTCACATTGTTCGTCGGGATCCCGAAATTTAGCTTTGCTAAATCATCGGGATTGGTTAGAGCGCAAATGAATTTAAAAAGGTTGCGATCAAATTAAAAATTTATGCGGGAGTAGCTTAGTTGGTAGAGCGCAACCTTGCCAAGGTTGAGGTCGCGAGTTCGAGTCTCGTCTCCCGCTCCATTCTTCGCTCTGTATTTCATCAGAGCTTCGAATGGCAAGCCATAACAAGTCATGACAATCCATTACATTAAATAAGCCTCGGTGGCGGAATTGGTAGACGCGCTGGACTTAAAATCCAGTGGTTGTATAAACCGTGCCGGTTCGATTCCGGCCCGAGGCACCATTCTTCGCTCTGTATTTCATCAGAGCTACGAATGGCGCGGCCATAAAAAATACGGTATCTTACCGCATTTTTTATTGACAAATAATATTTCCATTAATAATATTCTCTAAGATATAAATCTGATCGAACAGATCCCAGAAAACCAATAATTCAAAAACGCCCACGATAACCATCGGAGCGTTTTTTATTTTATGTTTTACTTTATGAACTTTACAAACTTTCAACTTTTTACTGCTTAATAGGCATCACAATATACAAATAATCAGTTGTTCCTTTTGGTCTAATTAAACAGGGGAGATTATTATCGACTAAACTTATTTCAACTTCGCTAGCATCAACATTATTTAATCCATCAAGTAAATATCTATAGTTCAAAGTTGTATCATTTGTTTCACCAGTGAATTCAACATCAATATCAGCTTTACTTTCACCAAGTTGAGAGTTTGTAGCTTGTACAGTTAATCCTTTTTGAGCTTCAAACACTAAATTAATATCAAATATTCCTGTCTTGGAAAATAGGGCAACTTTTTTTATAGCTTTAACTAATTCTGAAGTTGAGGTAATAATCTTAGTTTTTGTTTCTTGTGGAATAATCTGTTTATAATCTGGATACTGTCCTTCAAGTAGTCTAGATATTAATTCAATATTAGCACAAGTAAATAGAACTTGATTTTCGGTAATATAAATTTCCAAATTTTCTGGAGTATCAGCCTTGTCCTTTAAGTTACCAAGGATTCTAAGTAATTCTTGTAAAGTTTTTAGTGGTACTATAACTTCTTGTTCTTGTTCATTCTTTTCTAATTCCACAAATTTTTCAGCTAACCTATAACTATCAGTTCCGACCATTACTAATTTGTTTTTACTAAGTTTATTAAAGTTCATTAAAATACCACTTATTTCAGGTCTTGTTTCTGAACTTGCTACTGAAAATATAACCTGCGATAGAGCTTTTTTAAAATCACTGATTTTAATAGTAAACGGATCTTTCTTTTCAATTTGAGGAATAACTGGGAAATCATCAGCAACAATTCCTTTCATTTTAGTTTCAGAGGATAGACAGGCTATCTTCATAAAATCATCTGCTAATAATTCCATATTAACTTGGTCTTTGGCTAAAAGATTAACATAATCAGCCAGAAGTCTTGCGTCCACTGTGAAGCTTCCTTCTTTTTCAACTTTACATCTAACAACACTACTAATCCCTATTTCTAAATTTGTACTAGAAAGTTTCAAGCTTCCTTCCTTGGCTTCAAGCAGTACATTGTTTAAGATAGGTAAGTTGATATTTTTATTTACAAGGTGTCCTGTAGTTTGTAACCCGAAGTTTAAGTTCTCTTGAAGACATGTGATTTTCATAGATTCTCTTTTTTATAATTCTATATATATAAAAACAATAATAATAATAAGGCTGTGGATACGGGTGGATAAGTGCTTTTTTGTAATTAGTTTATTGAAAAAATCATTGCGTAACCCTGTTGACATGGGTGTAGATGAACAGTCCTTAAATGTTTATAAGTGGTCTTTTGGTGATTTCGAAATACTTATGAACAGAAATGACTAAAAGTTATAAACAAGAATGTGGACATTTTTTTATATGGTTATGCACAACTTATCAAGATGAATATACCTTTTGTTTGATTAAATTTATTTCTTGACGCAATTTTTCATCTTCAGCAATTAATCTAGAAATTTTATCGTAAGCATGCATAGCAGTTGTGTGATCTCGACCACCTAGTTCACTTCCTATCATTGGATATGAACAGCTTAATTCTTCACGAAGGAGATACATTATGATTTGGCGAGGAAAAGCTAATCTTTTTTCTCTACTTTTACCTAGAATATCGTCCAGTGATAGTTCATAAAAACCACTAACCAAATCAATTAGCTGTTTTGCAGAAACAGCACCACCCTTTTTACTTGATTCAGAAATTGAAAATAGTATCTTTTTGATATTTTCTAGAGTAGGTTCAAGTTTATTTAATTGATGGTAAGCAATAATCTTATTTAGGGCACCTTCGAGTTCACGAATATTATTTTGAATATTCAAGGTGATGTACTGAATAATGTCTCTTTCTAATAAAAATTCTTTTTCTTGGCATTTAGTTTCCAAAATGGCAATTCTGGTTTCAAGATCAGGTTGAGAAATATCAGCAATCATTCCCCATTCAAAACGAGATAATAAACGATCTTCTAGGGTAGAAATAGCTTTTGGTGGACGATCAGAAGTTATAACAATCTGTTTATCTCTCTGATGAAGATCATTGAAAGTATGAAAAAAAGCTTCTTGAGTTCCTTCTTTGCCAGTTAAAAATTGAATATCATCAATTAGTAGAACATCAGCAGTACGGTAAGTATTATTAAAACGAACAGCCTGGCCAGAAGAAATTGAACTTATAAAGTCATTGGTAAATTGTTCACAAGTTACATAAACGATCTTTTTTTCAGGATTTTTTTGTGAAACGGCATGCCCAACGGATTGTAGTAGGTGAGTTTTTCCTAATCCAACACCACCATAAATAAAAAGAGGGTTATAAGTTAATCCTGGTTTTTCAGCCACAGCTAAAGCTGCAGCGTGAGCTAGTTCATTAGCTTTACCAACAATAAAGGAGTCGAAAAGATATTTAACATTGAGTCCTTGTTTTTTTGTTTGCTTAGCGAGAACTTCATTTTGGGTAGCTTCTGGGATTTGTTCTTGAGTAGAAACAGTTTTCTTTAATTCATCTATTTGTTTGTTGTAAGATTTTAAGCTTTGAACTTTATAGTTTATTTCTTTAATTCTCTCTTTGCTTTTTGTTTGAATAATCTTGTATATCTGTTGGTGGTATTTTTGTTTTAACCAGGCTTGTGAAAAAGTATTAGGCACACCAACCTCAATACATCCTTCATCATTTTTTATAATAAAAGTATTTTTTAACCAGGTGGTAAAACTGGCTTTACTTAAGGAGAGTTCAAGTTCACCAAGAACAGCTAACCAAAGTTGCTCATTTTGATCTTCCATAGCTTTTTATTTTTATTAGAGATTACTTATAGTAGAGGACTGTTTTTATTTTAGCACTCAACTAACATGTGGACAAGCTGTTGAAAAGTTACTAAACTGTTAATATCATGTTGATAACGTGGAAGGTAGCTCTAGAGAAAATTTTATAATAGTCTGAAAAAAAAAGCAAGCTATATTAGCCTATTGACAAAAACAAAATAAAGAAGTATACTTTTGAAAGTTAATATCTAGCACAAAAATATGCCAAAAAGAACATTTCAACCGAATATTCGGAAAAAGCTGAAAAAGCATGGATTTCGATCCAGAATGCAAACTAAAAACGGCCGATCAATTTTAAAGAGAAGACGAGATAAAGCTAGAACAAGCTTAAGTTCTTCTGACCGTTGATAACTGGAACAAATATAGAAAAGAAGCTACACTATAAGTGGTTTCTTTTTTGAATAAAAGAAACCAGAAATTTAGTAATGCTTAAAAAGTCTATTATGTTGAAAAAGGAAAACAGAATAACTAAGCAAAATGAATTTGATGCCTTTTGGGGCAAAGATTTTAAACAAAAAAAAGGGTTGAATATAGCTGGAAAATTTTTGATTGTTAAAATATTTAATAATAGCCTTAAATATAATAGATTTGGATTTATTGTAAATAATAAAATAGATAAAAGAGCTACTGAGCGAAATAAAATAAAAAGGCGACTTAGGAATATAGTTCAAAGAGAGCAAAGTCAGATCAAGGGAAATTATGATTGTTTAATAATTACTAAACCAAGTATAAAGCATAAAGAACTTGGGGAAATTAAAACTGAGCTAATTGGACTTCTTAAAAAATTGAATCTTTTATGAAATTAAACCATCACTTAAAATATTTTCCTAGGATTTTTGTTCTAAAGTTGATAAAAATTTATCAAAGTACACTGTCTTTTGATCATGGCCCATTGAAGGATAATTTTCCGGGAGGCTATTGTAAATATAAACCATCTTGTTCAGAATATGGCTATCAGGCAATTGAAAAATATGGAGTATTTGTTGGTGGGGCAAAGGCAGCTTATAGAGTGCTTCGTTGTAATCCCTGGTCCAAAGGTGGTCATGATCCAATGAAATAATTTTTTGAGAAAATGAAAAAGAGCGTTGATGATATCAACGCTCTTTTGTTTTTGACAGACTATTCTTCGTTTTCTTCATTAATAGAAGATTTCAACTTGATTAGAAAGTATATACCAATAATGGCAATTACCACTAGTAGTAGACCCAAAAGCCACTGTATTCCAATTATAAAAAGAAATGTTCCTAGGCAAGCAAGACCAGCATAAATCAATGCTCGGAGAAGCGGGCGGGTGGATCCTTTAAAAAACCTTCCTTGAACAAAAGTTACAATGAGTACTATTATAAAAATGAAAAAGTACATTTTCATGGAGACTCCCTACTTAGATTGTCGGACAAAATGAACCTTGATCTTAGTAATCTCAAGTCCATAACTGTCAAACAATGGTTTTAGGCCAGTTCGTACTTTATCAGTGAAAACGAAATTATTATCTACTTCAACAAAAGATAATTGCTGAAGTAGTTTAATAATCCTTGTTTTAGTATTATTTTGAACTTCTTGCAATAGACGTACTAATCCATATTTAATAGTAGTAGCAGAAAAAGACATACTCAAACTAATTTTAAGATCAACGTGAACCTGGTCTTTGGTTTTAAGCGCCTCATTACCAATCATTTCTAGGCCGATTTTTGCTTGTGAACTGGACTTTCTGGTTGAAAGCCAATAAAGCAGAGTTCCAAGAATTAAAACAGCACTAATAGTAATTATTTCAGCCATGGTTATCTCCTTCTAATTGATTTTAAGGAACTTGTTATATTAACATAGAGATTAAGCTTTGTCAAGGTTGCTATTTGTCGTAAAATACATAAGGGTTGAAGTGGATTTTTATAATAAAAAAGCTCCTGTTTGTAGTTACAAACAGGAGCTTGTGGTTTTACTTAGTAATTAGTAGTACTTACTACTACTTTGCAGGATCAACTGGCGGTACCGGAGCCTTCTTGGCAGGTGTCGGGGGCGGAGTCGGAGCAGCGGTCGTTGCAGGAGCATCATCAGCCGGTGCATCCTGAGTCAGCCGATCAGATACTGCTTCGGCCAGTCCACCAACCTTTTCAACGACACCATCGACCAGTTTACGAGCAGCGCTACCCTCGGGCATGCTGGCCATAAAGCCTTCGAGAGACTTCCCAATTCCCATGGCGTTGTTGTACTTACCAACGATGTCCGCAGCAGAGGTGGGATCCCCAAACAGCGTCATTTCCGCATTGCTCAGCATCGTACCGAGCGCCGTGGCCTTGGCGATTTCCACTTCCTTCATGGCCTCGATCTTGGCCAGAGTGATCTGCAAGTCGATACCAGCACGGCCGAACTCTTCCTTCTGCTCCAAAGCCTTACGCTCCACAGCAACTTCAGCGTCCTTCACTGTCACGGATGCGCGGTCAACTTCGACCTGCTTGGCAGCCACGTCGACCACAATCATCTGACTTGCGCGATCAACTTCGACCTGCTTGGATCCGACCTGTACAGGCACCATGTCCGCAGCTTGCTTACCAGCTGCCTCACGTTTCAGAGTCTCCTCTACGGCCTGAGCTGCCTTGACCTTGGCGGAGAAGTCAGCTTCTGCAGCTTCCTTACGAGCTTCAGCATCCTTCTTGACTTCATAGGCAGAAGCATCAGCCTTACGCTGAAGGGTTACGTAGTTCTTCTCTGCGTCGGCTTCGGCAGCAATGATCTGCTGCTCTTTGTCACGCTTAGCAGCCTCGACGACCTCGACGGTCTTCACAGCCTGCTCATTGGTTTCACGGAGAGCCTCAGCGGCCAGTCGGGCAGACTCAGCCTTGGCGCGCTCTTCTTCCTTGGCCGCGATTTCAATTTCCTTGTCACGGTCAGCCAGAGCCTGTGCCTTGTCACGTCCAACCTCGGCTACACGGACAGCCTGCTCACGGGCCTTGTCAGCCAGTTCCTTCTTCTTCTCGGCATCGATAATCGCGGCTTCCTTGTCGCGTTCAGCGATCTCAACCTTCCGAGCCTTGTCCACGTTCTCGAGCTCAACTGCTCGATCCTTGCCGATCTCACGCTTGGCAACAATTTCCTGCTGCTCGATCTCGAATTCATCGGCCTTACGCTTGGCTTCGGAGTTGGCCATTTCTACGTCACGTCCCTGCTCTGCCTCGGCCCTTTTCTGGTCGAGTTCGAGAGTCAGGACCTTTTTGCGAGTCTCAACGTCCTTGTCCTTGATGTCGCGCTCAGCGTCACGCTCCAGTTTATTGGTAACGACACGGGCAGCCTGAGTAATCTCAGCTACGCGCTTGCGACCCTGGGCGTCGAACACGTTGGATTCATCAAAGTCCTTGATGTCAGCCTGGTCCAACTGAGAAACAGTAACTGTTTCCAGCGTCAGACCGTTGTGCGTCAAGTCCTCGGTTACGGCTTTCTTCACGTCGTCCGCAAACTTTTCACGTTCAGAGTTGAGTGCGAAAAGCGTAGACTTCGCAGCCACGGTTCGTAGTGCAGATACCAGCTTCTCAAATACCAGGTCCTTGATGGTTCCCGGATCAACCGAGCGATCACCAAGTGAACGAGCGGCACTGACGATGTCCTCGTCTGCAGGCTGAACCTTGATATAGAATTCTGCCTCAAGATTGCCACGCAGATAGTCCTCGGTAATGAGAGCTTCTCTGCCTGCACGTTTAACGTCTAGCCGCATGGTCTGCAAAGAGACCTCGATGACTTTGTGGATGACGGGAATAACCAAGATACCTCCATCGAGGATAATCTTTTTCCCGCCCATGCCTGTTCGCACAAAGGCCATGTCGGCTGACGTTTTGCGGTAGAGTTTTGTAATAACTACCACAATCGCCAGAATGAGAAGGGAAACAATCCCAAAGGCCATCATAATGAATTGCGCCAGGCCTCCCATCTCGAATTTGGGAATCAGTGCTGGGGCCAAAAACGGCCCAATTGCCAGAATCAGTGATACCACCAACCAAAGAATGTAACCCATGTTTTTCCTCCCTATTTGAGTGAATGGGCTCTACAAAGAAACGACCACTATAAATTAATAGCAGTAATTTATGATTTTACTAGTTCTGGGGGTGCTTTCTTTACCAAGAAACAGCCCTTTTCTTTATTGTAGGTAACAATCAGAACAGAATCTCGAGCTTTGATTGGATTATCAGGGTCAATGTTAATACCCTTTTTTTCCAGCATGGTATGATTGTCGTCAACGACTTGGAAAAATCCAGTGTTGTCGCTAAAATCATAGTTTGCTTTACCGATTTTTCCGTGTAATGAGGCAGTGCCTTTTACATAGGTTTCCTTGGTTGGCAAATATCGTCCGATTAATCGAGCAATTGAACCAGTCAAGAATAATGCACCTAGGAAGGCTACTGAATAGGAAACTGTTCCAAAAATGACAGACGTGAAAGTGATCGGCTTGAGAATCAATAGACTACCAATTCCAATCCCTGTAAAAAGGAAAAGGAACGTCATCATAATGATGGACAGTGGACAACGACCAATTCCCAAAAGATTGAGAATTGAGTGCATTAGTCCGTGAGCCTGTTCGACTTCGTGGTCATGTTCACTTTCGTGACCAACGTCATGATCAGTTTCAACGTCGTGTTCCACGTCAATGTCATGATCAATATCGTGATCAAGGTCATGTTCAGCTGCTGCGTCATGCTCTCCGACACCCATTACCGCCAGGACTAGGAACATCAAGCCAAGAATGAACGTGGCTAAATATCCTGCACCGTACCAGGCAATGAAGTCAGGGAGAGTAAGGGCAGCTACCGGTAAAAATGGTAGAAGCCTAGAAAAATTCATATCAACGCCTCCCTTTGGTTTTACTCTTGGGTATTTTCACCCGCATTTTCAATAGTTGAATCAATATCAGCAGCCTTGGTGTCTACCACCTCAACTTCAACTGCTTGAGCAACTATTGTTTCTGGTTCATTTGCCGGGGTCAAATCACCCAAAGCCAGGGAGTCGAAAGCTGGCGAGGACAGAAGCATAGTCGCTTTGCTCGCAGGCCCTTCGATCACTTGCGTTTCACCGGTAGCAGCACTCAAAGCCATCTCAGCCTTGAATCCTTCTAATAGTCCAGCTACTTTCTGAGTTTCCAGCTGTTTGTTGATTGAAAGATCAGCCCGCTGGCCAGATACATCAGCAAGAGCATCTCCAGCTGTCAGCTGAAGAGCTTTACGCTCGATTTTGCCAGCGATTTGGTCAAACCTCTGTGCTGCGCCATCAATGTTAAAGCCAACCAGTTCCGCTTGAACTTGTTCTCGGATCTTGTTGATCTGCTGGAGAGCTTTGAGGTTTTCCAGTTTCTCCAAGCGTGTTTTTACCTGTTGCTCATTGGTCCGGAAGGTGACAATAGCATTGTCAGCTGCCGACTTTTGGCTCTCATACAGCGTCGCAGTCGTCGCGAGCTTACCTTGCAAGCTAAGAACTTGCTGGGCAAGTCGCTGTGCCTCTGTAGTTTTGCCAGCACCTAAAAAGACCTTAATGGCCTTCTTGAGTTCGTCCAGCTGAGCAACGTCAGTTTCCAGTCGAGCCCTAGTCTCTAGAGACAGAGCCATTGTCTGGGAAACTGAGCTTCGGTTAGCTTCCAGTTGAACGAGCATTTCCCTGGAATCTTCTTCCAGTGTGGCCTCATTGACGTTTTCCTCGCCAAAGATGCCGTTGATAATGTTGTCCCAAATTTTACGAAACAAACCTCGACCTCTCTTCTTTCTAGCCATTGGGTTCCTCCTTTTTAGTTTGAAATCATCATTGTTAACGATCCTTCTATAAATAAAATCCTTATGTAAAGGACACTACATCTTACACATTATATTTTATTTGTCAATGTTAAAGAGTACTTTTTGTTTAATTTTAGACAAAATTAAGACATCGGGAATCTTGGAGCATTTCAAATTAAATAGATTAATGGTAGAATTAGGTTATAAGCGGTAGATTTTAGATAGTAGGTATTTATAATTTTATTGTTCCTTATTCTTTATGAGTCTTGATAAACAAATTGCAAAAAATACAGTTATTCACTTGGCTGGTAAATTAATCAGCCTAATTTTAGGATTGGTTGCTATAGCTGTAATGGCGAGATATCTAGGGCAAGAAGGTTTTGGTTATTATATTACGGTAACTGCATTTTTACAGTTTTTTGGAATTTTAGTTGATTTCGGATTAACATTAACAACAGTACAAATGATTTCTAAGCCCGGAGTAAATATTAGCCGGACTATGAATTCCATTATTTCATTCAGAGTTATTACTGCTTTTTGTTTTTTACTTTTAGCGCCCATTTTAATTTGGTTTTTCCCGTATAATATTTTTATAAAGCTTGGCGTAATTATAACGGTGGCTTCGTTTTTTTGTATTACAATAATCCAAACCTTAACGGGAGTCTTTCAGCAAAAACTAAAAATGTTCAAATTAACATTAGCGGAAGTTATTGGTCGAGTTGTTTTTGTTGCTTTAGTTGTTCTTGCTGCCTGGTTAGGAAAGAACATTTATTGGATATTTGGGGCAATGTCAATTGGAAGTATTGTTAATTTGGTAATTGTATTTTTGTATTCGAAAAAATATATTAAATGGAGACTGGAATTTGATTTTACCATCTGGAAAGAATTGATCAGTAAAACTTGGCCGATTGCATTATCAATTTCTTTTAATCTGATTTATTTAAAAATGGATATTATTATATTATCTTTATTCAGAAGTCAGGGGGAAGTAGGTTTGTATGGCGCAACCTATCGCGTGGTGGATATTTTGACAATGCTCCCCGCTGTATTTATGGGGATTGTTTTACCAATTGCCACAAAATATTATTTAGAAAAGAATAAAAAAGAATTACGTGCGATTTTGCAGAAATCATTTGACGCATTAATGATTTTTGCGGTACCAATAACGATAGGAACTTTTGTGATTGCTGAAAAAATAATGATTTTCATTGCCGGAGCGGAGTTTATACCATCAGGTGAAATTTTGAAAGTTTTGATCCTTGCGTCATGTGCAATTTTTGCGACAAGTTTATTTGCTTATGCGGTAGTAGCAGTAAATCGACAAAAAACAATGATGTGGGGATATTTAACTGTGGCAGTATTGACGTTGGTTGGTTATTTTATTTTCATTCCAAAGTATGGATATTGGGGTGCAGCCTGGATGACCGTTTTTAGTGAAGCATTGATAATGATATGGACCGCAGTTCTTATCTATAGAGCAATAAAATTTTTCCCAAGTCTAAAAACATTTCTAAAGACAATCCCAGCAGCTATAATTATGTCTGGAGTTTTGTATTCTGTGAGAAGTTGGCATGTTCTTATTTTGTTAATGATTGCCGGAGTGGTTTACTTCGGGTTTTTGTATTTGTTTGGCGGGATCAGAAAAGAAACGATTCAGGAATTTGTAAAACTGAAATAATATGATACCAGAAACTAGAATTCTGATAACTAAGTTTCCATTTAAGGCCAGTTTGAGCGGAGTGGAAAAGCATACATTTAGTTTAGTGAAAAATTTAGAGGGCAAAGGGGTGCGCTTTTTTTTGTTGGCCTCTTGTCCTGTGATGCTTAGTGAGTTCAAAAAACAAGGTTGGCCAAATCAACGATGGTGGCTAGGTTTAGCACCAGAAACTCGTGGTTCAAAAGTTACTTTTTTATTTAGTTGGCCATTATTAGTTTTGAGTTCGTTGATCGGATTGGTGTATTGTCGATATAAATTTAAAATTGAAAAACTATATTGCCTGGGATTAACTGATAAATTAATTATGACACCAGTGGCATTACTTTTGGGTTATAAAGTTATATGGCCAGAAGCTTTGTCAATAGATCCGACATTAAGCAATAACATATATCGCTTTTTATATAAGTGGTGGAGCTCAAAAGTTGATGTTGTGGCAATTTCCCATTTCGTTAAACAAGAATTAGAAAATTTGGGAGTAAAAGATGTAATTGTTATTCGTCATGGAGTAGAGCCAACAATATTCAAAAAGCAAGAGGATTTGTTTGAAATGATGGCCGAGAAAAGATCTGTAAACTATGAAAAAAGAAATTTTACAGTTGGTTGCGTGGCAAGACTAGATGAAATAAAGGGGTTGGAATATTTGATTAAAGCTGTTGATATTTTAAAAGATAAAATTCCAAACATAGATTTAATAATTGTTGGGGAAGGACCACAAAGAAAAAATTTACAATGGCTAACTGAAACGTTCAGGATGGGAAATAAAGTTAAATTAGTTGGGTACAAAGATAATTTTTTGGATTGGATTTATGATTTTGATGTTTTTGTTTTACCGTCGCTCAAGGAGTCATTGGGAATTACTTTAATCCAAGCAATGGCCTGTTCAAAACCTGTGATTTCAACTTTGACCGGTGGTATTCCGGAAGTTGTAGAACATGGTAAAAACGGCATCTTGGTTGAAGTCGGTAGTCCTCAGGCATTAGCCAAAGCAATTTTGTTGTTGTATAAAGAAAAGGATATCGCTCAGCAATTTGTAGAGGCAGGGCTACGCAAGGTAAAAAGTAAGTTTTTACTCAGTGAAATGTTAGATGAATACAAAAAGGTTTTGTTGAGTTAATTATAAATATATGATTTATTTGCTGACAATTTATTGTGTGTTATTTGCCATATTGGCATGGAAACGAATTGACTGGGCAGTGGCCTTCGTTATATTTTGTTTACCAACATATTTGATTCGATTTTCGGTTTTTGGTTTACCAATGACTTTGCTGGAAGTGATGATTTTGTTACTGTTTGTTGTTTGGTTGATTAAGAAAGTTACAAATGCTGCAAATTTTTACAAATATTACAAATCCGTAACTTTAAGTAATTACAAGTGGTGGATTTTGATATTTTTGTTTTTTGCGACAGTTAGTGTTTTTGTTTCACCAGATAGAACGGTAGCGCTTGGAATTTGGAAAGCTTATTTTATCGAACCAATTTTATTTTTTGTAGTATTAATAAATATTCCCCGACTAAAGTCAGGGGTAAAGTTGGTTTCATTAATTACTGGGGCTCTTGGTGCTTCCGCTTTGGTGGTTGCTATCCCGGCAATTATTCAGAAGTTCTGGCCAATTGGAATTGAAAACTCATTCTGGGCAGCTGAAGCTACGCGTCGAGTTGTTTCGTGGTATGGATTTCCAAATGCGGTTGGTTTGTATTTAGCTCCGATTGTTATTTTGTTTTTAGGTTTGATTATTGTTTTTTTTGGAAAAGGGAGACGCGATAAATCGCGTCTGTACAGTTGGGTTTTTGTGCTTTCGTGCTTTTGTGTTTTAGTGCCATTATCCGCGATTATCTTCGCTCGCTCCGAAGGAGCGTTGTTCGGAATCTTGGCAGCAGTTATTTTTCTAGGATTATTTTACCCAAATAAAAGATTGCGACTTATTTCGCTCGTTTCGCTTGTTTCGCTCGTCTTGCTCGTCTCTTTTATTCCTCAAGCACGAACTTACGCTGTTGATAAAATTTCTCTGTCTGATCATTCAGGTCAAATTCGCGTTCAGCAATGGAAAGAAACGTGGACTATGTTAACGGACGGGAGAGAAGTTTTTGGTGCAGGATTAGCTGGCTATCAAACTACTATCGAACCTTATCACGCAGAGGGGATTTGGATTGAAGATAAACAAGATCCTGAGTGGCTAAGAAAGGTTTTGTATAATGAAGAATTCAAAAAGCAAGCTTGGCAGCCAACTGAGATCTATATGTATCCACATAATATTATTTTAAACTTCTGGAGTGAGATAGGTTTGTTTGGCATGTTGGTGGTGTTGGTTTTGGGAATGAAATTTTTGATGAATTATTGGAAGGTTAAAAATAGAGAAAATCAGAAAATATACTTAGTTCTAATTGCAGTCATGGTTGCAATTCTAGTTCATGGTTTGGTTGACGTGCCGTATTTTAAAAATGATTTAAGTGTTTTTTGGTGGCTCTTGTTTGCAGTTGGTTGGCTGGTTTCTCGTAGCAAAACAAAAATTGAATTTTGTAAAATTTAGATTATTACTTGGCCCAAAAGTGGAGGGCTGTCCCGCAGTAATTACGGGGCATGCTAATTCCAGTGGACGTTTCAATCAAGGAGGGCTGCCAGAGTGGTTGAATGGGACGCTCTCGAAAAGCGTTGAGCCTGAAAAGGTTCCGTGAGTTCAAATCTCACGCCCTCCGCTTTTGGACTAAGGGGAGATTGATAGGAATAGAAAATAAATTGTTATGAATCATGGTAACCCGCATCACATAGTTGAGGCGGTTTTATATTTTTAAATAAAAAACCTCCACTTTTCTTTGAAAAGTGGAGGTGTGTTGATTAACCTTAATAGAAAATTGGAGGAGTAATTTTGTGTCCGCAGAAGGGACAAGCTACAATAAACATTTCAATCCCCATAGTTATGAGCTGTGCTCTGCCCTCTGAGGTGTGCCAAGCAATATCTAGAGTATCGGCAGTGCATTCGTCTTGCAGAAGCTTTTCTTCTGTAATAAGAGCATCACACCTGTGAGTAAAACAGTGACTACTTAATTGGGTCCAGAACTCCCAAAGTCGCTGTTTTTCAGCCTGGAGTTTCTTGATTGCAATCCAGTGGTCAAATCCCATGTCATCTTCGGTCAAAGAATCAATGTCGCAGATAACCAGTTCCAGTGCGTCTGAGTCCGCAAAACAATCTTTAAGAGCTTCTTCTGATTCGAGGTGAACCAAGAAACATTTGGAAACTCGGCGATCTTCGTCAGGTTGTTCTTCTCGTGGATCACGGCCAATCTCGTCAAGCCAACACCACTCAACCAGGTCTTCAAGCGTTACTGTTTCCAGATGAATTTCTTCGTTGGCTTCGCGTAGCGCAGCGTGTGGAACACTGATGTCTGGCAAGTTACGCTCATGCTCAGGCAAGTTTTCATTGTGCTCATTATCTGCGTCAAAATGACCACCAACGATACATAATTTTTCCAAGCACGGCCACTTGGCTCGCTTGATTAGGGCCACCCTTTTCCAACCAATTACCGGAAGGAGATCTACTGCTAGAACTGATTTTTTGCCTTTATACGCCATATTTCCCCTCGAGTATAAAAGTTTAAAGAACGAATGACAGTTTATTATAGTGTAAATTAAACATTTTGTCAATAGGAAGGTCTGTTGATTAAATTTTGGTTAAATTTTGTAAAAAATGTTATAATAAACAAGACAAAATATAAGCTCGAATAATTCAATTCGAAAATTTTTAATATTTAACTTAAAATTATGTTACATTTTCTAGAGAAATTTTATCAGCACACTAGAAATACATTAATGTGGTTCATTGTGTATTTTGTTTTGCAAACTGTTATCTGGATTGCCTTGGGTGTTTTGGTTTTGGTTTATCCTCAAACTTTGTTTATTTTGTTCGCCCTATTTTTTGTCTTGATAGCAGCAGTGAACGTTTATTTTGCAATTCTGTTTATTCATTATTTTACAAAACTAAAGAAATTGAAAGACACTTTAAAAATTGGTTAATGATTTGAATATATGGTTAAAGTCAAAAAATTAATTATTCCAGTGGCTGGGTACGGAACTAGATTTTTGCCAGCTACAAAGGCGCAACCAAAAGAAATGTTGCCAGTAGTTGATAAGCCGATTGTTCAGTATGTGGTTGAGGATGCAGTAAGGTCTGGTATTGAAACAATAATTTTAGTTACCGGTAGTGGTAAACGAGCCGTGGAAGATCATTTTGGTTACAATTATGAATTGCAGAATTTTCTAAGAAAAGCGGGAAAAGAAGAAATGCGAAAAGAGATTAAAAAAATTGCGGACATGGCCAATTTTATTTATATACGGCAGAAAGGTCCATATGGCAATGGTACACCAGTTCTGTGTTGCAAGCATTTGATTGGAGATGAGCCGTTTGCTGTAATGTGGGGAGATGAATTTTTTTATACCAAGAAAAAACCACAACTCAAACAATTAACGGAAGTTTATGAAAAATATGGAGATCCTGTTTTGACTGCCTATGGCGTATCCAAAAAGGACACAAATAAATATGGCATTATTGATGGGCTGGAAGTTGAAAAAGATGTTTTACAAGTTAATACAATAGTAGAAAAACCAGGACCAGAAAAGGCACCTTCATTATTAGCTTCTCTTGGTGGTTTTGTTTTGACACCAGATATTTTTGAAGAATTAGAAAAAACCAAATTAGGAAAAGGCGGGGAATTGTGGTTGGTTGATGCTATTTTTAAATTATCCAAGAAGCGACCAATTTATGCCAAGAAGATTGATGGTATTTATTATGATACAGGTTCAAAGCTTGGTTATTTACGTGCGAACGTTGAATTGGCACTAACTAGGCCGGACCTGAGAGCTGACTTTAGAAAGTATTTGAAAAGTTTAAAAATATAAAAATAAATATGACAAAAACAAAAACATACAAAATAGTATCAATTTTGTTGTTGGTGGCTGTGAGTTTTTCTGTTTCTGCTTGTACCAAAGGGGGCGATGGAAATGCGCAAAAAGCTTATAAAAAGGAAACTTTAGTTTGGTGGAATTTGTGGGATAACTCGGCAGATGTACAGGGTCTTATAGCAGCATACAAACAATTACATCCGAATGTAAGGATTGATTATCACAAGCTTCGATATGATGAGTACGAACAAGAATTAGTAGAGGCTTTGGCGGAAGATCGAGGACCAGATGTTTTTACCATGCAGAATACTTGGGTAAAGCGCTATATGACCAAGTTACTGCCAGCACCAGACAAAGTGGTAACTCCAATTAAATATATTAAAGGTTCAATCAAAAAAGAAGAAATTGTAGAATTTAGAACAACAAAATTACCTACCCCAGCTGAAGTTAGAAAAAAATATTTAGATGCCGTTTCTTTAGATACAGTTGTTGTTAACGATACAAGTAACAAAAAGAGTGAGCAAATAGAGAGGGTTTGGGGATTGCCCATGAGTATGGATTCTCTGGTAATGTATTATAATAAAGATATTTTGAATAATGCCGGGATTGTTGAGCCAGCAAGTAATTGGAATGACTTTCAAGAGCACGTGAAGAGAATTACCCAAATAAGTAAAGATTCAGGGCAAATACTATTGTCTGGAACTGCGATGGGCACGGCTGACAATGTAGAAAGAAACTTTGATATTTTATCACTTTTAATGATGCAGAATTTAACTCCAATGACTAATGCTTATGGTCAGGCTACGTTTACTGAAAAACCAGAAGGCGTAACAGGAGTGTCTGCTCCACCAGCTATAGGAGCAGTTGAATACTATACTCAGTTTGCTTCACCACTACACGAGGTTTATACTTGGAATAAGCAGATGCCTAATTCAATAGATGCCTTTATTGATGGCAAAGTAGCATATGTATTTGGTTATGCGCATCATCGTGAACGAATTAGAGCAGAGGCACCACAATTGGATTTCAATGTTGCACCAGTTCCGCAGGTCGGAGATAATCAGAGAGTTAATTATGCGAGTTACTGGGTGCAGGGCGTGTCTAAGAAAACTGAGATTAAGGATTATGCTTGGGATTTTGTTAATTTTATTACTAGTGAAAAAAATGTTGTTGAGTATTTGAATGAAACTCAGCAGACCACTGCTTTGCGTTCAACTAAGTTGATTAATGAACATTTAGCAAATGAATTATTATCGGCAAAGGCTGATCAATTATTAACGGCCAAGAGTTGGTATCGGGGAGAAAGTCCAATTGCAGCTGAGGGAATTTTTAATTCAATGATAAACTATATTTTAGAAGGAACTTTGGAAATTGATGAAGCAATAGAGAATGCTGCCAGTCAAATAAATTACTCGATAAAAAAGAAGTTATGAAAAAACAAATTATATTTGTAATTATTTTAATTAGTTTTGGTTTGCTGGTTGGACAATCAACACTGGCCTTTCCTTCAATTGTTCCCGGCGAATGTTTAGGAGATGCTCCTGTTGATAAATGCAACCTAGGAAGTGTAGAACAAACTATTGCGAATGTTGCCCAGATCATTTTGGGAATTTCAGGATCAGTTACTCTTCTGGTTTTTGTAGTTGGCGGTATCATGTATATGCTCTCTGGTGGGAACAAAGAAAGAATAGGTAAGGCAACAACTATGTTAAAAAATGCTTTTATTGGTCTAGTTATAATATTTTTATCAGGGGCTCTTATAAAGACTTTATTAAAAGTTTTAGCAGGTTCCTAAATTATTTAATATGTATAAAAAAATAGTAGGTGTTTTATTGCTTTCATGTTTTTTCTTTTTCGTAGTGTCAATTGCTGTTGTTCACGCGGATGCTATTTCTGATGCTACCAGTAAGATTAATTCAACGTTTGGTGACGAAATTGTTAAAAGTGATGATTTTAATGCATTAATTGGAAAAGCTATTGGTATGGCATTGGGGATAATCGGGACAGTTGCTTTGGTGATTTTTATCTATAGTGGTATAATATGGATGACCTCAGGCGGTAATGAAAAAAGAATTAAGACAGCCGAGCATTCAATGATTTGGGCGGCTTTGGGGTTATTTATCATTTTTATGAGTTATATACTAGTAAGTACAATAATTTCTAAATTCGGAGTTTAATAATTTAATATATATAAAAAATTAATAATTAAGAAAATGCACATGTACGTAGACACAAACAAAATCAAAATGTTCGCGGGACTTTTCCTAGTAATTTTCATGCTTGCAACATTTGCTTTACCAGCCGTGGCGCTTGAGGATCCAGCACCAGACCCATTTGGGATTGGCGCAGTTGGTGACAACACAAATTTAGGAAATAAAGATTTGAAGGAAACTATTGGAGCTATAATTAAAGTTGCACTTGGATTTTTGGGTGTGATCGCGATCGTAATTGTTTTGATCGGAGGCTTTAAATATATGACAGCTGGTGGTAGCGATGAGAAAGTACAAGAAGCGAGGAAATACATTGTTTCTGGTATAATAGGCGTAGCAATTATTCTAAGCGCATACGCGATTACCAGTTTTGTAATCACTAATCTAGTTACTGCAACAACCGAATAAAAAAGTTTAAAGGGCAGATTTATCTGCCCTTCTCATTAGTTAATAATACACATTGTTAATTAATGAGAAGAAAGCTTTTTAGAAATAAGATTCTATGAAAAAAAACTCATATTTTTTAATTGTTTTTATATTATTGATCGGAATTTGTTTTTTAGCTATTCCTAATTTAGCTATAGCTGGCGATTTTGCGGATGGTTTAAAAGGAGCAGCTGAAAAACCGGGCTTATTGCCTAAAGCTGATAATACAATTGAAAAGGTTATTGGTCAGTACATTGGAGTTTTTTTTGGCTACGTTAGTATTGCTTTCCTAATTATGATTGTTTACGGCGGAATTATGTGGATGACCGCTGGAGGTACTCCGCAAAATGTAGAAAAGGCAAGAAAAACTTTGATCCATGCGGCGATTGGTTTAGTTGTTACCTTAATGGCATACCAATTAACTGCATATGTAATTGCTAAGATTTCCGGGACTCTTTAGTTTATTAGAGGTTTTAATTTATATTGAATATGCTTAAAAAATTAGTATTATTTTCAATCATTATCAGTTTATTGGTTTTTAATTTAACTATAATCACCAATAATGTTTTTGCTAGTGGTGCTACTGACAAAGCCAAGGCAGGTCTTGATGCTGCTGCGCCTGGCGCCGGATTTAGTACTACAGCCGCTGATCCAGCGGGTGTAATTGGTAAAGCTTTGAAAGTTGTAACTTCAATTTTAGGAATTATTTTTGTGATCATAGTTGTTTATGGTGGAATCACCTGGATGACCGCTGGTGGAAATGCTGATCAGGTGAAAAAAGCTCGAAGTATGCTGATTGAAGGTGTGCTAGGTATGGCCGTAACTATGGGTGCTTATGCAATTGCTTATTATTTTGTGGAGAAGCTTAGTACAGCAGCTGGAGTTTAATAAAGTAAAAAGTAAAAGGTAAAAAGTAAAAGGTAATCACTTGTTACTCTTTACTTATTACTCTATACAAAAAAATTATGAATTTTTTACGTCAAAATCCATTTACATTAAAAGTAGTAACATTTTTGTTAGTAATCTGTTTCAGTTTTGTTCTGTGTGGTGGAATTGCTTTGGCTGCGGATGGACCACTTGGTGAATTGGGTAATGTAGGTAAAGGTTTACACGGTGCAGATAAACCAAAAGCAGATTTACCTACAATTGTTGGTAGTATAATTAAAATTATTTTAACTTTACTTGGTATTATCATGGTAATATTAGTTGTTTGGGGCGGTGTACAGTGGATGACCGCAGGTGGCAACGAAGACCAGGTAAAAAAAGCAAAGCAAATGTTGACTAATGCTGTAATTGGTTTAGCTATAACTTTGGCAGCTTATGCGATCGCCTACTTTGCGGTTGATTATTTAGTTACAGCAACAACCACCTAAAATAAATCAAATCAATATGAAAAATTTAATTGTAATTTTAACTTTGTGTTCTCTGTTTGCTATGCCCCTGGTAGCTACAGCAGCAACAATTGGTGGTGATCCTGTCAAGGAAATGGAAACATTCAAAGACAAAACTGGATATACAGGTAAGGGAACTTTAGTAGATATCGTTGGTAATATCATCAAGATAGTATTAACATTGGTCGGCATAATAACTGTTGTAATTATTGTTTATGCTGGATTTTTGTGGATGAGTGCTGGTGGAAATGAAGATCAAGTGAAAAAAGCTAAACAGTGGTTAAAAAATGCAGTAATTGGTCTGGCGTTAATTTTAGCAGCCTATGCAATTGCTGATTTCGCAGTTAGTTATCTATTCGCAGCGACTACAACTTAAGGAGATTTTAAATAATTAAAATTAGTATGAAAAAATTGTTTGTGATATTAACGCTATGTTCTTTATTGGTTATGCCAACAATGACTATGGCAATGGATGTTGATTTAACTAAAACTACAGCAAAGGGTTTAACCGACTTTCAAACTCAAGCGGGGTATGCAAGTAGTGATAAAAACTTAGTTGAGATTGTTGGTAATGTCGTCAAAATTGTGCTAACATTACTGGGAGTCGTAGTGCTAGTAATAATCATTTACGCAGGTTTTCTCTGGATGACGGCCGGCGGTAATGAGGACCAAGTAAAAAAATCGAAACAATGGTTAATAAATGCGGTAATAGGCCTGGCCTTGATTTTAGCAGCTTATGCAATCTCCAGTTTCGTAGTGCAAAATCTTGCATCAGCAACAACTAAATAATAAGATAATAAATAATTAAATATAGAAAACTTATGAAAAAAGTAATGCCAATTTTAGCAATATTATCTTTATTGCTATTACCAGGAGCTATTGGAGCTCAAGACATATTAGATCAAGGCTTAACTCCTATGGATGCTGAAGGAAATATGGAGTTTTTTGCTAAAGACTTTGGTCAAGACAAAGACGGAACAGACTTGGTTGGTATAATCGGTAACATTGTTAAGATCGTTTTGACCTTACTTGGAGTGATTGTTCTAGTGATTATTGTTTATGCTGGATTTCTATGGATGACCGCTGGTGGAAATGAAGATCAAGTGAAAAAAGCTAAACAGTGGTTGATTAATGCTATTATTGGTTTAGCGTTGGTCTTATCTGCTTACGCAATCTCCAGTTTTGTAGTGACCAATTTGTCGTCAGCTACTACAGTCGCAAATTAATTTTCAGACAATAAAAAAGCTGCCCTCCAAGCATGGGAAAGGGCAGCTTTTTTGTTTGCCAGCACATCAAGGGACATTTATCCCCGTAGCCGACACAAAGGTTATATTAAAGAGCGGCTTGGTTAGATACTTTTGAGTGAATAAATTACTTAGATTGGAAAAAAAGAAAAAAAGCAAGAAAGCAAGAAAACAATTATTAAATCAGTTTCTTGAACTCTTCGACTAAATCAACAGGCGTAGGATCAACTTTATTGATTAGGGCTAAATAGTAGGAAGTCCATTGGCCAAGTAGTAAAGTACTTAACAGTTTGTAAAAAGCTGAGCCAGATTGCATATCGATTATTTCAATGTCCAGCTTGTCAGCAAGTACTTTCTGGAAAACATCCATTCTTTTTTGAATGTGAGCATGTTCTTCTAGATCTTTTAATATAATTATCTTGTAGTTGCCAATAATATTGGTGTAGCCTACCATTTCATTGTGGTTTAATTCTGGAAAAGCATTCCAAAAACTTTGGGTCTTGGTATTTTCGTTGAAATTAATTTTCCAGACCATCGCCACATACTTCCAGATGTTGGAAGTGTAGATAACTGGAATTTTATTTTGCAAAGATTTTGCTAACTTCTCAGCCTGAAGTTGCATTTCTTTCTCAGAAGATAAAGCTTTTTCCACGTCAGAGGTTAATTCTGCGAAATTAAGGTCTACCAGCTCGGAATTGGCTAAAACTTTCAGTAGAGCGCCCATTACGTAGCCGTAGGCCATACGTGGTTGTTTGGTGTCCGGAATTTTAATGAACTTATATCCTTTTTCTTGAGCTATTTTTTCTAGCTTTCCGCCATGTGCCAGAACTACAATTTGTTTTAGGCCTTTGGTTTCTGCTTCTTCTATTGCAGATAAGGTCTCTTCTGTATTTCCTGAATAAGAATCAAAAAAACCGCACCAGTTTTCATCTACCACCTGTGGTAGAGAATAGTCGCGGTTGATCTTAAAAGGAATATTAAAATTTGTTTTAGCTGTTGCTAAAAAAGTTTTCAAAAGATTGGCTGGTAAGGCAGAGCCTCCCATACCACAAAAAACTATTTTGGTGGTTTTCTTGTCAATGCTAAGATCTGTTTCAGTAAAGGCAGTTGTAAACTGCTTTGGTAAGTCGGCAATCACTTGATAAAGATTTTGTGAATCAAATTGTTCACGAAGTGCCTGCATAAAAGAATAACTAACGAAGAAATGAACAGTGAACAGCGTGGTGTTCTTTTGTTTTTTTGTTCGTAGTTTAATTTCAGTTAACTTATTACTAACTTAGCAAATGTGATTTAATGTTGCAACTAAGTTATGCACATTTTTCAATAAAAATGTCAAAAAGAATTTTGGTTGTAAAAATATTAAAAGGATTTTTAGGTTTTGGAAATAACAAAAACCCTTGATTTTTTCTTTCAGATTTGATATGCTCAAAATGCGAAAATTATTGTAGAATAAGGCTATACGAGGCTAGATAAGGGAGCAGGTTTACAGGGTAATGATATTAATGACGATCTTATTACCATATAATCTTGTTTCGCCCTATTTAGCCTTCTTTCATTTATGAGCGGACATTCTAAGTGGGACAAAATTCATCGTCAAAAAGGAGCAACTGATGCAGCTCGCGGTAATTTATTTACAAAACTTTCAAGAAATATTTCGGTCGCGGCTCGGGGTGGTGGCGATCCAGATATGAATTTTTCCTTAAAGATAGCAATTGACAAGGCCAAGGCTAGCAACATGCCCAAGGACAAAATTGAAAATGCAATCAAACGTGGGACCGGTGAACTTGGTGGTGCGGTTATTGAGGAGGTTTTGTATGAAGCTTATGGTCCAGGGGGAATGCCTTTATTGATTGAAGGAGTGACCGATAATAAAAATCGAACTACGCCAGAAGTGAAAGCTATTCTTACCAAAAACGGAGGTTCACTGGGAGCTCAAAACTCTGTTAAATGGATGTTTGAACACAAAGGAGTTATTCGTGTCGATTTAGCTAAACTGGAAGATAAAGATGAATTAATGATGGAAGTGATTGATTTAGGCGCTGATGATGTGGAGGAAGAAGAAGGTGGTCTAACAATTGAGACTAGTTTTTCTAATTTTGAAAAGGTAAGAAAAGAATTGGAAAATAAAAGCATTAAACTTGATTATGCGGAAATGGAATGGGTAGCTAAAGATAAGCAGGAAGTTAATGAACAATCGGCTGAGAAGATTGAGAGGATCATGGATTTGCTTGAAGCTCACGATGATGTGAATGGCGTTTATACTAATATCGAGTAAAAAAGAAAGAAAGAAAGAAAGAAAGAAAAAAACATGAATGCATATCAAGAAAAACTGAAGAAATTGATGAATGATTATGTTCATTTTGTTTATAGGATAACAAGAAACTTTCCAAAGCAAGAAATGTATAGCTCAGTATCACAGTTTCGAAGAGCAGCTTTGTCAATAATACTAAATTATATTGAAGGCTATGCCAGAAGAAAGACATTGGTAAGACTTAATCATTTGGAAATCAGTTTAGGGTCATTTAAGGAGTCAAGTTATCTTTTGGAATTCTCATTAGTTGAAGAGTTTATTTCGAAAGAGGAGTATGAAGAGGGAACTAAGCTGGAAAAAGAGATCGGAGCTATGTTATGGACCGAGCTTACTAATTTAGAGAAGAGTATTCGCAAAAAGTGATTTTTTCTTTATTTCTTTCTTTCTTTTTTAACTTATGTCTAAACAAAAAGTAATTCTCGGAATCGACCCAGGCTATGGCCTCACTGGTTTTGGCGTGATTAAAGTTAAAGGATCTGTGTTTGAATGTGTTGATTATGGAGTTATCAAAACCCATAAAGATGAGGAGTTTGTTCAGCGTTTAAAATACTTGAGTAAAGATTTAAAATCAATAATTAAAAAATATAATCCAGATTTGGTGGCAGTTGAAGAACTTTTCTTTTTTAAAAATGTAAAAACTGCGATTAAGGTTGGTCAGGCACGAGGCGTGATTTTGCTAACAGCGGTCGAAGCTGGCAAGCCTATTGTTGAGTTTACACCTCTTCAGGTTAAACAAGCCATAACTAGTTATGGCCGAGCTGAAAAGGCGCAAGTTCAGCAGATGGTTAAAGTGTTTTTGAATTTAGAAAAGATTCCAAAGCCAGATGACGCAGCCGATGCTTTAGCGGTGGCTATCTGCGCAGCTAATTCAGATAAGTTAAAAAGTTAAAAGTTTATAAAGTATGAAGAAAATTATTATATTAATGGTATTAACAATTCTACTTTGTCCAGGTTTTGCGTTGGCACAAGACGAAATTGATACTACTCCATTGTTGAAAGCGGTGGCTGGGCAGGATAGAAACGTAGTTGTTTACCACCAAGTTATTTTCTCAGCTTTGGGTTCAATTACTAATAATGTAGACCAAGTTGAATATCGTTGGGATTTTGGTGATGGTTATTGGGCAAATGGCAAAGAGGTCACACATACCTATGACAACTCCGGTGTTTATAGAGTCAAGCTGGAGCTCAAGGCAGTAGCAGGAGAAGATCAATTGACTGGAGTGGATGAGATTATTGTTAATGTTGATAAGGATGTAATGATTCTTATTAGTGACGTAAATCTTGAGCCAGAAAAATTACAAGCGGTACAAACGATTGCTTCTGCACAGGGTACTCTTGTTGTTGATTTTCAAGTCAAAGATGAAGTTGATTATATTGCAGAAAAAGAATTAGCTCAAAAAATATTAAAAAGTAAAGAGGACATCAGACAAGCTAGTTCAATTGTAGTTTGGACAAAAAACAATGTTGGGCTTAATGCGTTATTGGAAGTCGCGCAAGACTTGACCAAGGCATCGGACGAGAATGGAAGTAACCTAGATAGTTTTGGTTTTGCAAATAAATACTTTGTGGTCATTACTGATCAAAATTTTTCAGCTACAGCTCGCTTGGGACAGAGCGTTTATAATTTAATTTCACCACAATTTATTGTTTTGACTCGGGCGGACGCTATGAATGAAGTATTTTCCACGACTGATTTTCCTGGCCTTCTAAATCGATTAAAATATGGACAAACTGATTACCGGCTAGTTGGCCTACATACTCAGCGGGATGTTAATCGTTTAAAGTGGTCAAATTTTGTTTCGTATTTTGTTAGTTACATGGTTGATAACGGTGTAGCCTTGAATACAATTTATTTAATTTTAGTTTTGCCAATCATCGCTACGGTGATTGCTTTTTTTCGTCAAATTATCGGAGTCAAGGCTATGGGTATTTACATGCCTTCTATTGTGGCAGTTTCTTTTTTGGTCACAGGCTTAAAATATGGTTTAGCATTGTTTCTAATGACACTAATTGTAGGAACGGTGAGTCGTTTGTTGGCACGCAAAGTTCGGTTGTCTTACTTACCGAGAATGGCGATTGTTTTGACTATGGTAAGTTTTTCGATTTTCTTGGCGTTTTTATTAGGTGCCTCGATGAACAAAACGGGACTTTTGGAAATTTCTATATTCCCTATTTTGGTGATGGTGCTCTTGACTGAAAAGTTTATTTCAGTACAAATTGAAAGAGGTCACAAAAGCGCAATTGTTTTAGTTATAGAGACTTTATTTTTATCAATTATATGTTATTGGCTGGTCAGTTGGCAGTTTATGAGAACGTTTATTCTTGGTTACCCAGAGTTTATTTTAGGTACCATAATTTTGAATGTTTTGATTGGAAAATGGACTGGCTTACGTTTAACTGAATATTATCGTTTTAGAAAGGTTATAAAAAATGTTGAGTTGGCTACAAAAAAGTAAACTAATTCTTGGCATGAACGCCAGGAATTTGAAATTTATAAGACCTACAGCCACCAAAAACCGGGTGGCCTTGGTTGATGATAAATTAAGGACCAAAAAGTTGTTGGAAAAACATGAATTACCAGTTTGTAAAATTATTGCCAAGATACAAAACAGAAAACAGTTTTATAAGTTTGACTGGACAAGTCTACCAAAAAGTTTTGTTTTGAAGCCCAATAGAGGATTAGGTGGTGAAGGGATAGTAGTAACTTTTGGGAAAAAGAAAAATGGTAATTGGGTTTTGCCAAACAATAAGGATGCTAGTCTGCGAGATATTGTTTCAAGAGTTTCTAACATTTTGGACGGTAATTATTCTAAGACTAATGTACCAGACACCGCTTTTTTTGAAGAGCGGTTAAAAATTCATCCAGCATTTAAATTATATAGTTATAAGGGGGTTCCAGATGTGAGAGTGATTATTTATAATAAAGTTCCGGTTATGGCGATGCTTAGACTTCCGACCAAGGCGTCTCGTGGCAAAGCCAATCTTCATCAAGGTGGAATTTGTGTAGGAATTGATATTTCTACTGGAGTAACCACCAATGCTATCCAGTCGGACAGGTTAATTGAGACTTTGCCAGATATTAAAATACCCTTGAGAGGAATAAAAATTCCTTATTGGGATGAAATTTTAGCATTGTCAGTCAAGGCTGCAATGGTTTGTGGATTGGGGTATTCAGGTGTAGATATTGCCATTGACAGAGAAAAGGGCCCTATTATTCTAGAATTAAATGCGCACCCAGGTCTGTCAATTCAAATTGCTAATTTGGCATCACTCAAAGATCGGTTACTCCGCGTTGAAGGTTTAAAAATCAAAACAGTAAGCAAGGGGATCAAAGTTGCTAAAGAATTGTTTGGTGGTGAAATTGAAGATGAGGTGGAAGGCATTACAGGAAAGAAAATTTTAGGTATAATAAATGATATAAAAATAAAGAATAAAAAAGGCGAGTGGATTGAGTGTTCAGCGAAGTTGGATACCGGAGCAGGAATTACTTCTATAGATGAAAATTTCTCTCGTCAGTTGGGATATGGTGAAGCTATTGAGTATTATCAAACTTTTGATATTAAACGAGTATTAACAAAACAGGAATTGGATGATTTGAGCAGTCGTAAAGTTTGGAAAGAATTGGAAAAGCATGAAGACATTGTAGCGGTTGCCAAAACTTATAGTAGTCATGGCGCATCTTATCGAATGGAAATCCCTTTGAAAATAGAATTAGCAGGAACGTCAATTAACTCGAATGCCTCTGTTATCATGAGGGAGAATATGAAATATCCTGTTATAATAGGAAGGCGAGATTTACGCAAGTTTTTAATTGATCCAACAAAAGGGTAATAAAGGTTCGTGAAGGAAAAAATTTATAAAGTTTATTTTTGTTTATTATGAAGTTATTAATAATTGGACCGAAGTCAAAAGAAAATATCAGCATTGCTCAAGAGGCGAAAAAGCGTCATCACCATGTGGTACATACTTCTCTGAGTAAAATATCCTTATTAGTAAGAGGTAATAAAATGGAAGCATATTGGCGCGGTAAAAAACTGGATGGTTTTGGTGTTTGTTTGTTCCGAGGGATTTCACCACACTTTGCTAAAGCTAAAACCTTGGCACGCTTTCTGAAATTTTCTGGCACAGAAGTGATTGATCGGGAGTTGTATAATAAGGCTTATGAGTTTGATAAAATGTTTATGTCTTTTGAGTTTTTTCAGAAGGGATTACCTTGTATTGATACATTTCACTTTTCGACTTATGAGGAATTATCTCGCTATATGGCTAAAATCCCTAGACCGGTTGTCATCAAGGATATTGCTGGTATGCAAAGCCGTAATATTTATTCATTCAAAACAAAAAAAGGCTTAGAGCAGTTTTTTCAGAAAAGAAAAAATAAAGTTAAACAATTTCTAATTCAGAAAAGACTAAACAGTAATTTTTACTATCGCGTGGTTGTGGTTGGTAATGAAGTTTTAGGCGCAATGAAAAGAATGAGTTATTTCAATTTGGAAAGAAAAAACATTCCGTTGGCCAAACGATCAGTTTTTGCAGAATTGACCAAGGACCTGAAGATATTAGCACTGAAAGCAGCTAAAGCAACGAATACAGATATTGCTGGAGTTGATATAATAAAAGATGGTGATGACTTGAAACTTTTGGAAGTAAATCGTTCACCTAAATTTAAACGTTTTACCAAGATTACCAAAATTAATGTTGCTGAGCAAATCGTTAAATATCTTGAAAATTGCTAACATAAGGTAAAAATTATATTTATGAAAACATCTCCTTACGTAAAAGTAGTATTAAATGAGGCTGAGAAGTTTGGCATTAAAGCTAGACGTATTGGCAATAGTAAGAGTATTTTTGCGTTGCAAAGAAAAAATAAATTTACTTATGTTTATCAAACATTAACTGAATTGGTTAGTGATCCTTATTATACAATTGCTGCAAATAAGTTTTTGACCAGTTATACTCTTAAAAAAGCTGGTTTTCCGGTTCCTGAATTCAAATTAATCAAGGATTATAGTGAAGCGATAAATTTTCTAAAAAGACACAAGAAAATAGTTATCAAGCCTTTGTCTGCCAACCGAGGAAAAGGTATTACAATTGGTATTAAAACCGAGGAGGATCTTCGTCGAGCTGTTAATTTTGCATTGAAACATACCAGTAAGAAGAAACTACAAAAAACTTATTCAAAGTGTGTGTTAGCGGAAAAGGCCGTACCTGGCGATGATCACCGCATTTTGGTTATTGACTATAAACATATTTTTGCAATAAAAAAAATACCAGCTTACGTCATTGGTAATGGTAAAGATACAATTCGTCAGTTGATTAATAGAAAAAACAGAGAGAAAAAAGAACACAAGCGAAAAATTGTGATAGATGAATCACTGGAGCATGTATTGGCTCGTCAGGATTTAAATTTACAAGATGTTCCGATTATGGATGACCGAGTTTTTGTGCGGCGAACTGCAAATTTGGCAACTGGTGGTGAAACTATTGATATTACTGATAAAGTGAATCCTAACATAAAAAAAATGGCCATTGATGCTGCCAAAGCATTGCAGATGACAGTTGCTGGCTTTGATTTTATGTGTCGTGATTATACCAAGGATAAGGGGTTTTTTATTGAAGTTAATCCAATTCCTGGATTTATGATGCATCATTATCCTCATCAAGGCAGGAAAAGAAATCCAGCAAAAAAACTAATTCAAATGTTAATTAAACATCACAAGATATGAGAGAACCAGCTCACGTTAAGGTGCTAAGAAATTCAGCTCGAAGCCTGGGTCTTCGTTTTGCTAAATTTGATCCAGAAGGTGCTCTACATGTCGTGAGCAAGGGAAGGCAAACTAGATTGATTAATCGATCTGCCACCGAGTTTACCAGTAGACTTAGTTATCTTTTGGCAGATAATAAGATGATGACAGTTGATGTTTTAAAAACTTTCGGATTGCCGGTCCCAAAACAAAAACTAGTAACTAATTATAGTGAACTCTTGGCGTTTTATCGAAGACATAAACGGGTGGTTGTTAAGCCTAATAAATCTTCTTTGGGAAAAGGAGTGACAGTTGGAGTAACAACATTAAAAAACCTGAAAAAAGCTTTTAAATTTGCGAAAAAGTATGGTAAGAAAGTATTAATAGAAGAGTTTGTTCCAGGGGATGATTATAGGGTTACGGTGATTGATTATAAACATGTGTATGTAGTAAAGCGAGTACCAGCTTTTGTGGAAGGTGACGGCAAGCATGATGTTGAATGGTTAGTAAAAAAGAAAAATAAGATAAAGAAGAAATACAAAAAAGATATCAAGTTGGACGAAAAATCTGAAAAGATTTTAGCGTCTAGGGGGTATACTTTTGATAGTATTCCTGCAAGAGGTGAAAAAGTTTTTTTAAGAAATGCAGCTAATGTTGCAGAAGGTGGTACAAGTATTGATTGTACAGAGCAAATTTCAGATAAATTAAAAAGCGTTGCTATTGAAGCTTGTCGAGCTTTGAAGTTAGCTAGCGCTGGAGTTGATGTTTTAACTGAAGACATTTCCAGCGACAAAGGCGTTATTATTGAAGTAAATCCACGACCACATGTTGTTTTGCATCATTATCCTCATTTGGGTAAGTCAAGATTTCCTGGACGTGATATAATTAGAATGTTATTTAAGTAATTTCGAGTTTTTCAAGCTTATGCCAATTCCTCAACTTCGTGTAGTTCGTAATGGACCTCGGCGACCACGAAAAAGAAAATTTTTCAAACAGAAACTAAGAAAAAAAATTCGCTATTGGATTAGCAAGGGAGTTTATATTAGTATTGTTTTGGTTTGTTTGATTGGAATATATTTAATTGGCGCAGTAGCTTGGTATTCTAGGAGCTTGCCGGATCCGAATAAGATTTTGGAACGTAATATTTCACAAAGTACAAAGATTTATGATCGTGATGAGGAAATGGTTTTGTATGATATTCATGGAGCAGAAAAAAGAACTTTAGTTAAACTTGAAGATATTCCCGAATTTGTTAAATGGGCAACTATTTCAGCTGAAGATAAGCATTTTTATGAACACAAAGGATTTAATTTACTGGCTATGTTTAAGGGGGTAATTATTGATCCGTTAATGGGAAAAAGGGTGCGCGGTGGCTCAACTTTAACTCAACAGTTTGTAAAAAATGCAATTTTAACTAATGAAAGAAAAATATCTAGAAAAATAAAAGAATTTATATTATCTTATAAAATTGAAAAAGCTTTTGACAAGGATGAAATTTTACAAATGTATCTAAATGAGATTCCTTACGGCTCTGTTGCTTACGGTGTTCAATCGGCCAGTCAAACATTTTATAATAAGGATGTGCAAGAATTAACCTTAGGAGAAGCTGCTGTTTTAGTAGCGTTGCCACAAGCTCCGACCTATTATTCTCCATATGGTTCACATACCGATGATTTATTCAACCGACAAAAGTATGTTTTAGATCAAATGGTAAAAGGTGGCTACATTACTGAACAGCAAGCTGAGGAAGCTGGTAATGAAGAAATAGAATTTGCCTTGAAGAAACAGTCAATTATTGCACCTCATTTTGTGATGTACGTAAAAGAATTATTAAGTGAAGAATTGGGAGATGAATTAGTTGAAAATGGTGGACTGAAAGTCACTACTACTCTTGATTTGGATAAACAAGAAAAAGGCGAGCAGGCAGTTATAGATGGAGTGGAACTTAAAGGAGCTCAATATGGTTTTCATAATGCTGCTTTAGTAGCTCTTGACCCGAGCTCAGGTCAGATATTATCCATGGTTGGTTCAAAGGATTATTTTGATTTAGAAAATGATGGTAATGTAAATGTGACTTTGAGTTTAAGACAACCTGGTTCATCAATGAAACCCCTAGTTTATTTAGCGGCATTGCAAAAAGGATATACTCCGGATACTATTTTGTATGATGTAGAAACAACATTTAAGACAGATACCAAGGATTATCACCCACTAAATTATGATTTAATGGAACATGGACCTGTGGCAATGCGCAAAGCTTTGCAAGGTTCTTTGAATATTCCAGCGGTAAAAGCAATTTACTTAGTAGGGGTGCAAAAGGTGATTGATATGTTGGAATTATTTGGTTACACCACCTTTGAAGATAGATCTCGCTTTGGTTTATCTCTAGTTTTAGGTGGTGGAGAAGTGAAATTATTAGAACATACAGCAGCTTTTGGTACTTTGTCTAATCAAGGTGTCTACCATCAGCCAGTAGCAATATTAAAAGTTGAGGACAGTAAAGGAAATGTTTTAATTGAGTATAAAGAGAAAAAACGTAAAGTAATGAACAAAGATAATATCAATATTTTAACAAATATGTTGTCTGATGATGCAGCACGCGCCTATGTGTTTGGTGCTGGGAGTTATTTGACTTTACCTGGTCGACCAGCGGCCGCTAAAACAGGTACCACTAATGATTATCGTGATGCTTGGACTGTTGGTTATACGCCGTCTTTAGTCGCTGGAGTATGGGTAGGTAATAATGATAATTCAGAAATGAAAAAAGGTGCAGCTGGTGGAGTGGTAGCAGCGCCAATCTGGCATAACTTTATGGCCAAAGCTCTTGAAGGTTCACCAGTTGATAGTTTTCCTGAAGTGGAAATTGAAAAAACCGGTAAACCAATTCTTGATGGTGAAGTATCTCCAGAAATAGTAGTCAAAATTGACAAGCATTCAGGTAAATTAGCCAACGAGTTTACACCAGAAAGTTCAATTGAAGAGAAAAAATTCCGTGATGCTCATAGCATTTTGCATTATGTTTACAAAGATGATCCGCAAGGTGGTGCCCCAGAAAATCCTGCAAGCACGGATTCAGCATATGAACAATGGGAGGCTGGAGTTCAAGATTGGATAAAACGTACAGACGAAGAAGGCGGTGAAGATAGTGAATTTATTTTTGAAACTCCACCAACGGAATATGATAATGTGCATACAGAGGAAAACAAACCAACGATTTTTATTGTTAATCCTAAAAATAACCAAACAATTTCAGATACAACTTTAAGTGCGTCAATTAATGCGTCAGCTCCACGTGGTGTTCATCGAGTTGAATATTATATTGACAACATTCTAATCGCTACTAAAACCAACGCACCCTTTAATCTTCATTATTTACTTAGTAGCTATTTTAGCAAAGGCTATCATAAGTTGAGGGTTATCGCCTATGATGATGTTGATAATAGTAATGAAACACAAATTGATTTAAATATTACCGTGGAATTACCAGAGCCTAGTGTTATCTGGACATCAATTAGCAGTGGCGAAATAATAAAGCAGAGTCAATTTCCAGTCCAAGTCAATATGAAGTTAACTGACCTTGTCTCAAGTAAAAAGGTTGATTTTTATCAAAGAAAAATGGACACTGGTCAGATTAATTTATTGTCAACAGTTATTTTACCAAAGCAAAGTAATATTGTGTTTGAATGGCCAGCAGTTTTTGAACAAGGTGAATACCAACTTTATGTAGATATTGTTGATCCGGGAGGTAAACATTTCAAATCTAGTTCAGTTGGAGTGACTGTTGAATAAAAAAGATTGTATAATGAAAAGAACCTTCACGTGATGAAGGTTCTTTGTTTTTATATATTGTGTAAGCCTTGGCAGTTATGATAATTTGTCAACAGCTAGCCTTTGATTTGGTTTATTTTTTTGCTATAATAACAGCATACCTTTTGATGAATATTCGAACTTCCCGATATTTAAATTCTAAATAAATTCAAAAATTTGGATTTTAAAGTTTTGTATTTGTTTAGTGCTTAGAATTTAGGATTTAGAATTTTATCAGAGTATGTATTTACAACGATTAGAAATTCAAGGATTTAAGTCTTTTGCGAAGAAGACTACTTTTGAGTTTTCCGCAAAATCAAATCATGACTCTGCTGCCAAAAGTATTGTAGCTATTGTTGGGCCCAATGGATCTGGGAAATCTAATGTAGCAGATGCAATTAGGTGGGTTTTGGGCGAGCAGAGCTTAAAGTTGATTCGTTGTAAGAAGTCGGATGATGTTATTTTTGGTGGTAGTGAAACAAGGGCCCGGCAAGGCTTTGCAGAGGCATCTCTGATTATGAATAATGAAGATAATGAACTGCCTATTGATTATACAGAAGTAGTGTTGACTCGTAGAGTTTATCGTAATGGAGAAACAGAATATTTATTAAACAAAAGCAAGGTTCGTCTTTATGATATTTTAATTTTGTTGGCCAAGGCGAATTTTGGACAAAGAAGTTATAGTATTATCGGTCAGGGTATGGTAGATCATATTATTAATGTTTCAGCGTTTGAAAGAAAAGATTTTTTTGATGAAGCTACCGGAGTTAAACAATATCAGATTAAACGTGATCAGTCAGTAAATCGTTTACGCCGGTCGAGGACAAATCTGGATCAGACAAATAAAATTTTAGCTGAGTTAGAGCCACGACTCCGACTCCTAACCAGACAAATTAAAAAATTAGAAAAACGAAAAGAGGTTGAAACATTACTCCGTCAGCAACAGAAAAAATATTATGGTTATATTTGGAAAAACATGCAACGTGATCGCCAGCAATTTGAAGAGAAATTCAGTATAAAAGATGCCTTGAAACAGGATCTGGAGCAAAGACTAGAACAAGTTCAGGCTAACTTGGCAAAACTTGCTAAAGCAGAGTCACGTAAAGATATTTTCAATAATTTACAAAAAGATTACAACCGACTACAGGCTGATAAGAACGAAATTCAAAAAGATTTATCAACGATCAAGGGGAAGATGAGTTTGGAGTATGTAAAAGTTGGAAAACAAAATTTATCTTGGTTGGAAAACAAGAAAGAGGAAATAGGCAAACGTGTAAATGAGATAAAAGAAAGTCTGAATAATTTAGAAACCAAACTAGAACATAAAAAACAAGAGCTGGAAAAGAGTGAAGTTAAAATTCATGAGCTAAGTGGTCAGTTAACTGTTTTGAACAATAATTTACGAGCTGCTGAGAATGATTTATCGAAAATACGAAGTGGTGGTAGATATTCGGTTGGGATGGAAGCGGTTAAGGCTGTTATGAGACAAAAAGATTCTATTAAGGGGATATATGGGACTATTAGTGACTTAGCTAATGTAGACAAAGCTTATGAAACAGCGTTGGCTGTAGCTGCTGGCAATCGCTTGTCGGCCGTTGTGGTCCAAAGCGACGAAGTTGCCGTTAAGTGTATAAATTATTTAAGAGAAAATAGATTGGGAACAGTTACTTTCTTGCCGTTAAATAAATTACAGGTATATTCGCCAAATACGGAAGCAAAAAGAGTTTTAGAGGAGACGGGAGCTATTGGATTTGCGGTTGATTTGATTGGTTTTGATCCAAAATACAAAAAGGCATTCCAGTTTGTGTTTGGCACCACAGTTGTTGTTGATAATGTAGAACATGCTAAGCAAATTGGAGTAGGCCGGGCCAGAATGGTTACCCAGGATGGCGATATTCTTGAAAAATCTGGAGCAATGCGTGGGGGTTACAACAAGGGTTCTGCTATAACTTGGCAAATTGCTAGTCAAGAACAACGTTTGGTTTCTCAGGAAGGAAAATTAAAAGAAATTGCATTATTAAAGCAGAAGATTGAAGACTTCGTTAAACAAAAGCAGAGTTTGCTACTACAGGTAAATGATCTGAGAGTTGAGGTAGAGGTTGGTTCAACCAAGAAAAAGGGATTGGATCATGATTTTGCTGACCTAACTAAGGAAAAAGAAAAAATCAGTGATGAGATTTCAGAAAATCAGGTAGCGCCAAAAGATCAGGCAGTGTTGTTAAAAAATCTAACAAGTAAGAAGCAGGAACTTGAAAGGCAATTGGAAAAAATTGAAGAAAAAGTTGCGGAAGTTAGAAAAAAACTTGACCAATTCAATTTAGATGAAGAAAAGAAAAAAAATGAAGTTTTTGAATTGCAAGGCCAAATGCAAAAATACCAGATGAAATTGAATGATGTTAACCGAGAGGTCAATGATGTCAACATTTCCCTTGCCAAACTAGAAACCAAGAAAGAAGAGCTTGATAAAGAAATTGTTCAGGAACTGGGACCAGATTTTAAATTAGAAACATTGAAGGCTGATGAGCAGATTCTTAATCTTGACCAGCTTTGGTTTGAAATAAGTAAACTAAAACATAATTTGGAGCAAATTGGAGGGATTGATCCTGAAATAATTGCGGAACACAAGGAAGTTGCAGAAAGGTACGAGTTTTTAAGCGTGCAAGCGCAAGATTTAGAAAAAGCGATCAACGATCTAGAGAAGATTGTTAAAGAGTTGGATGTTATTATTAATAAACAGTTCAATGCTTCATTCAAAAAAATAAACAAAGCATTTGAAAAATATTTTACGAAAATCTTTGATGGAGGGAAGGCCAAGTTGGAGTTAATTCAAAAAGAACGAAAAGAAAAAAATGAAGTTGGCGAAAATCTAACTTTGAATCTTCACGATTCTTCTGATGATACCGATGCAGAGGTCGAGGAGCTTTTGCCAGAAGAACAGTCCAAGCTATTAAACACTGGAATTGAAATTATGGTTGCACCCCCAAACAAAAAGATAAGTAATATTGCTGTGTTGTCTGGTGGGGAAAGAACTATGACCTCATTGGCTTTGATCTGCGCTATTATTGATAGCAACCCTTCACCATTTATTGTAATGGATGAAGTTGAAGCTGCCTTAGATGAGTCTAATTCACATAAGTTCAGTGCCATATTGCAAGAGTTGTCGTATAAGGCTCAGTTTATCATCATTACCCACAATCGCGTTACTATGCACGTAGCAGATGCACTTTATGGCGTAGCCATGGGAGATGATGGGGTATCCAAGACTTTATCTTTGGATCTGCAGGCGGCGGAGAAAACAGTTAAGTAAATTTAATTATTAATATATAACTTTATGAAGGGTGGAAAATGTTCTTATTGGAAACGTGCTAACCATATTGGCTTATTTTTTCTAGTAATGTTCGTGTTGTGTTTTCTTTGGTATTATATTCGACCAGTTGAACAGTCAATGCATTTAAGTATGCTAAGGATGTCCTTTTTCGGCTTTGAAGGAATGAATACTCTCAGTTTCATTTTGGGCGCGATCCAGGCCTATGTTTGGGGATATATTGTATCAGGAGTTTGGGTGCTAGTCGGATGTCACTGTAAAGACGATAAGTGTAAAAAATAAAAGGTAGATAAAAAAAGAGGCTGAAAGGCCTCTTTTTTGGTTATCCCCAATAGTAGTTGACAGTAATTTTTTAATGGAGTATTATGTACCCACACCTGGGGTGGGGGTGTCGTGAATATCAAAGACCTAATAATCAATATACAATAAAAATTATGAGTAAAAAAGAAAAAGCGTTGATTAATTTTAAAAAAGCGAAAAGTCTTTTGGCGAAAATTTCCAAGATGACAGAGGAGGATAAGTATTGCGTAGATATTATGCAACAAAATTTAGCAGCTATTGGTCTTTTGAAGTCAGCTCACCATCTTTTAATGGAGGGGCATTTAAATAGCTGTTTTAAAAAGGCTATGTCTACAAAAAATAGTAAACAAAAACAGCAAATGATTGATGAAATTTTAAGAGTAAGTAAATTAACCAATAAATAATACCATTGTAAATATGAAAAACAAAGTATGGATTTTTGTATTAGTGCTGTTGGTCGCTGGAGTTGTAAGTGGTTGTACTGAGAAGCCAGCTGCCAAATCAAGCTCTGAAAGTAAAACCTCCAGTGCAAGTTCTTTTCAAAAGTCAATTCAACCAAAACCTACAGTCAAGCCCCAAGAAGCGACCTTTACTGGAGAGGCCGGAGATCCAGTTATTTTCGAAAATGATCAGATTAAATTAAGTAAAGCGATTTTTGATGATGGTAAGGCTCATTATTATAATGTGGAATTAGATGGTGACATGGTTTACTTTTTTGTAGTTAAAGACAAAAACGGAATATATCGTGCTGCGGGGAATGCCTGCCAGGTTTGTGCTGATGCGAAAATGGGGTTCCGTCAGGAAGGAAATAATATGGTGTGCAACACTTGCGGTAATAAGTATCCTTTGGAAAAAATAGCCACCGAAAAAGGTGGTTGTAACCCTGTGCCGGTCAATCCAAATTTAAAAGTCATTGGTAATGATTTAATCATTGAGAAACTTGATTTAAAAGATTTAAAAGGTCATTTCTAATATGAAAACAAAAAAAAGTGAGAAAAATCAAAAATGCAAAATTATAAAAGTTCATGGGATGACTTGTGTTTCTTGTGAAAATTTACTAGAAGAAGAATTGCAAAAAATTGAAGGTGTGAAATTAGTTAAAGCTAGTCACAAGAAAAGGCACATCGAGCTTCATTTTGAAGATGTTGAGCCAGATGAAAATAGAGTAAACGAAGAAATTAAGAAGCTAGGATATGAAATTGGTGAGAATTTAGAAAAAAAATTCTTCAGTAAAAACAGGGCGACACCATTGCAATGGTTTTGTTCGTTACTTACAGTTGGTTTTATTGTATTAGCCTATAAAGTTCTTAGTTTATTTGATGTTTGGGGGTTAGTTGGGTTTGACACAACGGATGTTAGCTTGGGAATTGCCTTTTTGATCGGAATAGTTGCATCTTTGTCTTCTTGTTTGGCAGTTGTTGGCGGAGTGGTAGTTTCTTTTGCTTCCAAGTATCAAGCAAAAGGCAACTTTTATCAAAAAAACGTTAAGCCACATTTACATTTTCATATTGGTCGACTAACTTGTTTCTTTGTTCTTGGCGGATTATTAGGAGTAATAGGTAGTTGGTTCGATATGTCCTCTGCCTTTAATGGTTGGTTAACAGCGCTTGTGGCAGTTGTAATGTTTTTGCTTGGCCTTAATATCCTTGGTTTTTTGCCGTCTCCAAGTTCGTTCGGAGTTAGGCTGCCTAAAAAATCAATGCAGTATTGGAATAAATTAAAAACATCAGAACATAAATCTGCTCCATTTTTACTTGGTGCCTTTACCTTTTTTCTTCCATGTGGATTTACTCAAAGTATGCAGCTTTTTGCAATCACAGTCGGAAGTTTTTGGCTGGGTGGATTGAGTTTATTCTTGTTTGCTCTTGGCACCGCTCCAATTTTAATTGGAGTTGGAATCGCAGCTTCTAGATTCCAGAATAAAAAAATGATTGTTTTCCAAAAAGTGATGGGTTTTGTTGTCTTAATTTTTGCTTTTTATACGCTTTTGACTGGACTAACAATTGCAGGGATCAATTTAGACCTTGGCTGGGATAAAGATTATGGATCGACCATCACTAAAGAAAATATTCAGGAAGTTATTATGAATGTAGATTATCGCGGTTATTCTCCAAATGTTTTTACAATAGAAAAAGGAATACCTGTTAAATGGGTTGTCGATGTGAAACAAATGACTGGTTGCACCAACGAAATTATTGTTCCTGAATTAGGAATTAAAAAGAAATTACAGTATGGCAAAAATGTAATCCAATTTACTCCCACAAAAGTTGGAGATTTATCATTCAGTTGTTGGATGGGGATGGTTAGAGGTAAGTTTATAGTAACAGATAGCTCAAGCTCGGTGAAGAAACCGGCAAGCGGTGGAGCTCCTTATAAAGTTAAGGCAATTCAAGATAATAGCTTGAACACAACATGTGACGGTGGTGGTGCGTGTGGTGGTTCTTGTGGCCAGCCATCCTGTGGTTGTGGTGGTTAAGTTGAATAAATATGTCAATAAAAATAAAATTTTTTGAAATAACTGCACCGTTTTACGAAATGATTCATTTTTCAGGCAAGAAGAAGATAATTAAATCAGTCAAAAAAGAAAAGTTCTTCAATCAGAAAGATAGGGTACTGGATTTGGCTGGTGGAACTGGGAGAATTGCTAAGATACTTTCTTGGCAGGTAGATGAAATGATAGTGCTCGATGCATCAGAAGAGATGTTAAAACAATGTAGAAAAAAAGGAATAAAGTGTAAGTTTGGCGTAGCAGAAAAGATTCCTTTTCCAGATAATTCATTCGACAAAATGCTTATAATTGATGCTTTTCATCATTTTCAGGATCAAGCGCAAGCAATTAAGGAAATAAAGAGAGTTTTGAAGGATGGCGGGAGTATTTTTGTGGAAGAAGTAAATCCTAGAAGTTTTGGTGGATTTATTTTGAAAATTGCTGAAAAGATTTTATTGATGGGGAGTAGGTTTCATTCACCGAAACGATTTAAGGAAATATTTGAAAAAAATGGATTCAAGGTTGAAATCGTTGGTTGTCAACATTCATTTTATAATTTAATAATTAGAAAATAATATAATTGAATATGTCCAAAAAAGAGCTTAGAATTTCGGGAATGCATTGTTCGTCTTGCGCTTTGATTATAGAAAAAAAATTAAAAAAAATCCCCGGAGTAAAGTCTGCCGTGGTTAATTATGCTAATGAAAAAGCTGTTGTTGAATATTCGGAAGAGGTGAAGAAAGGTGAATTGGAAGATTCTATTAAGCAATCAGGTTATGGAGTGGATGAGTATAATAACACAAAGAATAATGCTGGTCATCAGCATAGTAAAGCACCCGGTGCTCGAGAAGCCAATAGAGATCGAAATTATTTTCTTGTAAGTTTGGTAATTGCAATACCGGTTTTTATTTTAAGCATGGTAATGATGAGCAAAGGCATTGAAAACAAAATTGCGCAATTAGTTTTGGCTGGAATTGTTCAGTTTGTGCTTGGTGCTCGGTTTTATCGTGGTGCGTTTTATGCTTTAAAAAATAAAACGGCAAATATGGATACTTTGGTTGCGCTTGGAACAAGTGCTGCCTATTTTTATAGTATTGCTACTACTTTTTTCATTGCCGGAGATGTTTTTTTCGAAACTTCAGCACTTTTAATTACTTTTATTTTACTTGGTAAGTGGTTAGAGTCACGGGCCAAAGGAAAAACCGGTGAGGCTATTAAAAAATTAATGGAACTTGGTGCAAAAACAGCTAGAATAATTGTTGATGGTCAAGAAAAAGATGTTCCAATTGAACAAGTTAAAGTTGGAGATATTATTTTAGTTCGTCCTGGTGAAAAAATTCCTGTTGACGGTGAAATAATAGATGGGCATTCAAGTATTGATGAAGCGATGGTCACTGGCGAAAGCATCCCAGTAGAAAAAAAAGCAGGAGACTTGGTTATTGGTGCAACCATAAATAAAACTGGTAGCTTCAAGTTCAAGGCTACAAAAGTCGGGGCGGATACTATGCTATCGCAAATTATTCAATTTGTGCAAAATGCTCAAGGGTCAAAAGCGCCTATTCAAAAATTTGCAGATATGGTTTCAAGTTATTTTGTGCCGACCGTAGTTGTGATTGCAATAATTACATTTCTAATTTGGTACTTTTTAATTGGAGTGGTTTTTGTAAAGGCTTTAATGATTTTTACTGCTGTCCTTGTTATTGCCTGTCCGTGTGCTCTGGGATTAGCTACGCCTACTGCGATTATGGTTGGTACTGGTAAAGGCGCAGAAAGTGGGATTTTAATTAAAGGTGGTGAGTATTTGGAAATTGCAAATAAGGTTCAGGTTGTAGTGTTTGATAAAACCGGTACGTTGACTAAAGGTGAACCGGAAGTAACAGAGATAAAAATGACAAATGACAAATACAAAAGGACAGATATTTTGGGTATTGCTGCTTCATTAGAAAAAAACTCAGAGCATCCTTTGGCTGAATCAATTGTAAACAAGGCAAAGGAGGAAAAAATTTCATTAACTGAACCTGGTGAGTTTGATGCTATTGTTGGTATGGGTGTTAAGGGAAGAATAAATGGCCAAGAGGTTTTAATTGGTACAGAGAAATTAATGTTACAAAATAATATTTTGTTTGATGAAAAAGTTAGAAAACAAAAGCTCGAGCTTGAAGATCAGGGTAAAACAGTTATGATTATTGCCATTGCTAAGGAAGTAGCTGGGTTAATTGCGGTTGCTGATGTTGTTAAGGAAACTTCAAGACAATCAATTGAAAAATTAAGAGAAATGGGAATTGAAACGGTGATGCTTACTGGTGATAACCAGCGAACAGCTGAGGCAATTGGCAATCAGGTTGGAATTGATAAAGTATTAGCGCAAGTTATGCCTGAAGAAAAGGCCCAGCAGATTAAGAAGCTTCAAGCTGAAGGTAAAATGGTCGCTATGGTTGGTGATGGAATTAATGATGCTCCAGCCTTAGCACAAGCTGATTTAGGGATTGCTATGGGCGCTGGAACTGATATTGCTATTGAAACTGGTGGGATTGTTTTAGTGAAAAATGATTTGAACGACGCAGTCCGTTCAATTAAACTCAGTAAAATGACTTTGAGTAAAATAAAACAGAACATGTTTTGGGCCCTGTTTTATAACAGTATTGGGATTCCAATTGCGGCACTCGGTCTTTTACGCGCAGAATTCGCTGGATTGGCCATGGCTCTGTCAAGTGTGTCGGTGGTGATGAATTCTTTGTTACTGAAGAGGAAGAAATTAAAATAAGTAAAAAAAGGCGAGGATGTATATCTTCGCCTTTTTTTTATTTACAGCTAAAAATGGTTCTGGTAAAAAAAGAGCCCTGTTCCGTTGGAACAGGGCTTTGTTGTTTTAGACGCTATATCTTTCCGCGCCGTTTTCAATTGTTTTTCTTGGAACAGGAATTGTGGCATAATTGATTTTGGGACGTATGACTCCCAAAATCATATCTGCAATTGCTCCAAGAGTGGTACTACCTGAACATTCACATTTGTGAAGGTCTACGTAGTAGGTGCTGGCATCTCGTACTTTTCGTTTCCAGTCACAATGACAAGCAACCAACTGGACCTTCATGCGAACATCGTGTCCGAGTGCTGAAGCCAGACGCGCTGGCCAGTCATTTCCATTCACGCCATCGTAAACAAAAATGTTTTTGATCAGGTCACGATCGGTACGCCACTCAAAGGTTCTGTAAATTTCTTGAAGCTTTTGTCTCAGAACTCTTTGTGCTTTGTCGCCGGCGTTTTTGGGGAAAGATAGAATGATTAATTTCCCGTCGCAGTAGACGCCTTCCTCATACCCTTCAATCGGGTTGTATGAAATAATCAGAGTGATTTGAGGATCTGTTTCATCCTTTGTTGGAGCAGGACGCAATTCAAAGTAGAATTCTTTGGCTAGGATATCTAGTAATTCGTCAGTTTTTACTACTTGAACAAGCCTGTTTTTATGGACGTCGCTGCCTACCCAGCCTGGTTGGAAGCTTGTATAGAAAATCCTAGCACTTGTACCAACTTCTATGATGCGCTTTAAGGTTTCTGGACCTTTCGCGACCTTGAGATCATTGGCATCATTGTCAATAACAATGAAATCAAAATTGTAAGACTGAAGTAGTTGAGCTGCTGCTTGACTGGCAATTTGAATCTCTAAATTTTCAGGAAGTCTTTCTTGCATCTGTACTGCGTCTTCAGTGTCGTCATTGATCAACAACATTGTCGAAATTCCCATTCTTGGCTCCTGTAAAGGGGTTTAATGTTAAAGGCCAAATTTAAGTGTAGTATCATTTACTGTATTTGTCAAGAGGTATATAAAGGACATTTACAACTGATTATATTTATGATAATCTTGGGTTGACCTTAGATCTTTACCAATCATTTCTCAGGAGGACTCAATGGATGAGAAAAAAGCAGACAGGCGTTTGTCAACAAAGGCTATTCACGCTGGTTTTCGGTTTAGGGAGAGTTATGGTTCAGCCGCGGAACCAATGTATCCGGCCACAACCTATGTTTTTCCCAGTGCAGAAGCGGCAGCTGCTGCATTTAAGAATCCTTATGCTGAGGAAAGTGATTTTGTTTATTCACGAATGAGTCACCCTAATGCGGCTATGGTTGAAGAGCGACTGACAGCCATTGAACCAGGTTCTGGAGCAGCTGCGATTTTTGCCAGTGGCGAGTCAGCGATTTTTGGCACGATATGGGGATTACTTCCTAATGGTGGAGTGATTGCCTGCTTAAATCCAATTTATGGTGGAACACATCACATGATGGCTAGGTTTTTTGGCCACATGTCTGATTTTGCGATTAATGAATATGATGCGCGAGATGGTGTGCCTGATTTTGGCTTTGGTCCGGACGTTTTGTTTTTGGAAACGCCAACCAACCCAACTTTAGTTATGGTAGACATAGATGCTGTAGCAGCAGCTGTTAAGCAATCCAATCCTAATTGCATTGTGGTCGTTGATAATACGTTCATGGGAGCGTTGCAAACGCCTTTTGAAATCAGTGAACATGTTGATTTGATTGTTTACTCTGGTACCAAGTACATGGGTGGTCACAGTAATGTTCTGTGTGGAGCTGTTTTGGCTCGAAAAGGAAGGGAGTATTTAATCCTGGACATTGAAAGAGTGCGTGGTGATTTTGGTGGCATTCTTCATCCGTTTGAATGTTGGCTCTTGCTGACTTTCTTGAAAACCTATGCAATCCGTATGAATACTCAGTCCGAAAGAGCGCAGATAGTTGCTGAATTTTTGCAACAGCACCACTTGGTAGAACGCGTGGACTTTCCAGGTTTGTGGCAATCTGGAGATGTGTATTATGAAATTTTCAAAAAACAATGTACAGCTCCAGGCGCTATGATTGCTTTTTATTTAAAGGGATTTGACCGAGAGCGGATTTTCCGTTTTCAGAATATCTTAGCGGAAAGACATCATATCTTGTTGGCGGTATCCCTTGGTGGAGTTAAAAGTCTTCTTTGTCACCCTGCTTCGACTACTCATGCTTGTATGGGAGAAGAAGAACAATTGAAATATGGTATAACTGAAAACCTGATTCGCCTATCCGTTGGTGCAGAAGAGGCGGAAGTATTGATAGAGGATTTACAGTTCGCTTTGGAAAATTGTTAAACCATAAAGCTCTGACATCTAATGTTGGAGCTTTTTTGTTAATATTGACAAAAAATTGTTTATTTGCTATTATATATTGTCTGTTAGTTATTTGAATTATATTGTTTACACCTAAGGAGGTTGAGGATGAGTTCGCGAAATACACAGATAAAAGAAGCACTTCGTAGAGCTGGCGTATTGAGTGGCCATTCAGGTCGTTGTACTTGCAGTGTGTGCATCGGCATGAACATGGGGAAGAGTTTTAGCCAGGCGCTGGAGGGACATTCATCTCGTTGTACTTGTAGCGTGTGTATTCGTTTGCGCAATCCGGGATTTTGTAAGTAACAATAACGGCGCCTTGATTCAACATCAGGGCGTCTTTTTATTGACAAGAGATTAGTTTTGAAGTAGTCTATTAAAATAAAGGAGGATCGAATGACAGAAACTAAAGAATTCGATTTTGTTTTGTCCGATAAAATTTTGGACAAGTACATTGAAAGTCAGGTTGACAATCTTTGGAGGGAGAAGTTAATAGGTCTTTTATGCGCTCCATTGTTGTTTTTTCGTTTTCCTATTAATATTCAATCTGAAAGATTGGATGTAACTCAAACACAAGCCTGGAGTAGATTGGGAGAACCATTGTCAAAAGCTCGGTTAAGGGAGAGGTTTCGGCAACATATGAATAGTATGTTCTCTGCCATTGCTGATAACATTAGATTTGATAAAACTGGTCAAGTAAATTTAACTGAAAGTTGTGCTGGTGGAAAAAAGATTTTTGTGACACCGTTTCTACTGAATTACTTCACAAGTGGAAATGATCGAGAAAAAGAGTTTTGGTTAAATTGGCACAGGCGAATTGTGATGGAGCTTGTTAATTGGCTTGATTACAAACATGATGGCGCGGCCAGTTTTAGCTGGGGAAAAATGATATTTAACGAATACAATAATATTGTAATTATCCCAGCAGAATTGTCAGCTTCAGTTTAAAAAAAGAGAGCTTAACTCCATGAGTTAAGCTCTTTATTATTTCTCCCCTTGACAAAATTATTCAGTGTGTTATAGTATATAGTTATAAAACAATATGGATTACTTATCACTTACAATTGTAAAGAAAGGCAAAAAGACTGTTCATGTCAGAACAGGCGCTTTTTGCTTAAGATAATGTGATCTAACTCTTAAACAAAAAACAGCTGTTCTGACGGACAGCTGTTTTTTGTTATGTTCTTTTTTAATTTAAGGAGGCAGTGATGACGTTCAATGAATTGCAAGCAGAATTAGAAAGTTATTGGCAACAGGTTCGCGATCATGATGATAATCGCAATGGACAGGAATTTGTTAGGGGATTAGTGAGACAACTGGCTTGTCGAGAAAGGAGGTCTTATTATCAGAGTTTTCTAGCTTGGGTAGAAAGTTACGGGTATGACATTGATGAAATTATTAATCGTCAGCGATCGGTAAGACAAGAGTTTGCAGAATTTTGTGGACAACAATATCCAGAATTTGCAGAAGTGACTAGATTAGATCAAGAGGAATTAGCGGAATTGGCTGGAATAACCAATATGGAAGAATTGACCAGATTGCATAGCTTTTATGATGCAATTAGTGATGATGGAAACTATGGTTATGCTGAACTAGTTCGTTATACAATCCGGTTTTTTGCTATGTTTGAGCATTATCACGATTCTCGACAAGGATATAATCTACACTTACAGTTGCGCAGTCGGATTGAGAGAAATCGTTCACTATTACGCCAAACTTTGGATGAAGTTCTAGATTGTCGTTTAGACGATGGTGACATTGAAGGTTTACAATTGCTTAGGGAGCGTTTAGATGATTTGATGGAACTGGTTACACGAGGAACTGGCTACTTTAGTTTAATTTTCAGATAGTAAAACGAAAAAGCTCAGCGACCAAGTCGTTGAGCTTTTCATTTAATTGAATTCTAACATTACTGATTCCACAGCGACTCAAATTGCTGTTTATACATATCGTGTACATGTTTGTTCTCAATAACAACTACGATGGGGTCCTTTTTCGTCCAGTTGCTGATTGCTACTTTGTTTCCAAAAATCCAGAACACGCTTAAGTTTGAAAATTCCTTTTTAAGAGTATATTTTGTTTTTGCAAATGGAAATTTCGTAATACGATGTCCTTTTGAGTCGGCGGCAACAATGTTGCGCATTTTAAATCCTTTTTTAATGGCGCGTTTTTCCCAGTCGTTAGTGAACTCGGGTCTTTTATCAATAAAATATCCGCGAGCGCCGATTAGATCAGCTTGTTCGTATTGAAGCATTTCATTAAAAAGATCACCAACCGCGTTTACGCCTTTTAAAATATAAGTATCTTTATTCCAAAGCTCATCAAAGTATTGTCGGTTGGTTTTGGCTAGAGTTTTATCTTCAATAATAAAGGCAGCAGGTTCTCCTTCGAGAGAAAGAATAATTACTTTGTCTTTAAAAATTAAGGTTACTCCTGGCGCTTCATGTTCGTGTACAAATTTAAATTCTGCAAAAGCGTCAGTTACTGACGGGGTCTTTTTGTGATGACTGCCCATGATTACCCTAGTTTTAATTCCACGTTTTCTTTTTTCTTTTTGCCACCATCGAAAAAAATCTGCGCCAAGGGCATCAACAATTTTCTCAGCTCCGCCGATTGCAACATAGTCACCCATATCTAAAACTTTCCGTATAACATTTCTTAATCCTTCTCGGCCATGATAAACTTGTATTTTTTGATCCCAAGCTTTATCAAATTGATTTTTAAAACCTTCAAATACTTCTGGTTTGTCAAAAGAAATTACAGTTGGTTCTTTTTCATAAATAATAATATGAGCTTTTTTCTTGTAAAGGCAAATTTGCATTGGGTTAGCAGAGGCTGTAGTATATATTTTTAATTTACTCAGTAAGCCCTTTGGATCTTCAATATTAAAACGATTTTTTATATTTTTGTAAGCTTCTTCATAACAAAGCATTTTTACTTTAATACCTTTTTTTATTCTGGCTTTGTGAAATTTATTATAGAAAGCTGCAATATTTTCGTCTTCATCAAGCTGTCTGCCGGTGGTACCAAGGATATAATATTCATCACCAGCTTCTAATTCATCTAAAAGATTGTACATTGCATCATGAAAAGCTGCTGTTCCGGTCTTGGTAGTTACTTTTTGGTCCCAGATGTCATTAAAGTAAGTATTAAAAGTTTGGGAAATGACAGGGTTGTCAAAATAAACGACAACTGGTGTTTTTTCGTACAAAATAAAAAATGTTTTATCTTTGTACATATTAATTTGCATTGGAATAGGAGTCTCAGAAGTATATTTTTTTAGAAAACTAATTTTTCCACTAATGTCACCGCAGGTTTCAAATCGTTTTCGTAAGCCGTTATAGGATTCTTCGTAACAAATCATTTTTGTTACCACGCCTTTTTTAATTCGATCCAGATGAAATTGATTAAACAATTCATCCACGCCTTGTGGGTAATCCTTGCCTTTAGCGCCAAGTATACGATATTCTTCGCCAGGCTCTAGAGAGTTAAGTTGTTCGTAAAGTGCTTCTTTGACAGCAGAAACCCCAGTTTTGACTAGGACTCGTTGATCCCAAAAGTACTCAAAGTATTTCTTAAAACCATTGACCAGGTCACGGCTTTTAATATTAATTGTCAGCGGATCCTGGCCAGCAAAGCCAAGATTAACTTGATCTTCGGCAAAGTCAAACCAAAAAGGTGAATCAATTTCAAATGGCAAGAATCTGGATTCCATATTCGGTAATTGGTTTCGCCATTTAATGCTGTCTAGGACATTCTTATCAGTTGTGCTTTCATATAGCAATTTTTGTTTTATACCTTTAGCCTCTCTTTTCTTGTGGAACCCGCGCCAAAAACTTTCCAGTTCTGGTGTCTGACTTAGTTTGCTGGCACCTAGGACAAAAAACTCACTGCCTTTGGGTAAGTTCAAAATTCTTGACCTAGCTTGTTTAATGCCATCAAGGCCTTCGTAAATTTTAATGTCGCGTTCTTCTTGCTTAGACATTTTTTTCAACTGTTCAACAGCTTGTATGGCGAGCTGTTTTTTATTATCTATTTCATCAATAAGTGAAGTAGGTGAGTTCGCTGAAAACTCAGCCACGCCTTTAACCATAACTTTAGTTACCAGCTGGCGATTTTCAAGACTATCGAGAGCTGTGTAAACAAGATTGCGATGCAGGCTTGTGTGTTCGATTATTTGACCGGCGCGGGATTTGCCCAAATCAAATAGAGCCAAATAAATACTTGATTCATTTTCTGTAAAGCCTAAGTTTTTAAGTTGATTTTTGAGCATATTTGTATATTGTCATGATTTATATGACAACTCTATCGTAGCAAATTTAGGTAAGACTGTCAATGATATATTTTTTTGTCTCGTTAATCATGACTGCCTTTGAGCTAAATTTACAAGAAAAAGCTTGACAGGTCATTTTTTGTATGATATAATGCGGTATTAAGTGACCTTTGACAAGGAGAAAAACTATGAAACGCAAATTGATGATGTTTAAGATTGTACAACTTTGTTGTTTTTTGTTATCGATTGTGGGTATTCTGATTATGTTGTCAATCACTTGGGCTGATAATCCGGCTGATGTCGGACAGGATAGAATGATGTTTGGTTGCTTCTTGGCCGCTGTTATGACAATTGCCACTTGGGAATTGCGATTTCGGAAAATGAGACTTGTTCAAAAAACTAAAACGGAGATCTAACAATGAAAAAGGTTATCTTGTTGATTTGTTCGTTTGTTCTTTTGTTGACTTGTTCGTCTGTGGCTACTGCTCAGACCAACACTTTTTTTGAAACTCAGACAATGGCAACGGAAGTATATGACAATTGGGTTGTTGATGGCGGAGTGTTTCATCGATTTTCCGATAACTGGAAGATCCGAACTTTTTTTCTGATGAAAAATTCTTGGGGACAAGCGCACTTGGGCCCGATCTGGCAACCGTTGGATTGGTTACAGGTTGGAGTTTCCGTGGGAGTGAGAAAAGGAATTGATGGTTGGGATTTTCAAACTTCATATTTGTTGGTTCTCAGTAAAAAAAAGTTTTCCTTTGTTGGGATGGTAGAGGCTGGCCGGCTGGCTTATGCTGGAGATCATGATCAAGTTTGGTATGATTTGACTGTCCGATGGAAAGCCATGAAGTGGCTGACGATTGGGTTAAAAGATCGCCGGCCGGCCGGGGTGGGCCCGCTGGTTGAATTTCATTTTTGGAAGTTAACTGCCTGGGCGGCCTGGGTTCCAATGGATTCTGAAGCACCTGAATTTGACTGGCCGAGAACTTTGCTGGGTCTGAAGATTTGTTTGTGAAATAAAAACCCAAAAACTCGGCTTCAGTGAAGTCGGGTTTTTTCTTGGAGGTGAAAATGCCTATTGCTATGTTTGTTGGGTCTTCCGTAATGCTGATAGTATGTGTGGTTGCTACGTTTGTGTACAAGGATCCCATGGCAGCTATTTTGGGTGTATTTTTTCTTGTTTTTTCTGTTTTGAACTATCATGAAATTCATGTTCACGCTTTGAAGAGTAATCCTTTGTACGAGCAAGTCGATTTTGTTAAAGAAATTCCTCAATCAATCGATGTTAAAGATGCCTTTAATACCAAAGAAAAAACAGAATACGTTTCCCGTGGTGTTGGTGTGGGGGTTGGCGTTGGGTTGGCGGAAGTAGAGCTGGAGAGCAAGGAACAATTTTTGGAAATGATTCCGAGTGACAGCATCATTTACAGTACATTACAGCAACGAGATAAATTTAGTATTGCTTTTAATTATCTAGCCTTTATGGCGGATAAACCCGGAGTATTTGTTTACGAGCAAGTAATTTATTGCCCGGCAGATAAAGAGAGAACGGTCATGGGAATGGATTCAACGGCTGAAGGTAAGGTTTTCGCATTTGGAGCTGATTTTTTGAAATGTAAATATACGAGGTGACAAATGGAACAAATTAAAACTTGGCCGGAACTGCTAGAGGTTCCGGATGGAAGTTTTGCCGAGTTGAAAAATTTTACTGATACTGATGGGGTGAAACATAGAAAAGGACTGGCGGTTGTTTATCAAATTCGAAATAAGTTGGATTATTGCAAAGTTCCGGGGGGAACACCCAGAAGTCCAGGGTGTCTATTTGTTATTGAGTGGGAAGGAAGGATTTCTGTTTTGGGAGTGGTAATGATTGAAGACTGGAGCGGTCAGGACGTTATACCAGCAAGAGATATTGAATTTGCAGAACATGATATTGATTTTGGAGGAAGCGTTGGTTCTGTGCAATTTAATATTATTTCTGCGCTGCTAATAATCAATGGATTGATTGAAAAAAGAATTCAGATAACAAGACAAGCACAGCAACTTTTAAATATGATTTAGTGTAGAAGCAAGGAGGAGGTAAAAAATAAAAAACCCTCGACAACATTGTCGAGGGTTTTTTGATACAATAATTATTGTCGAGCATAGACGACAGGTTTAAATATTGTATTCCATGGGGAAAATTGTTTTTTTGTTTTTCTGCCGAGTGGGGATAACATTTTTCTTGGATTTATAATTTTTGATTGACATAATAAAAGTAGAAAGCCGCCTGGGGGTGCAACCCCCAGGCTAGTGAAAGCAAATCCCTGTGAACAGGGATGCGGGTTGAAATTAATAAATAAATATATATTATGTCAAATGCTTATTATCGATTGTTTTATCATTTTGTTTGGGCAACGAAAAATCGAAAACCAATTATTACACCGCAAATAGAATGTATATTGAAGGAATTCATGCCTGGCAAAATTGGAGAATTGGGCGGTAAACAGTTAGAATTAAATATGACAGACGACCATCTTCATTTAATGGCAAGCATTCCACCAAGAATAAGTTGCGCAGAATTTGTTCATTCGATAAAAGGAAGCGCGTCAAATCATGTGAATGTCAATTTAAATGAACGGCTGTTTTATTGGCAGTCTGGCTATGGGGTTTTAAGTTTGTCGGAAAAAGATGTGCCTTTTGTAGGTAAGTATATTGAAAATCAAAAAGAAAGACACGCAACAAATAAGTCGTTAGAGATTTATGAATATATTCCTTAGCCCGCTTTAGGGGGCTTGTAAAAATCTAGCCTGGGGGTTGCACCCCCAGGCGGCTCTGTTGGCGATTATTGATTGTTAAGTTAAATGTAGAGATACAGCATTGATTATTAGGCACCATTGACTTTTTAATGATAATATATTATCCTTTTATTACTAAGAATTATCCCTTAACTTTAGATAGCTAAAAAGGAGGTACTATGGATGCTTTGATTTCATTTGTTTTTGAAATATCGCTCTGGGAAATTTTGGCATGTGTTTATTTAGTTGGAATTGTAGTTTCGTTTATTTTTCTCCAGTATGTTTCCGTTCAAGAAGGAAAACCCGGATTGACAGGTGCCGGACGTTTTTCCTTTGCAGAGTTGGTTATTTCAGCTATTTTATCTTTGTTTTCTTGGTTATTTTTGATTGTAATATTTTTACTGGGAAGTTACCGCGAGCCGGTAAATCGGCAAGGCTTATAGTCATTAATGTCATTGCGTTTTAGTAACACTAAGGCGCTTTTTTTTTATTTTAAAATTAGATGCATGTTAGAACTAGTGAAACCACATCCCTATGGGGAGTTCGGTGGTTTTGTTTTTTAGTAATCTGTGTTATCATTTTTTTGTAACAATAAACTATAAAAATATGAATGTAATTTGGTTGTATACTTTAGGAGGTGTTTTTATCGTCAGTTTAATTTCCTTTGTCGGAGTTTTAGCTTTGGCAATGAAAAAGGAAAAATTGGAACATTTTCTTTTGTATTTTGTTAGTTTTTCAGTAGGAGCACTTCTCGGTGATGTGTTTATTCACATTATTCCGCATATAACAGAGGAACATGGTTTTAATTTGCAAACTGGATTGTATTTTTTATTGGGAATAGTGGTGTTTTTTGTGGTTGAAAAATTTATTCACTGGCATCATTGTCACAAAGCAGAGCATGAACACACGATTAAGCCTTTAGCTTACACTAATTTAATTGGAGACGGTTTACATAATTTACTTGATGGTGTAATTATTGCATCTAGTTTTATGGTTAGTGTTCCAGTTGGCATCGCTACAACTTTAGCAGTTATTTTTCATGAAATACCACAGGAAATTGGTGATTTTGGTGTTCTTTTATACGCAGGCTTTAAAAAGAAAACCGCTTTGTTGTTCAATTTTGCATCAGCATTATTAGCAGTTGTTGGTGCAGTTTTAACTTTATTGTTAGCTCAGCATATCCACGGTTTAGAGGTGATTTTGTTAGCAGTTGCTGGTGGTGGCTTTATCTACATTGCTGGTTCAGATTTAATACCCGAACTACACAAGGGTGAGTGCACTAGGTGTCATGCTGCTTTTCAGTTATTATTTATTTTATTGGGAATGGCAGTTATGGCAGGATTGGTTTTGTTTGAATAGGTTAATAGAGAAAGAATAAAAAAACCAGCCTTTTTATAAAGGCGGTTTTTTATTATAAGGAAAATTATAAATTAATATATCCTCTAGTTACTGGGCCATAAAAGCCTTTGGCGGGAAATATATTATTGGCTTCTTGGAATTTTATCAAGGCTGATTGAGTTTTTTGACCAAAGAAAGTGGATTCATTCCCAGGTGAGCCGAAATCTGTATTACTGACGATGAAACCGTTGTCATTTAAATATTTTTGCAATGCTCTGACATCCTCTCCTGCCATGCCTTCTTCCAAGTTTCGGCTAGAAAGATCTTCTTGTTCTTGAACTTCAATCGTTAGTTCAATTGTGGCAGGTTCTTCGTACAAAATATTTTCTCCATCACTAAAAATGAGGGTATTTGGTAATTCTTGAATTGCTGTCCAGTCATAGTCATTGTGATTAAAGGAGTATTCATCAACAATCCATCTTTTTAAATTATTTTCGATTAAATAAACGTTTGGAGCGTCAGGATACTTGATTAATTTTTCCTCATAAATGGAGATGTCTACTAAGAGGGATTCACCATCTTGAAGCTGTGTTGCTGAATCAATCTCATTGATTTTGCTCCAGTCAAATTCTCTTTGGTTAAAAGTAAACTCATCAACGATCCATCTTTTCTTACCGTTTTCAATTAGATATATTTTGGGAGAGTCTGGATATTTAATTAATTTACCTTCATTTAAGGATGTTTGTGCTTCAGTTCTATCGGTTGAAGCTTCTTGTCTTATCGTTTCGTCTTCTTTGCGAATGGTACTTTGATCATCTGTTGGGGAAGTGGTAGGAGTTTCGACTTGAACAGGAACTTGATTATCAGTTGGAACGGTTCTTCTGCCAGAAATAGTGAAGTTTGCGGTTACTGTTATATCAGCACTTGCACTTAAATCAGTTCTTGGATTATCTAAAGATTCGTCACTCCAGCTTGAGAATTGGTAACCGTTTTCAGGTACAGCTGTAACCTCAGTTCCATTTTCTCCAGTATCAATTGTTTGTTCAGTTGTTCCAGTTATGGAACCATTAGATCCTGCGATGTAGGTTAAGTTATAGGCAATTGCCTCACCGAAAAGACCAACAACGGAAAAGTTATTTGTAGAACAAGTAACCGAGTTGGCGTCAGGATCAACAACACAGTCGGCTAATTCAAACCATTCGTCGTCATCATTTCGATGAAGTTTCAATGTACTTTCCTGGAGACCAGCAATATCTTCTTCATCATAGGTAATTGTTATTTCAACATCAGAATCAAACTCACTGACAGTTGAAGAAGGAGTATCAAGGGCCTTTATATCGAAAATGTTATCGCCGATTTTATTATAATTAGTTGGAGAAGAAAGAGCAGATATAACAGTAGCCGAATCTAAACTTTTAATTTGAAAATCTGCGGGATCCTCTGAAAAACTTTCCGGAATGGTCATTGCAAAAGTAAAATCATCACCTGATTGATTTATTGTACCACCATATTCGGGAATCGCGGTTGTTTCATTAATGGTTCCTACAGAAGCGTTACCCGCACAACCAGTAGTAATAAAAGTATTTTCAGCGCTGAGGGCTGTATTGCCAGATGAATCAGTCGAGGTGACAACATAATAATATTTTGTACAGGAAACAAGATCAGATAAGGTTATTTCATGGCTGGTAACCCCAGTATCTACATTTGAAACATCAGAAGCCGTTGAACGGATTTGATTAGGATCATAAATAATTTGGGATGAGGTTGCCTCATCAGTTGTCCAGGTAATAACAGCGGTTGTTGAAGTTGGCGTGGACGAAATGTCGGAAATAACAGGGTCCGTTGTATCATCAGGTGCACTTAAGAATTCAAACGATCCAATATCTGGTGTAGACTCTCTTATGAAATCTCTTTGATCAGCTGTCGGCACACTAACTGCTCCGTTAGTGCCAGTAGTTCCGTAATCAATAGCCACACTTCCGGTTGAAACGGAGAGAGTTTTGGTTTTATTGGTGTTGCCGTTAAATGCCAAATACGAATTTAAATTCAATGAGCCGGTAGTTATTGAGTTATTCAAAAGAAATGTACCGTCACGATCGACATCCGACCAGTCGCCAGTTCCAGACCATGTATAGTTCTGAGAAACACCAACAATATTATTTCCATTATCAACAACATTGCCTTGACCACTGGCTCGGAAGCCAAAGTCAACATAATAATCACTGTTTCGTTTAATATTATTGGCAATAATTGTATTTTTAATTGTTATCGTTCCATCGGAGTCATCTATGCCAAGGCCCGCAACACCTGTAGCTGTATTATAGGCAATTGTTGAATTAGTAATCGTTGCACTACCTTTTCTGATATGTATTCCACCACCTTCTGTGTAAGCAATTCCAGTAGTTTGTTGATTATAGGCAATTGTTGAATTGGTAACTGTTAAATAACCAGAAGGATCAACATAGAAACTGTTAACAATTCCTCCTCCCATGTAATAAGCAACATTATTATAAATAGAACTATTAGTAACAGTTAAAGTATGTCTATTCGAAATACCACCACCAGAATCTGAAGCTGAACGATTATTGTAGATCTCGCAATCATCAATCGTCGTTATTCCATCATTTCTAATTCCACCTCCATCACTTTGATAGCCAAAAACCCGACCATATCTGACAGTTAAATTTTGAAAAGTTACAGTTGCTCCAGAAACAACAGTAAAAACTCTTCGATTGGCACTGTTGTCTCGGCTGGCAGCCTGAATAATTGTCGTGTCTGCACCTTGCCCTTGTACGGTCAAGTTTTTTGTAAGCACATAACCTTGTTTGTAGTAGTCTCCAATTTCCGCAGCGTCAGTCCAAGTGAAGGTGCCGGTCAAGTCCAAAATATCGCCAGTAGCAGACATAATATATCCTTTGTGAAATGTTTTGTAAGGAGTATCAGAACTGCCATCACCAGTTGTGTCATTTCCAGTTGAATTATTAACGTAAATGGTTGTTGCTGCTCTGTTTTCCGCAAAGGTTGCAGATATAGAAACGTTTGCGGAAACATTTACATCAGTTCTAGGATTTTGTGCACTTCCATCACTCCAATTTACAAAGTGATATCCGCTATCAGGAACCGCAGTTACCGCGGTACTGTCAGCGGAATAATTCACAGATTGTGAGGTTGTTCCGGTCAGAGAGCCATTGTCACCAGCTGAATATGAAAGAGTAAAAGTATTAATTGTAAAGTTGGCAGTCAGGTACATGCTGGAAGAAATATTTGTATCTGTCCTTGGGTTGTCAGTTGAACTGTCACTCCAGCTAGAAAAGGCATATCCAGAATTTGGTGTGGCGGTAATAGCAGTTCCATTTTCTCCGGCGGAAAGTGTTTGAGAAGTTGTTCCAGTTACGGTGCCATTCGAGCCTGCCACATATGTTAAAGCATATCTATCTACACCAAAAACAGCATTAACATTAATATTTTCACCAGTATCAGTTCTCGGATTAGTAATTGATCCATCACTCCATTTAACAAAACTAAATCTAGAATTTGGTACAGCAGTTATTGCTGATCCAGTATCTCCATAATTTATGGTTTGTGACGTTGTCCCTGTGACAGAGCCATTGGCACCAGCTGTATATTCCAGGCTGTATGTTTTTAGCGCAAAATTTGCAGTTACATTAATATTCTCAGAAAGACCAAGATCAGTTCTCTTATCGGTTGTTACACCATCACTCCAGCTGAGAAAGGTGTAACCTTCATTTGGAATAGCCACAACCGGTCTATTGCTTCCTGCGTAATAGGAAGATTGACTTGTTTGCCCAACGAGAGTTCCATTAGTTCCAGCAGTATATGCTGAAGTGAAGGCAGCTAAGATAAAATAAGCTCGAACACTTTTGTTGCTCGTTATATTAGTGTCAGTTCTTGGATTATTTGTTGACCCATCACTCCATCTAAAAAAAGTAAACCCTGAATTAGCAACCGCAGTTATAGCTGTGCCGTTTTCCCCATAATTAATTGTTTGCGAAGCGCTGCCGGTAAGCGTTCCTCTATAATCGACCGTATACGTTAAAGTAAAAGTATTCATTGAAAAATTTGCAGTGACAGTAACATCTCCTGAAATACTGGTATCAGTTCGTGGATTATCAGTTGAAGCGTCACTCCAATTAACAAAGGAGTAGCCAGCGCTAGGTACGGCTGTCACAGCTGTACCGTCAGCCGCATAACTAACAGTTTGCGATGCTGTTCCTGTCAAAGAACCATTTGATCCGGCGGAATATGTAAGAGTGTAGTTTACGGTAGAAAAATTTGCAGTGACTGACAAATTGGAGCCTACACTGGTATCAGTTCGTGGATTAGCTGTTGAGCTGTCACTCCAATTTACAAAGGCATATCCGGTAGCAGGAACGGCAGTTACAGCAGATCCATCTGCGCCAGAGGTAACTAACTGAGTTGCAGTGCCCGTTAAAGAACCGTTTGCACCGGCAGTATAAATAAGATTATAAGAATTTGAAGCAAAGCTGGCCGTTACTGTAGCGTCAGCAGTGACACCACTATCTGTGCGAGGATTGGTGACTACTCCATCACTCCAACCAATAAAATTATATCCATCAGCTGGAACTGCGGTAACAGCTGTACCATTTGAGCCATAATTAACAGTTTGTGACGTTGTTCCTGTCAAAGAACCATTTGCTCCAGCTGAGTAGCTGAGGTCATAAGTGATGACTTGAAAATTAGCAGTTACAGAAACATTAGCAGAAACACTGGAATCAGTTCTTGGATTGTCAGTTGCTTCATCGCTCCAATCCACGAATTCATACCCCGTATTTGGAGTTGGAGTGACGGCTGTTCCGTTGGCATCTTCAGGAACATTTTCTTGCAGAGCAGTACCAGAAATATATCCACCGAGTCCTGATAAATAAGTCAAAGTATAAGTATTAAGGAATTGACCACCATATTCATACGCACCAATATCTACCGTTCCGCTTCTAGCTGCACCTCTTTGGTCGATTGTTGAGACAGTAACATTTCCATTTGTTCCAGTTGATCCGTTATTAATAGCAATACTTGATTCTGTTACGGCGAAGGTTTTTGTTTTATTAGGGCTAGAATTCAAGGCCGCTGCATCAGCGAAATTAATTGTGCCAGTTGTCTCTGTCCCATATTTAGTAAAAGTTCCATCTCGATCAGTGTCAGTCCAATCAGTGCTGACTGTAAAATTGTAATTCTGAGCATAACCACCAATAATATTATTTCCACCATCAACAACGTTGCCGTAGCCACTTTGTCTAAAATCAAAGCCTTTAGGGTAGGCGCCATTACTGCAATATGAATGAACTTTTTGCAGATTTCCTGCGAAAATATTATTTTTTAGTTTTACAGTGCCATTGGCATCATCCATTCCCACACCTGCAACTCCACAAGCAGTATTTTTAGTTACTGTAGTATTTGTAATAGTTCCGTTTCCTTTTCGAAAATGAACACCACCTCCTTCTGTATAAGCTATGACTTGCGTAACTTGATTCGAATAAATAGTTGAATTAGTAATAGTTAAATAACCACTAGCAGAAACGGTATAACTATTTAAAACACCACCACCCATGTAGTAAGCAATATTATTATAGATTGCACTATCATTGATGGTCATTAAATGACGATTTGATAGTCCACCACCACCATAACCGGTTGGCACTCGGTTGTTATATATTTCACAATCATTGACCGTGACTGTTCCTAAATTTAAAATACCACCGCCTTCATTATTTAATGCTGTTCCTGTTCTGTCATCAATTTTTCCGTATCTTATAGCAAGATCTTGAATAGTAACTGTAGTGTTAGCAGCAATTGTAAAAATTCTTCTGTCGGCGATATTATCTGCAGAAGCGGCTTGAATGATAGTTGCATCTGAGCCTTGTCCGCGGATGGTTAAGTCTTTGGCTATGGAATATCCTGTGTATTTGGCATCGCCAGTTTCAGCTGCATTGGTCCAGTCGAAAGTACCGGTTAGATCGATAACATAATCATTTTCAGCTTGGGTGTAGGCTTTGTGAAAAGTTTTGTATGGATTGCCGGAGGTTCCATTGCCGACATTGTCGTTTCCGGTGGAGCTGTTGACGTAGATGTAGGGCGTTGATTCGATGAAGGTTGCTGTTAGAGTGGCGTCGGCGATTACACTGGAATCTGTTCTAGCGGCGGTAAGGATACCATCTGACCATGTAGAAAAGACATATCCAGAGTTGGCTACGGCGGTCACAGTGAGGGCTGTTCCATTGTGGGCGACGTTTTGAGGAGTGACTCCTGTCAAGGATCCGTTTACTCCTGCGGAGTAGGTTAGAGTGTAGACTCGAGTGGCAAATGAGGCACTTACTGTGACGTCTTCAGAGACGTCAAGGTCTGTTCTTGGGTTTGCTGTAGACCCATCACTCCAGCTGACGAATTGGTATCCAGTGCTTGGGACTGCGGTGACAGCTGTACCGTTTGAGCCTTCTTCAATGGTTTGAGAAGTTGTACCGGAAATTGAGCCGTTGTCTCCGGCTGAATATGAAAGAGAGTGAGTTAAAGGATTTAGATTTAGAATTATATTTGGACGGTATGAATTCAGAGTACCAGTACCCGGGCTGGATGGGCTATAATTGACTGAATCACTTTGTCTATAAATAAAAGTATTACTAGCGCTAGTATAGTACCATTTGCTACTTGAGGATGTGTAGCTTCCGTGATTGTTGTCGATGGCAATTATTAGATTGTCTGATCCGTTGTATTCAAATTCGCTATCGAGTGTAATAGTATCCCATGCTGAAGCTCCAGCTGTTACGGATACTGAACCAGAATATACTTGGGTCAAATCTCCTACTGCGACCCAATCGCTGCCAGAAGAAAAAGTAGCTTTGTCGGTATGGCCCATATAGACAACCATGTTATTCCAGGTATAAGTGTTGTTGCCGTTGTATTTAAACTTTATCGTATCGATAGATCCGTTGGAACCAATATCAGAGCTGGTGTAGATCATTTGAGAGTATGAATAGCGATAATAATTAGCCCAAGGTAAATAGTTTTGAGAACCTGTTCCTTCGCCAATTTGAACTTCAGAAGCTGTGGCTTGACTTTTGGGATTGTTTGAGGCTGAATCGGTTAAATAGTTTTCAATGCCGGCATCGCCGTTGTATTCGAAAACTTGCACTTGATAAGTGGCGGAACTGGAAAGTCCGGTAATAGATACGTTGGTACTTGTTCCATTGTAAACGCAGTACCAACCGGTAGAACCTATTTGGGTACCTGAACTAAAGGCTGTGTTGGCGGTATAAGTGGTGTCGTCGACCGGTTCGGCTGTGCCTGATGATGCTTGTTTTATAAATACGGCTCTGGCGTCACCGTTACCGTTGGTCCAGGAAGTGGTGAATCCAGTCCCGGTAACAGAAGAAAAGCTGACATTGCTAGATTGGGTGGTCGGTTCTGTTACTGAATTGGTTGCTTGAGTTTTTGGGTTGTTTGAAGCGCTATCGGTGAAGTATTTGGAGAGTGCTCCACTGGTATTGTATTCAAAAACTTGGGCAATGTATGTTGTTCCGGTTGATAAACCTGTAACTGTGACACTTGTTCCTGTGCCGGAGTAGACTGTGTACCATCCAGTTGATCCTATTTGAGTTCCGCTTTCAAATGCTGCATTGGCTGAATAGGTGGTGTCGTCTACTGGGGAAGCTGTTCCTGTACTGGCTTCTTTTAGAAAAACAATTCTTGCGTCTCCGTTACCATTTGACCATGAAATGTCTGTTTGAGTATATCCGACTGAAGAGAAGCTAATGTTTGTGGTTTGAGTGCTGGGTGTTGTTACTGAAGTGCTGGCGGAAGATTTGGGGTTGTTTGATGCTGTCTCGGTAAAATAATCATAGGTTGATTCGAAGCTGTCGTATTCGAAAACTTGAGCTATGTAGTCTGTGCCTGCAGTCAGTCCGGTAATAGTTACGCTTGTGCCGGTGTTGTTGTAGACTGCGTACCAGCCTGTGGAGCTAATTTGGGTTCCGCTGCCAAAAGTGGTGTTGGCGGTGTAGACAGTGTCATCTACTGGAGTAGCTGTTCCGGTGTTGGCTTGTTTTACGAAAACGACTCTTTTTGTGCCATCACCGTTGCTCCAACCGATGGTCATCTGGGTGTAGGCTATTGAAGAAAAAGTGATATTTGTAGCTTGGGTTGTTGGTTCTGTTACTTCTGCTGTTGCTTGAGTATTGGGATTATTGGTGGCGGTGTCTGTAAAATAGTTTTCTCCACCTGAGGTGATGCCGTTGTAGGTGAATACTTGGGCAATATAATCGGTTCCGGCAGATAGTCCGGTTAGGGTTACGCTTGTTCCAGTACCGTCGTATACAGCATACCAACCGGTGGAGCTTATTTGGGAACCGCTACCAAAGGCCGCATTGGCAGTGTAGTTTGATTCGTCGACAGGGGAGGCCGTGCCGGTATTTGCTTGTTTTACGAAGACAATGTTTTTTGATCCGTTGCCTGCTGTCCAGCTGAGGTCTATTTGGGTGAAGTTAACTGATGAGAAGCTGATGGAAGAGGCTTGGGTTGTCGGCTGGGTGATGGTATAGTCGCCGTCGTATTCAAAAGCTCCAATGTCGGCGGTACTGTTTCGGCCAGCTCCTCTTTGATCGGTTGATGGAATACTAACTCCATTGTTAGCCGTAGCATTGGCATTATTGATGGCGATACTACTGCTTTGTATTCCGTAGGTTAGTGTGCCATAGGTATTGTCATTGTTTGCTGATGAGCTGTCCAGATTTAATGATCCGGTTGTTCCTATTGAGTACAAATCGTAGGTGCCGTTGTTGTCTTGGTCAGTCCAGTCACCGGTGGCTGCGGTGTAGTATTTTGAAGCTCCGACTATGTTGTATCCGTTACTGGTGATAGTCGCGGCAGTTTCTTTGAAAACATTATTGTATTGTCCGCCATTGTTTGATGTATTGCCAGCTACAATAGTATTTTTAAGATTAAGGACAAGGCCTGCATTACCAGAAACATAAATCCCACCACCTCCATAGGGAGTATAATTGCCGGTAATTGTACAATTGGTGATTGTTGCTGTGGCTGTGGTATTATCATTTGCTCCGACCAATATTCCTCCGCCGTTGTAGCTAGGGTAACCTGGACCGATGTTGTTATAGACGGTGGAGTTGGTCATGATGAGATCTGCTCCGGAGGTAATTACAATTCCAGCTCCGTCGTAATAGACGCCATTGGAATAAATCGAAGAATTGGTGATGGTGGTGTCTCCTGAAGCGTAAATTCCCCCTCCGTAGCCACGATAGGCTTTGCAGTTATTTACTTCTGAGCGGTTCATTGTCAAAGTCGCTGTTCCACCGACATTAATACAACCGCCTGAAGTGTATGTTGTTGGGTAGCCATATCTAATGTTGAGATCTTGTATTGTGAGGTCGTAACTACCGGAAACTGAAAAAACCTTTTTGCCGGCTGTTTCTGCAGAGGAAGCGGCTTGTATGAATGTTGTTGAGGCTGATTGGCCTTGGAGGATTAGGTCTTTGTCAATTACGTAGCCTGAAGTGGTAACATCGCCAGTTTCGTCGGCGTTTGACCAGTCAAAGGTTCCGGTTAAATCCAAGGTATCTCCACCGGAAGACATAGTATATGCTTTGTGAAAAGTTTTATATGGAGTACCAGAAGTACCGTCACCGGTGCTGTCGTTTCCAGTGGAATAATTGACATAAATTGTTATCGGGGTGTGGGTGGCCTGAACTTTTGGATTGTTTGAAGCCGAATCTGTGAAATAGTTAACAGTACCATCGGTTACTCCGTTGTGTTCAAATGCTTGGAAAATATAGGAAGTGGAATCTGTTAGTCCTGTCATAGTGACAGAGGTTCCGACCCCATTGTATATAGCGTACCAGCCAGTTTCACCGATTTGATCTCCGCTACCAAGAATAGAATTGGCTGAATATGAAGTACCGTCAACAGGACTGGCTGTTCCTGAGCTAGCTTGCTTGGCAAAGACGACTCTCTTGTCACCATTTCCATTTGTCCAGCTGAGAGCTAGTTGTTCGTTGTCGACTAGGGTGAATGATATCTCTGTTGTTTGAGTTGATGGTTCGATGACTGTTAGACCTGTACCGTTGTATTCAAATGCACCGATGTCTGCAGCGCCTGCTCGGGTGGCATTTCTCTGGTCAGTTGAGGGGATTCCAACTCCGTTGTTGGCGGTAGCATTTGAATTGTTGATGGCAACGCTACCGGATAAAATCCCGTAAGTATATGTTTTTCGTGAACTATCATTGTATGAAGGTGTGGAGTCTAAATTTAGTGAGCCTGTTGTGCCTACTGAATATAAGTCATAAGTTCCATTATTGTCTTGATCTCCCCAATCTCCTGTAGTGGGGGTGAAATATTTAGAAGCTCCAACAACATTATATCCATTACTTGTAATTGTTGCTGCAGTTTCCTTAAAAATATTATTATATTGACCTCCGTTATTGGAGCTATTGCCAGCTACAATACTATTTTTTAAATTCAAAACAAGTCCAGCATTACCAGAAAGATAAATCCCACCACCTCCATAGGGTGTATAGTTGCCGGTAATTGTACAATTGGTGATTGTAGCTGTTGCTGTTGCGTTATCATTTTGGCCAATTAAAATTCCACCACCATTATAACTTGGATAACTAGCTCCGATATTATCGTAAACAGTTGAATTCGTCAGGATTAGATTTGCACCACCAGTAATAACAATTCCAGCTCCATCGTAATAAACACTATTTGAATAAATAGAGGAGTCAGTGATAGTCGTATCTCCTGCAGCATAAATACCTCCACCATATCCAGTTTGGGCTTTACAGTTGTTAACTTCTGATCGGTTCATGGTTAAGGTTGATGTTGAACTAACCAAAATACAACCACCAGAACTATATGAGGTTGGATAACCATATCTTATATTAGCATCAAGAATAGTTAATGAATAACCGGCTGAAATTGTAAAAACTCTTTTACCGGAAGATAGCGCAGTCGAAGCAGCTTGAATAATTGTTTGATCTGCACCTTGTCCTTGAATAATTATATCTTTTCCAATTGTATAGCCTGAAGAAGATGCGTCACCAGTTTCGTCGGCGTTTGACCAATCAAAGGTTCCGGTCAAATCCAAGGTATCTCCACCGGAAGACATGGTATATGCTTTGTAAAAAGTTTTGTAAGGGGTTCCTGATGATCCGTCACCGGTGCTGTCGTTTCCAGTGGAATAATTGACATAAATTGTTGTCGGAGTATGGGTGGCCTGGACTTTTGGATTGTTTGAAGCCGAATCTGTGAAATAGTTAACTGTACCATCGGTTATGCCGTTGTGTTCAAATGCTTGAAAAATATAGGAAGTTGAATCTGTTAGTCCTGTCAAAGTGACAGAGGTTCCGACCCCGTTGTATATGGTGTACCAACCTGTTTCGCCGATTTGATCTCCGCTACCAAGAACAGAATTGGCTGAATATGAAGTACCGTCAACTGGGCTGGCTGTTCCTGAACTAGCTTGTTTTGCAAAGATGACTCTTTTGTCACCATTTCCATTTGTCCAGCTGAGAGCTAATTGTTCGTTGTCGACTAGGGTGAATGATATATCGGTTGTTTGAGTTGATGGTTCGATAACTGTTAGACCTGTACCGTTGTATTCAAATGCACCGATGTCTGCAGCGCCTGCTCGGGTGGCATTTCTTTGGTCGGTTGAAGGGATGCTAACTCCGTTGTTGGCTGTAGCATTTGAATTGTTAATGGCAACGCTACCGGATAAAATTCCGTAAGTATATGTTTTTCGTGAACTGTCATTGTATGAAGGTGTGGCGTCTAAATTTAGTGAGCCTGTTGTACCTACTGAATATAGTTCAAATGTTCCGTCGTTGCCTTGGTCGGTCCAGTCGCCCGCGGCTGCGGTATAACTGTTTGATCCTCCGATAATGTTGTAACCGTTGCTGGTAATGACGGCGGCTGTTTCTTTGAAGATGTTGTTGTAGTTTCCTCCATTGTTGGAGTCGTTTTGGGCTACGATACTGTTTTTTATATAGAGACGTAGATCGGCATTTCCAGAAAGATAGATACCGCCACCTCCATAACGAGCATAGTTATCTGTGATTGTTGAGTTGGTAATTGTTGCTGTGGCCGTGGTATTGTCATTTGCTCCGACCAAGATTCCTCCACCATTATAGTTTGCGTTACCAGAACCAACATTGTTGTAGACGGTTGAATTAGTTAAAATCAGATTTGCACCACCTGTAATTACAATTCCTGCTCCATCATAATAAACGCCATTCGAATGAATTGCAGAATCAATAATAGTAGTATTACCGGAAGCATAAATACCACCACCATATCCGGTTTGGGCTTTACAGTTATTAACCTCTGATCGATTTATGGTTAGAGTGGCAGTTGAATTAACTAAAATACAACCTCCAGAGTTATAGGAGGTTGGATAACCGTATCTAATATTGGCATCAAGGATAGTTAATGAATAACCGGCTGAAATTGTGAAAACTCTTTTGCCGGAAGATAGCGCGGTTGAAGCAGCTTGAATAATTGTTTGATCTGAACCTTGTCCTTGAATAATTATATTTTTCCCAATTGTATAACCTGAATAAGATGCGTCACCAGATTCGTCACCATCTGCCCAATTAAAAGTACCGGTCAAATCAAGAGTATCATCAGTTGAAGCTGAAGTATATGCTTTATGAAATGTTTTATATGGAGTACCCGAAGTACCGTCACCTGTGGTGTCGTTTCCAGTTGAACTGTTGGAGTATATAGTGGCAGCGCTTGCAGATACAGCTGTAAAACAAAAGCCGACTATTACAAAAAGTAATATAAAATATTTTTTCATATTTGGGAAATCATTATGTATTTTTCATATATATTATACGTTATTTTATTGAGTTTTTCCAGTTTTTGAGTGGATGTCTTGTGTTAATAAAAAAACATCGCAATAGGCGATGTTTTTTTATTTAAAGAAAAGTATTATTTTACGAGATGTTTATTTCGATCAGTCTTGGTTAAGTGTTTTTTTCTAAGTCTGATATTTTTGGGAGTTACTTCTAAATATTCATCATCTTTCATTATACCAAAGCCTCTTTCGATTGTGATTTCTACTGGTGGAGTTAAATTAATAGCTTCATCAGCACCTGAGGATCGCATGTTTGTTAATTGTTTACCTTTGATAGGGTTTACTTCCATGTCATTACCCTTGGCGACATTACCAATAACCATGCCTTCGTAAACATCAGTATTTGCTCCAATATATAAAGTCCCACGATTTTGAAGATTAAACAAAGAGAATCCCAAAGCTTTTCCTGTGGCCATGGAGATCATAGAGCCAGTATCAGCTTTTTCAATTGCACCAGTATGTTTTTTGAAACCAATCATTCTACTACAGAAAATACCTTCGCCTCTAGTATCAACAATGAAGTCAGTTCGATAACCGAGTAATCCTCTGACCGGGATTTCAAAAATCAATCTAGTTCGTCCATTTTTAGAAGTCATATTGGCTAGCAAACCTTTTCTCTTTGACATTTTTTCAATAATAGAGCCAGACATTTCGTCAGGAACATCGATAGTTACTTCTTCGAATGGTTCTTGTTTCTCGCCATAAACCTCTTTGATAATTACCATCGGTTGGGAAACTTGCAATTCGTAGTTTTCTCTGCGCATGTTTTCTAAAAGTATAGCAATGTGCAATTCGCCACGTCCAAGAACTTTATAAAAAGTCGTTTCAGAAAAATCAATTTTCAAACCAACGTTTACCTCTAATTCTTTTTCCAGTCTTTCTTTTAATTTACTGTTGGTGACATGTTTGCCTTCCTGTCCAGCAACTGGTGAATCATTTACAAAAAAGTTAAGTGAAATAGTTGGCTCATCAATTTTTATGTCTGGTAGTGCTTCTTGCTTTTCATCTTCACAGATTGTTTCTCCAATAAATATATCTGGTAATCCAGCGATCATAACGATTTCTCCAGCTGTAGCTTCTGAAACTTCTTTTCTTTCAATCCCGTGAAAAGTAAATAGTTTTGATATTTTACCGGTTCTGTTTTTACCGCTAGGATTTAAGATTGTGACTGTTTGGCTTTTTGAAATTTTACCTTCATAAATTCTACCAACGGCTAATCTGCCAAGGAAATTATCATAAGCCAAATTAAAAGGTTGAAGAAGTAATTGTTGTGTTTCTTTTTCAGGAGAAGATGCTGGGTTAACATATTCTAAAATAACATCTAAGATTGGCATTAAGTCTTTACCTTTTTCAGTCATTTTATTCATAGCCACACCCTGTTTGGCATTGGCATAGATAGTAGGAAAATTTAATTGTTCATCATTAGCATCTAAATTAAGAAAAAGTTCATAAACCATTTCTTCAACTTCTTCCACTCGAGCTGCCGGTTTATCTATCTTATTAATAACAACAATTGGTTTTAAACCAAGTTCTAGTGATTTTTTCAAAACAAACCTTGTTTGAGGCATTGGTCCTTCTTGTGCGTCAACTACTAGCAATACAGAATCGATTGAACGCAAAACTCGTTCAACTTCTGAACCAAAATCAGCATGACCAGGAGTGTCCACGATGTTGATTTTTGTGTCTTTATAGAGAACGGAAGTGTTTTTAGAATAAATAGTAATTCCTCTTTCCTGTTCCAACTTATCACTGTCCATGCTTTGTCCTTCTTCACAAGTTCCTGTTTGCTTCATTAAGGCATCAGTTAAAGTTGTTTTACCATGATCCACGTGAGCAATAATTGCAATATTTCTGATTTCCATATTTGATTGAGTTTCTTAAAATGAATTTAAATAATTTGCTTAATAGTACAGTTTTTTTATAGCAAAGTCAAAGATTATCTTCGTTTATTCCTTTTTTTATTTCTTTTGGCAGTTGTTTTGCTGTTACGACCATAATCTTTTGTACTATTTCGTGATGGTTTATTTTTTCGTCCCCATTGAGGATTTGAAGGGCGCCTTTTTCGACCTTGGTATCGTTTTTGTGGTCGGTCACTAACCCCGGTTAGTTCTTCAGAGCCCTTAATAATTATGATATTCTTTTTTATTAATCTTTCAATTTTATTAAGCTTGAATTTTTCATTTGGTTCTATGAATGCAAGTGCTTTACCGCTTTTACCTGCTCTTCCGGTTCTTCCAATACGATGAACATAATCTTCAGCGTTGTTTGGTAAATCGAAATTAACAACAAGTGAGATGTCGTCTACATCAAGACCTCGAGCAGCAACATCAGTTGCAACAAGAATCTTGAATTTTCCGGATTTAAATCCTTCTAATGCTTTTCTTCGTTGATCTAATGATCTATTAGAATGCATCTCAACTGCATTAAATCCAGCGTTTCTTAAAACTAAGGCAATCTTTTTTGCTTTATGTTTAGTTCTAGTGAAAACAAGAACACTGCCAGAGGTTTCTTTAATAACCTCTTTTAACAATGGTTGTTTATTTTCCGATTTTACAATGTAGGCTTCTTGCTTAACATTCTTAGCACTTGTCCCAGAAGGTGACACTTCGATCCGTACAGGGTTATTCATGTACTGGACTGAAAGATCGGAAATTTCCATTGGAATTGTCGCAGAAAATAACATTGTTTGTCTTTTGGTAGGAATTGATTTTAGAATTTCCCTAATTTGTGGCATAAATCCAATATCTAGCATTCTGTCAGCTTCATCCAGGACAACTAAATTAATATCAGATAGATTACAGTTTTTTCTCTGGATATGGTCAATTAATCTGCCCGGAGTAGCAATAATAATTTGAGGTTTTTTTCTTAAAGCAATTTTTTGAGGATAGGAAGAAACACCACCTATTAAAAGCGCTGTTTTGATACCAAAAGACTTTCCTAAATCTGACAAAACTTCGTCAACTTGTATAGCAAGTTCTCTGGTTGGTAGCATAATTACACATTTGCAATTGCCTTTTCTAATTTTTTGTATCGCAGGTAAGCCAAAAGCTAAGGTTTTTCCTGTCCCTGTTTGTGCAACTCCGACAATATCTTTGCCTTCAAGACCGAGAGAAATACATTTTTCTTGAATAGGAGTTGGATTAGTTAATTTTTTGGCGTCTAAGATTTGTAATAAATCAATAGAAACACCAACATCACCAAAGGTGATTGGTTCACTTTGTGTCATATTATTTTACTTACTGTAACCCGATGTCCAAGTAGGTCACAGATATGTGAGTGTTACCGAATATAGCGCTTGTTATAATTCTTAAATTCTAGTATCTTGAACAAAATCTTTTTTCACTATATCTACAGATATGCTTCAAAAATTTTTTGCCCAATATACTCAAAATTTTAAAATTATTCCTAAACGTCTATCCGCCAACACTCTCATATGACACAAAAGTGGTTCGAGTTATTACCCACTATTTAAGAATGAGTAATTGTTTATAAGACATTAAGTATACTATGAATATGAAAGACTGTCAAGGGGAGTTTTTACTATGTCTAGGTTCATGTAACATTGACTAAAATTACAATATCATTATAATATGACCATATGGCCAATCTATTACAAGTAAGTAGTGTCTCAAAGGCATATAGTCGGCAAGTTCTCTTGAATGAGGCCAGTTTTAGTGTTGGAGAAAGAAAGAAAATAGCAGTAATTGGTAGAAATGGTGCTGGGAAATCAACTTTATTTAATATTATAACGGGTCATGAGCAAGCGGATTCTGGGGAAGTTATTATTGGAAGTCAAACACAGCTTGGTTATTTAAAACAAGAAGATGATTTTCAGGAAGACGACACTGTTTTGTCTTATTTGATGCGTGAAAGTGACAGAGAAGAATGGGAATGCGCCAAGATTGCAGCTCAGTTTGAATTGAAGAATGAGAAGCTAGATGCTTTGATCACCAGTTTGTCCGGTGGATATCAAATGAGAGTCAAACTTTCTGCAATGTTATTAAAGGAACCAAATCTAATTTTACTTGACGAGCCAACGAATTATTTGGATCTTAGTACAATGCTTTTGCTGGAAAAGTTCTTGATCGATTATAGAGGTTCTTATTTGATAATTTCTCACGATCGTAAATTTATCAGAAATACTTGTCAGGAAATATTGGAAATTGAAAGAGGTAAAACTATTCACTTTCCTAATACGTTAGAGAATTATTTTGAACATAAAAAGAAAAAACTTGAAACTGAAGAGAATTTTAATAAAAAACAAGAGAAAAAGAAGCAACATTTGCAAAAATTTGTTGATCGATTTGGAGCTAAGGCTTCCAAGGCTTCTCAGGCAAAATCAAAAGCTAAACAAATTGCTAAAATGGAAACGATTGATATTGAAAAATCACTTTCCAATGTAAGAATTAAAATTCAAAACACAAAACAACAAAAAGGCTTTGCTTGGCGATTGTTGGACTTGGTAATTGGCTATGGTGATAAAAAAGTTGTTGAAGATATTGAGATAGATATTGAAAAAGGATCACATGTCGCGATCTTGGGAGATAATGGACAAGGTAAGAGTACTTTTCTAAAAACTTTGGCTGAAGAAATTAATCCAATTAGTGGGACATATAAAAAAGCAGAAAATATCAAGGTGGCTTATTATGCGCAGCATTTAACCATAGGACTTAAAAATGAGGAAACGGTCCAACAATATTTAAGACAATCAGCTGACTATAATTGTCCGGAAGAAGACATTTTTAAAATGGCTAGTAATTTTCTTTTCAGAGATGATGACTTGAAAAAGCCAATCTCAGTTTTGTCAGGTGGTGAAAAGGCGAGGTTGTGCATTGCTGGTATTTTGTTGAACAATTGTGACGTTTTACTTTTAGATGAGCCAACAAGTCATTTGGACTTTGAGACGGCGGAAGTCTTGGCGCGATCATTGGCTGAGGCGAATGTTACAATTTTATTTGTTAGTCATGATCGTACTTTTATTAATATTTTAGCCACTAGAATTTTGGAAGTGAAAGATGGTACAATTAAACATTTTTATGGAGACTTTGAAGATTATGTAGAACATTTAGAAAATAAATCACTTAATAGCGAAGAAAAAAAATCTTCGACAACAGAAACAACGAAGGACAAGGAACAGCGAAAATATTTACTTGAAGAAAAGAAAAGGATAAAGCGAGAATTAAGTAAGTTAGAAAAACAGTTAGCTAGCCTAAAAAAAGAACAGGAATTAATAACTCAAAAAATTCTTGAAGATCCCAAAAGTTTTGATCCGGGTTTAACCAAAAGATCAAAAGAAATTGAGACTCAAATAAAAAAAGCCGAGGAGGATTGGATGGTAGAGAGTGATAAGGTTCAGGGTTGACAAAATCTCGAAATATATTATAATACAATTGATATGAATAACCATTGTACAAATTCAAAAACATATTGGCACCACGAGATTATTAGTAGTTGGCTCGTAGGTTTTTGATTATATAATGATAAATTATTAAATTAACACAATCACCTTCGAGCTGAAGGTGATTTTTTAAACTATAAAACTTATGAAAGACATAAAATTAATCTTATTTGACGTTGATCTGACTCTAATATATGGAGAGAAGGCGAATTTATTATACAAAGAATATTCTAAAATCTTGGAAAACACATTAGCAAAATGTTTGCAGGTGTCTCAATCAGAAGGAAAACAAATTGCGGATCAGCATCGAGAAATGTATAATGGGCAGGGAGAAAAAGCATTCCTAACCCAAGGAATTGGAATAGATAAGTGGTATGATGCATTAATTGATCTGGCGCCTGAAAAATACTTAGAACCATTACCAAAAACAATGGAGGTTTTACAGGCACTTAAGGAAAAAGGGTTACTTGTCGGAGTAATTACGGACGGCCCAAGAAAATTAGCGGAGAAGATTCTATTTGCAACCAAGATAAATAGCGATTTGTTTGATTTATTTTATGCTTGGGAGAAAAATGAGGCTATGCCCAAAGGGGGCTTGAGTGATATTTACAAAAAAGTTTGTTCGGACTTCAAATTGGAGCCACATGAAGTAATGATGGTTGGAGATTCTCTCGGCTCTGATGTTTTACCAGCAATTGCTACCGGGCTGAGAGCTGTACATATTACTGACATGGAAAACAATCATAATAATAAGTATATTACATTAAAAAATATAGAAGAATTATCAAAAATTATATGATCAAACAACTAGAAAATGATTCAAAACCATTATTAATAATTGACACTGATCCAGGTCATGATGATGCTATGGCGATTATGTTAATTGAGAAATCAAAATTGTTTGATATTAAAGCATTAACAACTGTCGCTGGTAATACTGATATTCAGAAGACGACAAACAATGCGCGTTACATTCTCGATTTACTAGAATCGGATGTCCCAATTTATTCTGGTGCTGAAAAACCATTAAAACGAGAATTAATAAAGGCACAGGTGCATGGTGAGAGTGGTCTTGCTGGGGCGAATGTTATTAAAGAGGAAAAGTTGAATAATTTGGCTGTAGACAAAATAATTGAAATTGTTAAAGCCAATCCGGGGCAAGTCTCTATCTTAACCATTGGTCCAGAAACAAATCTGGCGCAGGCAATTCTTCGTGAACCACAATTGCCAGAGTTGATAAAGCAGATCGTGATAATGGGTGGAGCAATTGAAGTTCCTGGTAATAAAAATAGGGTTGCAGAATTTAATGTTTTTGTTGATCCAGATGCTGCCAAAATAGTTTTTGATTGTAGTACTCCAAAAGTTCTTCTTCCTTTAGATATTTGTAATGAAGTATTTATGACTCTGTCGGATTTTGAAAGACTTGAAGGAATAAAATTGTATGAGCCAATCATGTCAATGATGAAGCATTTCATAAAAGGAATTGCTGAATTCGAAAAGAATACAAAGGGCGCATTGGTTTATGACGCACTGGCTGCCTACTATTTGATAAAACCAGAAGCTTTTAAACTACAACTCATGGATGTGCGCGTTGAAACCAAGGGTGAAGTAACTTTGGGTATGACCGCGGCAGATCGAAGGAGCTGGGGTGAACAAAAGCCCAATATTAAGGTTGCGACTTTTCTTGACCGCCAGGAATTTATCGATGATTTTGTGAGGATCTTAAAGCAGTAAATATTACAATAAAAAGATAGGTGGTTTATGAAGCGGGTAGCCCGCCTTCACTAAAGTTTTGGCAAGGCAAGCGGGAATATTCTTTTAGTGCTATTGTTCGTTCGATTCCCGTACACATTCCAAGGATCAAAAAAGCATTACCATAAGGCAATGCTTTTTTGATTGGAGCGGGTAGCGGGAATCGAACCCGCATCATCTGCTTGGAAGGCAGAGATAATAGCCATTATACGATACCCGCGGAATTAATTACCAATAATCAATAGACAAATCCTAATCAAATTCAAATTTTCAAATTACTAAATTTGATATTAGCATTTTATATTTGTTTGATAATTGTTATTTAGAGTTTGGTACTTTCAGAGAAAAGTAATTTAAATATTAAATTACTTTTCTCTGGTGGGTCCTCTGGGAATCGAACCCAGGACGCCCAGCTTAAAAGGCTGGCGCTCTAACCGACTGAGCTAAGGACCCTAATAAAAATAATACCAAATAAATAATATCTAATTCACAATACTTATTAAGAAGTGGTCGGGGCGGAGGGACTCGAACCCTCGACCTCATGCTCCCAAAGCACGCACGCTAGCCAACTGCGCCACGCCCCGACGAAAATGAGTTATAGAAATAATGGTTTACCATGTAGTCATGCGAAGCATGTACTACGTGGTGCCGAGGGGCGGATTTGAACCGCCGACACGAGGATTTTCAGTCCACTGCTCTACCCCTGAGCTACCTCGGCAAAAGTATATTAAAAAGAATGGTTCACCATGTAGTCATGCACAGCATGTACTACATGGTGGGCGCGGGAGGAATTGAACCTCCGACCTCTACATTATCAGTGTAGCGCTCTAACCAACTGAGCTACGCGCCCTGAAGTACATGCTTCGCATGACTTCAGGGCGAGCCCCTTGTCTACGAAGATGTAAGCCTCATGGCAAATCACAACTATTCGTTATGGTTTACCATTAAGTTTTGACCAACAGTCAAATACTTCATGGTGGGTGGCAGAGGATTCGAACCTCTGACCCCTTCGGTGTAAACGAAGTGCTCTAACCAACTGAGCTAGCCACCCATAAAAATGATATATGTTCAATTATAGAACTAAATTATCGTTAAATCGTGTCATTATTGTAGCAAATAAAAATGATTTAATCAAGTCCTTTATAAACAAAAATATAATATATCATTTTACACGAAAAAACAAGTTCAAATGCCCATTACTAAGGAGCTTCATAAAACATTAGCAGAAGAAATATTACACATAAGCACATCTTTACAAGATGTTTTTTGTTAAATAAATCAATGTAGACTTATTCTCCAGCTTGACTGATTTTAGAAAATAGGTATAATATAACATCAATAGTTCATTCACACTATAATACTAACCATATACGGAGGTTATTAACAATGAAACAAACCCTATTGATTCTGGTTGCCGGCTCAAGCGGTTCAGGAAAATCAACAGTTGTACGAGAAATGATGGCGCAGTTGGGTGAGGACATTTGCACACTTGTTCCTCTTGATATGTTTTATCTAAACCAGTCATCAATCCCGGTGGCCAAACGTGTTGAAATCAATTTTGATCATCCGGACGCAATTGATTGGGAAGAGCTTTATTATGTTGTTCGGAATTTACAAGAAGGCAACAAGACAAAATTGCCATTCTATGATTTCGTCACTCACACCAGAATACCTGGAAAGGCTACACCTGTTTCACCAAAGAAAATTATTATTGTAGAAGGGATCATGGTTCTCTGGGGTAAAAAGTTTCGAGAGATGGCTGACTATTCTATTTTTGTAGATGCGCCAATGGATACATGTTTAAGCCGTCGCCTGAGAAGGGATACTGCTCCTGAAACTGAAGGAGGGAGAGGTCGAACACATGATTCGGTAATTGAACAATGGGAAGTTGTACGCGATATGTATCTTGCTCATTTTGAGCCAACGAAAATGCATGCTCATTTAATCATCCCACGTGGCGGAAAAAATGATGGCGGTATTACTCTACTAGTTGCAGCAATCCGACAGCTTTTGTCAGAACGAGAAGAATAAATAATTCTACTAAAAAGGCCCACAGTTTTAAACTGGGGCCTTTAGCTTTCATATAAAAAAGATTCAACGTAAGTTGAATCTTTTTTAATAAGTGTTTTTATTGTTCTGACAAAGCTGAGTTATGACCACCCTTGCAGAATTTACCTTTTTTGTGTTTGAATTTCATCAAACCTAGCTCTTCGGCTAAAGCTTTGGCAGCTTCCATGTCACCACTAGCCTTTAGTTCATGAAGTCTAGCCATTGAATTAAAGTGATCTTCAGTGATGGTAGCCTTGAAGGTCTCCAGATTTTCCTGCATTCTGGTAGCCTTTTCTTGCATTAAAGCTTCCCAGCCAGCATAGTCTTTATTTTCGAAAATAGTTTTCATTTCTTGCCTGTTTTCTTTCATCTCAGGAGACATTTGCTTGTTACCTCTAGACTTTAATTCACCAGCTGAAGCAAAAGCTGAAACACCAACAGTAGTTATCATCAAGGCAAGAACTGCAATTGCAATGTAGTATTTTTTGTTCATAGATTGATTAATAATTTAATTGTTAAGTAAAAGGCCTTTCTGTTAACTAATACGCAAACGGTGAGCGTTTTATTTCATTTTTTTAAGGCCAGCATTAAGTTTTTTATTAATAGGAAAGTCCCAAGGTAATATTTTGATTGCCTGGAAGGTGTCATCAGTTTCTTTTTCTCCGAATAGGCGAAGTTTTTCATTTGGCAAAATAAAACTCAAATCTTCAGGGTAGGTGTTTTCATCAGTTAAAATTGTCCATTCAATTTCACTGGCATCAAGCAATAGAAATTGATTATTTTCAATTTCACTTAAAACTTGACCAGCTAAACGGTTGGGGTTTTGTTTTAACCAATGTTGGCCACGCATTTTTCCCAGTTTACTATACCCGGGGAGTTGATTTGCTTGTTTAGTTAGTGGCCGACCTAGGTTAAGGTTGAGCAAGATGCAACTGATTAGTAAACTTGTAAGTATGCTGACTCCAAGAATTATTAAAGGTTTGTATTTGTAACCTTTTTCAGTTTTTTGCCAATGATAATAAGCCAAAGCTATGAAAACAACCAGTATCAATAACCAGAAAAAGGGGAAATATAAAAAATATTCGTTTGCGTGCAAGAATTTTCTCATTGGTAAAATGTCATTCTTGAGTAGATGAATGATCAAAGTGAAAGCTAGGCTGCCAATTACAATTGAAACTCCAAACAAAAACCAAAGTATGATTTCCTTAATCCAAAAATGCCACTTAGGTTTAGGTTTTATGTAGTGTTGTTTAATTTTTTCTAAAATTTTTAACGCTAGTTTTTTAGTCATAGAATTATTCTTTATGATGTTTATGGAATTGTTTTTTGGCACGATTTAAAAGTGTTCCGATTGTTCCAATTGGTTTTTTGAGAATATCGGCAATTTCTTCATAGGATTTATCTTCAAAAAATCTATAAACAATTACTTCTTTATATTTGATATCCAGTTTGTTTAAGGTTAATTTAATTTGGTTAGTTATCAATTGATTGTCAAAGGAGACGTCTAGTTCAAAGTCGGAAGCAATATTATTTAAAATTTGTTCATTAATTTCCCAGTCCGTAGAAATTCTTTGGGGACGGGCTTTTAGTTTTCGATGATGACTAATAACGTGATTCCTGGCAATGCGGTACAGCCAGGAAGAAAATTTAAGGTTTTGATTATAATTATTTAGGTTTCGATAAATTTTTAGGAAGATTTCTTGTAAGTGATCTTCGATATCTTCATTTGGTACATTAGAGATTCTCTTTATGTAATAAAAAAGTTGTGGCTGGTATTTATTAATGACCTGGGCAAAATGGTCTGAGTTTTTTAGCGTTAATTTGACCAATTCTTGGTCGGAAGCGAAACTATTTTGGTTAGTCTTCGTCATATAGTATAGTACGCATTCAATATATAGCTTATTTCAGTGATTGACAAGGATTGTTTATGTTTTTGTGTAAATTTATTCAATACTTGACAAAATCATGTAAATGCGCTAATGTAATATGTTGTCGAAGTGTACGTTAATAATACAAAAAGGATGGAGGCTCCAAATGCAAAAGAAATTGCTTCTTTACGTAACCATGCCTGAAAGGTGCGTAGTTGAGAACTTGTTGGCCCGAGCCAGTGAGGTTGAAGTCAAAACTAATCCTACGGGTGAACCAAAGAAGTGTCTCCGCATTGGACTGGGTAATGGTCATTATACCAAATTTTTCCATGAGTTTTGCGAGTTTGCCGAGATAGAAGGAATTGAGGCTGAAAAGTTTCTTGGTACAATTATTGCTCGTCTGAAACAAGCTGGTATGATCAAGAAAGTTGCAGACCACAAAGATTGCCCGCAGTTTGGGATTTTGGAACTGCTGATCAAACAAGAAGAAATTATGTTGGTCGATATTGAAAGTCGAACAGCAAGGTCTATCAGTGGTACAATGTCTCGATTGCTTGATGGCTTGACGCGGGGGGTATCTGTATTTGATAGTTTTCCTCCAACTGCCAAAGCAATTCTTGGCATCCTCACAACAGATGATGATTGTAATCGATTGCGTTGGAGATTGACACGAGCAGGCGTAATTATTCGACTTGAACTTGACCCAGATGAAAGGTTGGCCGCGAAAAAGGTCAATTATTGGCTTATAGCTTGTTCTCAATTCCTGAAACATACTTTTGTGTCTGATGGTCAGGAAGAAGAATGGGCTCAATCACTTGATGGAGTAAAGGTTGCCGGCTCGCCGGAGCGTTTACAGGTCTTAGTGTTTGATTTCTTGACTTCCAGGCGAGCTGATTTGGAAAAAGAGTTTTTGCAAAAACAGACCACTTTAGCGGACTGTCTAGAAAAGTTTGTGGAAGCTCAACAAGCCATGATTGCTGTGATTAACTCTGGTGATATTCCTGATTCTGCTGAGCTTGTTCAGGCCAAAGCTGAACTTGAAAAGGCAGAACAAGAAGCAGGGGGAATCAAACCTGGACAGGACAATGCATTGTTGGAAAAGTACGAAGCAGTTATTGCGGACTTGAGTTTACAGGCTCCTAAATTGGAATCTGTAAAACTTGAAGATTCAGTTGGCAGACCAAAATCCGTTGCTTCATCGAAGCCAACCGCTGCAGCAAGTAAACCCAAAAAAGGCAAGCAACCAGCGAAAAAACCAGGACGCAAGAAGCAACCATCACCTGATCCAGAAAAAATTATCAGTTCACCATGGTTCAAGAATTTGACTCTACTGGATAGAGTCATGGTCTGTGTATTTCTGAAGTTTGGAAGAGAGCGTTTTTCTTCTCTTCAGATGGTTGACTACATTGCCATCGTTCTCCCTTTGACAAAAAAGAATGATGTCACGTCAGCACTTAGTCACCTTTATAGAAAGAGAAAGCAACTTAAAAGTTCTGAACTGACTACGGAAATGCGTGAAGAACTAGGGTTGCCTCATCAGGTAAGACATATGTATCAGCTGAAATTGAAAGTTTTCAAGTTGGTCAAGGCAATGATCAAAAACGCTGAATAGTAAAACCACAGGGGACACTTAACATTTAAGTGCCCCCTTTTTTTATTTTAAAAACAAAAAATTAGACTATGAAGTCTAATTAATTGTTTAACAGTATTTAGGTGATAGGAAACAATATGCTACCGCGTTAAAAACGCTAAGTAGTCCGACCGGAGTGGATAAAGTAAGTAAACCTACCTTATCAAAATCTCCCTAGAAAGGAGTTGTTTCCATCCACAGCTTCCGCTACGGATGCCTTGTTACGACTTCGCCCCTATCATCAATCCTGCCTTCTGCCGTTCTACAACGACATTCGGGCATTACCGACTCTCTTGACGTGACGGGCGGTGTGTACAAGACTCGAGAACGTATTCACCGTGACGTTCTGATTCACGGTTACTAGCGATTCCAGCTTCATGAGGTCGAGTTTCAGACCTCAATCCGAACTGAGACCAGTTTTGATGGGATTAGCTTCACCTTACGGCTTCGCAGCCCTTTGTACTGGCCATTGTATCATGTGTGTAGCCCAAGGCGTAAGAGCCATGCTGATTTGACGTCATCCCCACCTTCCTCCCCGTTATCCGAGGCAGTTTCCTGATAAAGTATAAATCAGGATGAGGGTTGCGCTCGTTATCGGACTTAACCGTACACCTCACGGCACGAGCTGACGGCAACCATGCAGCACCTGTATAGCACCCTCATAGGAGCCCTAGTTTCTTAGGGTTTGCAGCTATATGTCAAGCCTTGGTAAGGTTTTTCGCTTATCGTCGAATTAAACCACATGATCAACCGCTTGTGCGAGTCCCCGTCAATTCCTTTGAGTTTTAAGCTTGCGCTCGTACTCCCCAGGCGGTGCACTTAACGGGTTACCTTTGTTGAACGACACTGAAAGGGTCGATACTTCCAATGTCTAGTGCACATCGTTTACGGCGTGGACTACGCGGGTATCTAATCCGCTTCGCTCCCCACGCTTTCGTGTTTTAGTGTCAGGACTGTCCTAGCTAGCTGCCTTCGCATTTGGTGTTCCTGCCGATATTAACGGATTTGACCCCTACACCGGCAATTCCGCTAGCCTCTTCCAGCCTCAAGTTTGTCAGTATCAGTGGCAGTTCTTCAGTTGAGCTGAAGGATTTGACCATTGACTTAACAAACCACCTGCACACGCTTTACGCCCAATAAATCCGGGTAACGCTTGGGGCACTCGTATTACCGCTGCTGCTGGCACGAGTTTAGCAGCCCCTTATTCTTCAGGTACCGTCATTAGTTCGTCCCTGATAAAAGATCTTTACACCCCGAGGGGCTTCATCGATCACGCGGCGTCGCTCCTTCACACTTTCGTGCATTGAGGAATATTCTTGACTGCAGCCTCCCGTAGGAGTCTGGGCAGTGTCTCAGTCCCAGTGAGGCGGGTCGTGCTCTCACACCCGCTACTCGTCGTTGCCTTGGTAGGCTTTTACCCTACCAACTAGCTGATGAGACATAGGCTCCTCTCAAAGCGCCGGAGCTTTACTGATAAAACTTATGTTAAACCAGCACATCGGGTATTAGCCCAGGTTTCCCCAGGTTATGCCCGTCTTTGAGGTAGATTACCAATGTGTTACTCACCCGTTTGCCACTACCATTACTATAAATAGCAATGATCGTTCGACTTGCATGCCTTAGACACGCCGCCAGCGTTCACCCTGAGCCAGGATCAAACTCTCAATAAAAAATCCAGTTAAAGGCACCTGTGGTAAAACCAGCAGGTTCTGGACCATGCCATAAATTTATGAAGAGTTTCCTATCACTTAGCTACTGTTAAAAAAATAAATATTGTTATTAGAGATCTCGCATGTATAAAGGGTCCATTGCCGTAGGCAACTTCAATCATGAAATTACATTCGGGAACAGACCCTTTGGTGGATATTCAGTTGTAATGTTCTCTTGTGATGATTAGTATAAGGCATTTTTAAAAATATGTCAAGCAAATTGTGTGGCCAGAATAGGGAAGTATTATTAAGAGCATTCTTGAGTAAATTTAGAAGAATAAAAAACAGCCCGGTGAGGGGCTGTTGTTGCTATATTAAGAGTTATTCGTCATGAACGAAGTCAACTGTTTCCCAGTCACAAACAGTGTCTGCGGCCTGGATCAGGCGGGCATCCCCGATTTTGATATGATCATTTGGCTGTAACCATTTGAAGAGGTCACCTTCTTGGTGGTCCCACAAGTCAATTGAACCGTCCTTATGAAAGATCATAGTGACCTGATTTTTGGAAAGTAGTTTAATGGTCACTTCTTCTCTGGCCAGTGCACGGATAGCGAGAATCTCCTCTGTGGCTTCAGCCGTGTTCTCCCATATTTGTAGATGAATAGTAGATTCATCTACTTGGGCTGTGAGTTTTTCAAGATCACGAGTCAAAGCCTCATTGTCGCTGGAGAGTTGAATAGTCCTGCCTGCAACTTCTTCGAGCTCTTTGATTTGTCGTTCCAGTTTTTCAATGAACGCTTGTGTTTCAGCATCTCTTTCTGGTTGGTTAGCCTGAAGCATATGTGCTTTTAGCAGGTCAATAACATCCCTGGCTCTTTGAATCTTGCGAGTCGTCATGATTATTCCTCTTGCTCTTTCTCAATAATACTAACTTCCACGTGTTCCCAATTTTGAATACCAGCCAAGACCATTTCCATTTTTGGTCCTGATAGGGGAACGTCTTCATTACTTTGAACGATGACTTCTAATGTGTCGCCGTTAGCATCTTTGAGCAATACAGAGCCGGTATCTTCAAAGACCACAGTTTTAGGAGTGTCTCCATTTGGGATCGTCACTTTAATGGTGGTGTCACCCTTGGCTAATTCCCTGGTTGTGATAAAAATTTCTACCAATCCTTGTCGTTCTCGGAGTAATTGGACGCCAGCTTCTAGTTCAGCCAGATCCTTTGTCAGACGGGAAATCTCGTCCCTCAGGTTTTGCTTTTCTCCATCATGTAGAGCAGCCTCTTTCTGACGGTGAAGAGCTGCAATTTGGGTTTTGATAGTTGGGATCAACTGCTCTCCTCGCTGAAATCTTTGTGACTTTTCCATTGTATTCTCCTAAATGGGATGTTTCAAAAAACTCACGGATCATATTAGAATAATATATTTCTAAACAATTGTCAAGACTTACTTTTTTTTTGCCGCCATTCTTGGATATTTTTATGATGACCGGAGAGTAGGACCTTCGGGACCTTTAGCTTATGTGTTGAGACGCGATTAATCGCGTCTCTTCTTTTGTAGGAGAAGGTTTCAGGTCTGGTATATTGCGGATATTCTTTGTATCCCGGTTTTGAATGTGATTCTTCATCAAGAGATTCTTGTTTACCCAAAACTCCTGGTAGAAGTCTTGTTACGGAATCAATTATAACGGCTGCACCAAGTTCACCACCGGTTAAAACATAATCACCAATTGCGATTTCTTCGTCTACAAATTTTTTAATTCTTTCATCATGACCTTCATATCTTGGACAAACAAAAGTGATTTCATCCAGTTTGGAAAATCGTTTGGCCATTTGTTGATTCCAGGTTTTCCCTTTCGCGGATAATAAAACAATCTTTGATTTTGTATTTTTTCTCTTTGACTTTTGACCTTTGATCTTCAAGGCGCGCAGCGCCTTGTAAACGGGTTCAACCATGATTACTTGTCCTGGTCCACCGCCGTAGGGCCTGTCGTCAACTGTGCCACGATTGTCAACAGCAAAATCACGCAAGTTAATGTTTTTAATCTTGATTAGTTTTTTTTCTTGAGCAATGCGAATCATACCCTTGTCGAAATAAGAGTCAAGTATGTCTGGAAAAATTGTCATTATGTTGAATTTCATATAGTTATATGGTTACATTGTCAAACTGTTAAATTGTTTAAACAATTTAGCAATATAACAATATAGCAATTTATTCTAGTGTATCTTGACAAACCATTAAAGTAAAGCTATAGTAGTTTGTTGTATTAATAGTGGAGGGAAATTATGTTACAGCTCTCGGATAGAGAAAGAGTAGTGTTGAGGGAGTTCATGATTGAATATTTACAGCTTGATGATGAGGAGAATTGGCCGAATTTGTTGGATTGGCTTCGAGCTGTAGAGCGGGGAGAAAAAGAGTTTTTTCTCGATTGTCATTCAAGTGACGAGGAAATGCATGACCTGTTAGTGAGGGTTATCCTTGAAGATAAAAAGGTTATGGGCTTTATTAGCGAAGCTAACGCTTTGATTAATCGTACGGAAATGGTAGTCAATTCCTGTAGTTCAAAGATAGAGGGCCAGCACAATGACAACTTAAGTGTTTTGATTATGTCAGCAATGAATCATTTTCAGAATCTGGTGATTGGCCAGGAGATTTGATCAAAAAAAAGCCACGAACTTCAATAGTTGTGGCTTTTTTCTTATTGTAAAATGGTAAAGTTTAGATCTTTAGATCATCTACAACGTCAGTGTCAACAACCTCTGTTTCAGGAGCTTTTGTGTCAACTCTTTCTTCGCGTCTTGGACCTCTTGTTGAACCTTCTGGTTCATTGATTTTCAAGTTAACTCGTGCATTGTTTTTTGCACCGACAATCTTCAATAAAGTTCGGATTGCCTTAGCTGTTTGTCCTTGCTTTCCAATCACATATCCCATATCAGCTGGGTTAATGTCTAGGGTTAATAGGACACCTCTTTCGTCAATATCACGGCTAGCCTTAACGTCGTCAGGGAAACCTACGATTGACTTAACTATGAATTCTAAGAATTCCAGGTCAAATTCCTTTGCCATAAGATTCATTTTCGTTACTTATTAATTCATACAACTAATCGATTCAGATACAATTAAATTGATTATATTTGAATTGATTATGCATGTATTATAGCAAATAATTTTTGGTTTGTCAAGTTTTTAATAAAGCTATATCCAGGTTCTGTGGATGATTATTATTCATTCCAGTCAACCATTGTTCCATCTCGACTGGCGTCCGTTGTGGTGAAGCATTGAGGGTCGATTATTTGTAATGTTATGTTATTACTGTAAACAAAAATCTGTCTTTCGAGATGATTGAGACAGATTTTTTTTTGTTATTCAGCTTTTTTATTTTCAGTGACTTCTTTAACTTTAGTTTCTTCTTTGGGATCTTCATCCTTCTCTACTGCTTCGGTTTTAGCTGCTTCTTTAGGCGCCTCCTCCTTCGCTACCGCTTCGGTGGACACGTCGGTTGGAGCTTCTTCAGTTTTAACCTCTTCTTTAGGAGCTTCCTCCTTCGCTACCGTTTCGGTGGACACGTCGGTTGCAGTTTCTTTTGCGGCTTTTTCTTTTTGTTTATCAGCAAGTTTGGCCGTTCTCTTTTTACTTAACCTAGAAACGCGGACTTTTTTTTCTTGAATAATATCTTGAGAGACTAAGAGATTGTGTACAGTACTTGAAGGTTGGGCACCTTTCTCAATCCAATACTTAACTCGGTCAGCTTTTATATTTAATTTTTTTGTCCTAGGGTCGTAGTTACCTAGGTTTTCTAAAAAGTCTCCCCATGGATCTTTACGTTTATCCAAAACTATAATTCGAAAAGACGGATAATTTTTTTTCCCTGTACGTGAAAATCTAATTGACAACATAATTTATCGTGAATCATGAGTCCTGTCTCATGTAGCAACTCATTGGGAGTGCTATATGTTACATGCTTCATGTTATATTAATTAGCGAGCACAATGACGATTGATCCTATGATAGCGTGAAAATCTGTCTTTGTCAACATCGTGGTGGACAATCTCCTTGAATAGTTATTTGTTGTGTGCTAATATATTGCCACGGGATTTATTCCAGAGGATAATTCACCTATTGACAAAGTATTGAAATTGTGATATTATGGAATAATTTACACAAATCAATTGAGTTATCCTTATGAGGAAATTTTATCTAAATTTAGTGAACGCCTACGTGGTTTAACTAAATTTAGCCACATAATGGATAATTCCTATATAATATATATGACGCTAGAATTATTACGTGAACAGTCTGGTCCATTGCCAAACTCAGTTAGAGTGGGTTTTGCAGTTATATTAGTTGCTTTTTTGATCAATATGACCATTCCGCAAGCAGCCAAGGCGGAGTCAATTGTGGTTTCAACAGGGACTGGTTCTTCTGTGGAAATCAAAAGTGCTAAACCATTAGATCTATTAAGTAAAAAGTTTATTGCATATGAAAATAGTCAAAAACACCTTAAATACAGAGACCCTCTTCGGGTGGCTACAGTTATTGCCACTGCGTATTCAAGTACGGTTGATCAAACCGATTCAACTCCGTGTATTACGGCGAGTGGCTTTAACGTATGTAAGCACGGGAAAGAGGATATCCTCGCTGCTAACTTTTTACCTCTCGGTGCGAAGGTAAGGATTCCCGAACTATATGGAACTAGAATTTTTACTGTTGAGGATCGAATGAATAAACGATATGATTATCGAGTTGATTTATGGAAAAAAGATCGTAACACAGCAATTACCTTTGGTAAAAGATTAATTAAAATCGAAGTAGTTCAATATTAAGAAACTATAAAACAAAAAAACTCCGTTAATCGGAGTTTTTTTGTTTGGAGGCCTGGACCGGATTCGAACCGGTGAATGACGGTTTTGCAAACCGTTGCCTTACCACTTGGCGACCAGGCCATAAAATAGGTAATTAAATGGTAGCAAATTTGAACTTGAATGTAAAGATTAGTAAAGAGAAGCTTATTGACAGTTATAAAAAAAAAATATAAACTAAATCATTAACATTGAACTTTACAATAATGCTTGAAAAAGGAGGTTCACGTGAGACCATGGCGACAACAGAGAATCGATTTTTTAGTTGTGTTGGCGGGTCTAGGATTCAGCTGTAAAGAAATGTCGCAATATTCTGGCATTAATGAATTAGTAATTCTTAGTGATATGAGGTTGATTGGTGGAATAAAAGCAAATTGTTCTAATCGACCAAAAGGCCAGCAAAAGAAGATTGGTTTGATCAAAGAATTTGCTAAGTTGTTTCTCGTAAAAGAGCGTACAGTGCTAGAAGAGTCTCTTTTCCAGGTTTTAACAAAAGCACTAGAAGTTAATGTTTTATTCCCTTATTTACGTGGCGTAGTTAAAACAATGGAGAGGCTGTATTTTCCTGAATGTACAGTTGAACAACGGCCATATTTGGATCTGCTAAAATTTGTGTATGGATCACCTCAACCATCTGATTCAACCGAGGATATCTGGCGAATGTTCTGGGTGAATCTTAGTCATGGGATTATCTATACTGAAGGCGATTTACACCAAGATCTTTATGCTCACGTTTTAAATGGTGAACGTAGAAGGATCACTCCAGTTTGGCCAGCAATAGCAGTAGAAGAAATTGAAGCTACGCTTGATTTGTTAGAATCACGAAGGGCTTTTGTGGTACGTGCCTATTTTGGATTAGGAGTAGAAAAGCAAAAGATTGAGGTCCTTGCTAAGAAATTTAGATTAAGTAGCCAAAGCATCAGGCGAGATTTGATAGTCGCAAAAAGAAAATTGTGGTATGCATTTAGAAACTGCAAGCTTGATTTGTTGGTCTTGCCCATGAATAAACATGTTGATGATGTTATTGCTGCTCATCGGATTCGCAGGTTAATGGTTGGCTCTGAAGATATACCAATTGAACTATTACTAAAACCTGTTCAAGAAATAGAAATGAGTGTGAGATCTGCTCATTGTTTGTACAACGCTAATATTGTTTATGTAGGCGAGTTGATTGCTAAGACCGAAACAGAATTCTTGAAAATCAAACGCCTTGGTCGCAAAAGTTTTAAAGAAATTAAAGAGCTTTTGTTAGCGATGGATTTACAAGTAGGAACTTTTGTTTCGAAAGAACATTTACAGCACATGTCAGATCTTAAAAGAGGTTTCATTTAACAATACAAACTCCTATCTTTATTAAAAGGTGGGAGTTTTAAATTGAATCTTGACAGTTTCGGTCATGTTTGCTAAATTAGTTAGTCAAACGGGAGGATTTAATGCTAGAACAGAAAAAAGCTATAAAGGTATCGATCGCGTTGGCAACAATCTTGTTCATTTTTTCTGGTTATATAAATAGTGCTGCGAATATGATTAACTTCTTTTCGGCAGTGTCTCTGATTGCCGCTGGTTTTGCGATAATTTACCCTTTTATCTGGATCAGAGGTGGTTTTGACCGCGAAGAACAAAAACTGGAATTAGAACTATTGATTATTAGTGTGGGAATGGGGATTCTCTCTTTCGGCTACATTTGGCTAAAAGGATAACAATAACTGCTCATAAAAATGAGCGGTTTTATTTTTGCGAGAAGATGATATAATGGGCTTACTAAATATAATTAAGATAAATCTATGAATATTGCTGTTTTGGGGGCTGGGGCCTGGGGGACTTCGATTGCAAGCCTATTGGCTAAAAAAAATTATTCAGTAAAAATTTGGGCAAATGAACCAGAAGTTATTAAAAGTATTAATACTGTCCATCGCAATGATTTGTATTTACCTGAGTTTGATCTACCTGAAAATTTGATTGCAGTTGATGATTTTTCAGAGTTGACTAAGGACGTAGAAATTATTGTTAATGCTGTGCCGTCTAAATTTACTAGATCAATTATTCAAAAGATAAAACCGTTTATTGATAAGCCGTTAACTGTTGTTACATTATCAAAGGGGCTTGAACCTGAAACATATAAAAGAATATCCGAGGTGATTACAGAAGAATTGGGAACGGAACATGAAGTTGTTGCTTTGTCTGGTCCAAACATTGCCTGGGAGGTCGCTAAAGAAATTCCGTCAAAGACGGTGATTGGTCATTCAAGTAAACATTGTTTAGTAAAGGTGAAAGAAATCTTGGAAACAGAATATTTTCGTGTTTATTGCAATGATGATATTATTGGAGTAGAGCTTGGCGGTGCATTAAAAAATATTATTGCTGTAGCCGCTGGATTTTGTGATGGATTAGGTTATGGTGTCAACACCAAGTCAGCGATTATTTCTAGAGGGCTAAATGAAATGGCTTCAGTTGGTAAATATTTTGGGGCAAAACCAATTACTTTTATGGGACTGTCCGGTGTTGGTGATTTAATAGTTACTGCCATGTCTGAGCACGGTCGAAATAGATTTTTTGGTCAAGAATTGGGAAAGGGGCTGAGCGTTGATGAAATAATTAACGGTTTAAATGGAAAAGTGGTTGAGGCTATGAATATTGTACCGTCTGTTTATAAGTTGAATGAAAAAATGAAATTAGATTTACCAATTACTGAGCAAGTTTATCGAGTCTTGTATGAAAAGTTATCAGCAAAAGAAGCGTTTGATAATATTTGGAAAATAAAAAATTTACAGGATGTTTGTCACTAAATAATTATGAGTAAAAAAAAGAAAAAATTTATAATAGTTGACGGTAATGCGGTACTCCACCGAGCGTTTCATGCTCTGCCTCCGATGATGACAAAAGATGGCACATTAGTAAATGCTGTCTATGGTTTCATTACCACAATTTTCAAGGCAGTTAAAGAATTCAAACCGGAGTACATTGCTGTGACTTTTGATCGCAAAGAAAAAACATTTCGTCACGAAGAGTTTGCTGATTACAAGGCGCACAGGGAAAAACAGCCTGATGAATTATACGCACAAATACCGATCATTAAGGATGTTCTGGATGTTTTAAATATAAGAATTTATGAGAAGGTTGGTTTTGAGGCTGATGATGTAATTGGCACGCTTTGTGAAAAGCGCCAAGTTGATCGCGATGATGTTTTGTCGATTATTGTGACTGGTGACATGGATGCATTGCAATTGGTTGATGACAATACTCAAGTTTTTACAATGCGAAAGGGAATGTCTGATACAGTTATTTATGATGAAAAGGGTGTAAAAGAAAAATATGACGGCCTGGGGCCAGAGAAACTTATTGATTACAAAGGATTGCGCGGTGATCCATCAGATAATATCCCAGGTGTTCCAGGAGTTGGTGAAAAAACTGCGATTGGTTTGATAAAAGAATTTGGTTCAATGGAAAAAATGTATGAAAAAGTTGAGGCCAAAGCTTACGATAATATAAAAGTGACTGAGAGAATTTATAATTTACTTATTGATAACAAGAAACAGGCATTCCTTAGTAAAAAATTAGCAACCATTGTTCGAGATGTTAAAGTAGATTTTGATTTAAATGATACTGCAGTTGCACCTTATGACAAAGATGAAGTTTTTAAAGTTTTTCAAGAGCTTGGGTTCAAAAGTTTGTTAAATAGACTACCTGATTTCGGCCCTTCGACAGGCTCAGGGCAGGCTGTGGATCAAGAGACTCCGGATCCTGCCTCGACTGCCATCGGGCAAGGCGGGCAAGTCCGGAGTGACGACAAGAAAAGCAATCACAACTATTGTCATGTTGTTGGAGAAAAAGAATTTGATGAATTCTATGGAAAATTAAAAAAACAAAAACTGTTTGTGTTTGACACAGAGACTGATGGGTTAAATATTTTTCAATGTAAATTATTAGGAATCAGCTTTTCTTGGAAAACGGGCGAGGCTTATTATATCGAGCCATTAAAAAAGAATTTAGAAAAATTAAAAGAAATTTTTGCAGATGAAAATGTGAAAAAGATAGGACATAATTTAAAATTTGATATTAAGGTTCTAAAACAAAATGGTATTGAAACTGAAGGTGTATATTTTGATACAATGGTTGGTTCTTACCTTTTGAACCCTGGTACCAGAGCTCATAAGCTTGATGATTTGGTTTTTCGTGAACTCGGATACCAGATGACCAAGATTACAGATCTGATTGGTAAAAAAGGAAAGGGTCAGAGTACTCTTGACCTGGTTGATCCGAAAAAAGTGGCTGATTACTCTTGTGAAGACGCTGATTATACTTTTCGCTTGGTTGGGATTTTGGAAAAAGAGTTAAAAGAAAATAAACTTTGGAAATTATTCACAGAAATTGAAATGCCGTTAATCGAAGTTCTAGTCGAAATGGAATTAAACGGCATTAAAATTGATATTAAGCATTTAGCAGAGCTACAAAAGAAAGTCCAACTTCGTATTGATACTTTAATTAAAAAAATTCACAAGTTGGCAGGACAGGAATTTAATATCAGCTCACCAAAACAATTAAAAGAAATTTTATTTGAGAAGTTAGATATCAGTATTGAAGGTTTAAGTAAAACTAAGACTGGAATTTCCACAGCTGCAGCTGAATTGGACAAAATGTTAGATCGTCATCCGATTATCGAATTAATTCAAGACTATAGAGAGTTGACAAAATTACAATCAACTTATATTGAAGCTCTGCCAAAGCTGATTGAACCAAAAACTGGTAGAATTCATACCGATTTTAATCAGACCGTTACCGCGACTGGGCGATTGTCTTCTTCAAGTCCAAATTTACAAAATATTCCGATTAGAAAAGAACTTGGCAAGGAAATTCGAGAGTGTTTTATTGCAGAAAAAGGAAATAAAATAATAGCAGCTGACTATTCTCAAGTTGAACTTCGAGTGATCGCTTGTTTAGCCAAAGATAAGAAGATGATTCAAGTTTTTGAAGATGATCAAGACATTCACTCTGTAACAGCAGCTAAGATTTATGGTGTTGAATTAGAAAAAGTAACTAAAGAGATGCGCTACTCTGCCAAAGAAGTTAATTTTGGAGTTCTTTACGGAATGGGCGCTTGGGGTTTGGCCAGTCGAAAAAAGATTACCCGTGCAGAAGCTCAAGATTTTATTGAAAAGTATTTTAAATCTTTTGCCAGCGTGAAAAAATATTTAGATAACATGAAAGATACCGCTTCGGATCAAGGTTATGTTGAAACTATGTTTGGGCGTAGGAGATATTTACCAGAAATTAATTCAGGTGTACAACAGGTGCGTGCATCTGCTGAAAGAATGGCTATTAATCACCCGATTCAGGGAACCGCAGCTGATCTTATGAAAATAGCAATGATTGAAGTTTATAAAGAGGTGAAAGGTAAAAGTTCAAAGGTAAAAGTATTACTGCAAGTTCACGATGAACTGGTAATTGAGTGTCCATCAGAGATGGTTGATTATGTTGCAAAAATTATTGATGAAAAAATGGAAAAAATCCACAAACTTTGTGTGCCTATTAAGGTTGACACCGAGGTGGGTGATAATTGGCAGGATATGAAAGTTAAGTTTTAATAAATATAAAAATTTTGTATAGAAAAAACCCACTACACTGTAGTGGGTTTTGTGTTTGTTATCTTCTCGGCAGAACCGCTACCTGGAATTTATCCTGGTAAACGATTTCCGATCTTTTGGGGTTTTTCCGACAAATGATTTTGTGTGTCAGTCCCATCTCCCGAATCTGCTGCAAAACATAGTTTCTACCATTTCGCCAACCTTTTTCCGTGAAGAAGAATTTTGCCTTGGGATTAATCTTCTTGTTAGGAAAAGGTACGTCGCAAAATACGCCGCCTACCATCCAGGCGCCACCGAATGTCGGCTGGCTATAAGACGGATAGTTCTGTTCATTAAAGCTGGCTGTCAGTACGCGATAGATCATTTTGTCCTCCTCCAGGTTTAGCGACCTGGGAAGGAGTCAGACATAGGAGTAGCATTGATCTTTTTCTTGGCCAGATTGACCTGAGTTAGACCATGCCGCTGAAAGCTCAGATTCAGTTTCATTATAACCCCATGTAAATGGTTAAAAATAGAACTTTTGATTATAATAGATTATTTTAATTTTGTCAAGATTAAAAACCCCCACAAATTCATGAATTTGTGGGGGTGAGTTGTTACGGTTTCTGCGGAGTAGTTGTCTTTTGCTTTTTTTTGAAAAAGTTGGGGTCAAAACAACCAGTGGTTGTTGCATCAGAGTAGTGTCTGGTTACGTTGGCAATGGCCTCTGGCGAGCCTTCAACGGTAATGGCGTGATCTGAATCGGTAGGAAAGCCCATGTCTTCAGCTAGCCTTTCACCATCGATACCAATCCCGTAACAGAACAGTTCCCATCCCAGAGCTCGCACACTTCTAGCGAGCTTCTTTACTTTTCTGGGCTGGCGTTCACGGTCTGACTTGTTGTCGTCTCCATCACTGAAAACCGCCACGTAAACTTTGATGTCAGCAAGACCGTTAGCTTGTCGATAAAAGTGGCGGAAGACTTTCAGCGTCTGGTAAACTGTTTCCCACAGCAGAGTCATATTTTTCGCTCGATAATTAGAAATCGGAACAACTTCCGTTGCCAGGGTTAGTGGCAAAAGAATCTCTGCTTCGTCATCAAATGCAATCACTGTACAAAATTGAGTTCGTCCATCTTTCGGGTTTTTGCATTCTTCAATGACTCCATTAATGCATGTTTGTGGAGTGTCATCATAATGCATCATTGAGGAAGATTGATCCAGAATCATGATACTTAGCGTCTTAGGTTTGGTATCTACCTGAACCAGACCATTTAGCGCATCACCTGGGATCAAAGCACTTACTGAGTTTTTGTTTCCGTTGTCTTTCATGAGAACACCTCGTGAGTTGAGTTACTACTTTACTGCCAAAGAACATCAATAAAACAGCTTAAAATAAATGTAATAGTTTGTCAAGAGGTGAATTTGTTATTTAGTATTGGATATTGTGAATTTGATATTTTATGCTAGTATATAACTATATGTCAGACAAAACTAAACAATTATTTTTGTGGCACGGTGAGAATGATTACGAGATTTTTCAACGAATGGTCTATTGGCGAGAGGTATTTGAAAAGAAATATACAGGTTTGAATATTTTTTCTTTTGATTTATTGGCTAGTGGTTCAAAGGACAAAATTAATAATGATTTAAAAAATGCACTTCAAGTCAATTCTTTGTTTGGAATGAATAAGTTAGTTATTCTTAAAAACTTTTTACAAACTGGTAGCAAGTTAGACAAGGAAGTGCAGGAATTAGTACTTGGTGCATTAAAAAAACCAGCTGAAGGATTTTTTGTGGTTTTTTATCAAACTGAAAAGCCTGATGCTAGAAATAAAATCTATAAACAGATCCAAGGTCTTCACAAAAAGGCAATTGCTGAGATTGAAGAATTTCAATTACCAAAACAAAATAATTTAGTGAAGTGGATTTTGAATAAAGCTAAACAATATGAAATCAATTTGTCGCTAGAGGCAGTGAACTTACTGGCAGCAATTATTGGTAATGACCTTTGGCAATTGGATCGAGAAATTCACAAGTTGGCTAATTACAAATCTGGTGAAAAGGTTACCACTGAAGATATTAATTTAATGGTCAAGGGAAAGTATAATGATGACATTTTTCAACTGATGGATGCTATTAGTTCCAAGAATAAGAAAAAAGCATTAAAACTTTTTCAAGATCAATTGGATAGCGGATCGAATGAAATATATTTGTTGACAATGTTGGTTCGTCAGTTCAGAATTTTTTGGCAGATCAAGGAGGCTACGGAAAAAGATAATTTACCAGAAGCTATGATTGCCAAACAACTTAAAATTCATCCTTACGTAGTGAAGAAAAGTTTGAGTCAACTGCGCAATTTTCCAATTGAACAAATTAAAAAAATATATCAGCAGTTACTGGATTTTGAAATTAAGATAAAATCTACAAATATTACCTTTGAGTTACTGTTTGATTTGTTGATTGCTGAGCTTTGAAGCGAGACTAGTAAAACAAGTGAAACCCCGCACCAATCATTACACTCGGGTTCGGGGCAGGCAAGCAAGACTAGTATAAAATAATTTTAAAAAAATAAGCGCTCAGTTGAGCGCTTTTGTGTTTTACTGTGCCTGGGAGATTACTTTCAAAAATCGTTGATCATCCTGGTCGCAGAGTATATTCAATTTTGCAAACTGTTCTTCGGTCGGCCAATGTTTGAATTCCGGTGGCCCTGTTCTTGCAAGAAATTTCTTTGCTTCTGGCCCTAGATTTACATTTAATGGCTGAAGAAGTTCAGCGGTTGTTTTGTTTGGCAGTCTTCCCATGCTTTCCTCCGAAATAAGTGATTCCTTGATTTATTTCTTCCCTGATTTCGTGCCTTTTAACCACTTAACTCCAAGATAACAAAACGGAGTATCAATGGCGGCGATTACTATTTTAAATAACCAATAAGGAATTATTAGTTGAATTATAAATAAAGCATCGAACTTCGGAGCAATTGCGTAAAAGGCGATGAACATGAAGATAGTAGAATCAAGTAATTGACTGACTACTGTTGAGGCATTATTCCTCAACCACAAATATTTACCTTTGGTTTTTGTTTTCCAAAAATTAAATGCCCAAATATCATGATACTGGCTAATTAAAAAGGCAATCAAACTTGCAAAAAGCATTCGTAGAGTACTACCAAAAATTGTAGCGTAAGCTTCTCCGTGCGGATATCTTTCACTTGCGCCTAGCCATATTGAAAGAGCTGTGTAGGCAAAGACAATGATCAACGCAATGGAACCAGCTTTTATAAAAGTTTTAGTTTTTTCTTTACCATGAACTTCTTCTATAATGTCTGTAATTAAAAAGGTTATTGGAAACATGAAGATGCCAACCGAAACTGAAATACCGAGAATGGTTGTAATTTTCACACCTAAAATATTAGCGCAGATCAAAACTGTGATGAAGATAGCTAAAAGAAGGTCGGTTTTTTTATTTTGTGACATAGGACAAGAAGATAAAGAGGGCGAAAGAAGATCATTTAAAAAATTATCATAAAATCCTCTCAAGATTAAAAAACATAAGAGGATTTTAGATTTAGGCTTTTGGGCCTTGGCTTTTATTTAGGCTCTTCATTAAGCGAGATTTTTTTCGGGCAGCGGTATTTTTTTTGATAACACCTTTTTGAGCGGCTTTATCAATTTTTTGGATAGTTGTTTTAATCAATTCTCCAGCTGTCCCATCATTACTTAATACTGCTTTTCGACTTTTTTTAACTAAAGTTTTAACAGTGCTGTTGATAGCTTTATTTATTACCGCTTTTTTCTGACTTTTTCGAAGAGCTTTTTTTGCTTGTCTAGTTTGTGGCATAAGTATTAGAGGGGGTAAAGGAGGTAAAGGAGGTAGAGGAAAGATAAGGGGAAACAATTCCTGTAATCCCACCTTACCTTCTGTCCCTTCTAGCTCTTCTTGCTCTTCTGACCCTTTTGAAAATTTATAAAACTAAGAGTATGATAACTCTAAATTTAGAAAATGTCAAGTCTTGACAAGTTGATAATAATAGTATAGTATAATTAGTCGGTGTATATTATAACTATGGAGGTTCACTATGTGTGGTAATGGGAATGGTTGTGGTAGTTGCATCAAGTTTGAAGTGGTTGGAAATCGAGTAAATTTGGCTTTTCGAGATAAAGTAATAGCAATCAAGAGAGCTTCAATTTTAGACAGTGGTGTTGAGCGGGAGCTTTGTGACATGCTGGGGGTGACGGTCGCATTCCGTTGTCCTCGAGCACAGGTAGATCCCGAACCTACCCAGGAACAGATTTCTGCGATTGAAGCAGATGTTGAAGCCAAAAGTGGTCGTTTCTAAAAATGATCAATCAGCCAGCTTGGATATTATTCAAGCTGGCTTTTTAGTTGACATTTATAGCAAATTTAATTAAGATTTAAGTGTTAAAAGCAGAAATTGATCTGCTTAACTGTTCGAGGCCTAAAATGAACGATGCGCTAGGAGAAAAAGGTCGATGTGGCTTTTGTAGCGGTAATAATCAGGTAACGAAGGTTCCACTTGGACAGCTTGGCGCATATATTTGCGTTGATTGCGTTCATGGGGTATTTGCATCTTTTACTGAAGCAGGTGTTGATTTGATTGGTATTTCTGATCTAATTAAAAAATTGGACCAAGAAATTACTGTTCAAATTCCATTACTTGATTTGAAGAGAAAGAATATCTATCTTGGAAAAGATCCAACTAAGGAAAAATTAATAATTGCTTTTGATGAAATGATAGAATGGTTTGGGCTGGTTGGATCATTTATATCTAGTGGTGGAATGGGTAAACTACGTCATTCTCAAGAGGAACTGAGAAAGATAAGAACCGAGAAACAACAAATTGAACTTCGTGAACAAAAGGCCAAGGATGAGCATCAGAACTTATTGCATGAATCTGGTTTGTCATAAACACAAAACCGTCCCAAGTAACATCAGGGACGGCTTTTTTATTTTGCGGAAGTATTAATCAGTTTTTGGGCGATCTAATGGGGTGGGCTCGAAGTTACTTGGCGTGCCGGTTATTTTCAAAACATCTTTATCAATCTTTTTTAATTCCTTGTCTCCATAGTTCCAGGCATTGATTACTGTTCCTAAGTGAGATCCGACTTTTCGATGATAATCTTCGTAGGCTGCAAGATGTTTTTGAAGCTTTTCTACATTCTGCCGTATTTCCTTGGCAGATTCTTCAATTTGTAGAGCTCGTAATCCCTGAAGTACAGTTTGTAAGTATGCAGCAAAGGTTGTTGGGGAAACTATTATGACCCTTTTTTCATTAAAGGCATAGTCAATCAAGCTGCGTGTATTCACTTTTACGGCGCCAACTTCATTAACCAGTAAATCGTAATAAATCCCTTCAGCGGGGATAAACATGAACGCAAATTCAAGGGTGTTTTCTTCTGGGCGAATATATTTTGAGGTTTCGTCAATTCTTTTCTTTAGGTCATTTTTAAATTCTTTTTCTAGCACTAATTTTCTTTCTGGGTTATCTTCGTCGACTATGCGCTGGTAGTTGGTTAATGAGAATTTTGCATCGATCGGTAATATTTTGTCTTTTATCCTCACAATTGCGTCTACCGATTCATTGTTTCGGAATCGATATTGCATCTGAAACGCTTGAGGTGGAAGAATATTATTTAAAATCAATTCCAAATTAGCTTCGCCAAGTGCACCACGTGTCTTTGAATTAGTTAAAATCTTTTCGAGACTTTGTAGCTGTTCTGTAAATCCAATAACCTGTTTATTCGTGTCATCCAACTTTGTTAATCTCTCGGTCACATTTCTAATAACTTTTGCGCTTTCGGAAAATTGACCTTGCATTGTTTTTTGGATTTCAGTTTGTTGACTGGATAGAGACTGGCGGATTTCTTTGAGTTGATTCTGCATCATGATCATGGATTGATCATCTTTTTTTTCCTCAGGCTCTTTAGGCCTTACAATGAAATAAGTTATGACGGCGAAACCGACGATTATGATTATTAATTGTAGGTATTGCATAAGAAAATTTTAATTTCAAGATTAGTTTTGTTTTAACTATTTTAGCATACTTTCAGGAAAACAAAAACCGCCTTGAATTATATTCAAAGCGGCTGTGATTATTAGTCTTTGTACCATAGGTGGTACTCTTTGGCCAAGATTGACATACGGACCATGTTTACAAAGTTGTCGTTGACTTTGTACTCTTCTCGCAAAAGACCCTCTGTCTCAAAACCGCACCGTTTGTAAAGGTACCGGCCACGCTCGTTGTGTTCCCTGACGATCAGCCAAATTTTGTTTAGCTTTAAATCCTCAAAGGCAACCCGGAGGAGCTCCGCAATCACTTTGGCAGCTAGTCCGCGACCTTGGAATTTTTTGGTTAAGACCAAGAAGATTCTACCAGTTTGAGAAGGCCAGTGAATCTGATTGATTGAGCATTGCCCAGCATAATCGTCGTCTACAAAAATGCTGAACAAGCGATCGTTTTTACTAGCCAACATTGTACTCAAATAAGCAATTTCCTGCTCTTTGGTAATGTTTCCCATAGTGGCAAAGTAGGCGGTGACTTCTGGGTCATTTACCCAGGTCATTATTTTCTCAACATCTTCAAGTCCGGTTGGCCAAAGTTTAATAGACATATACGCCTCCAGTATGTTTAATATTGTAAATATCCGATAACTGAGCATTGTAGCAAATATAGTGAAAATTGTCAATAGTAATTTTAGCTAAAATTGGTTAATTTAGTGCAATTCGCCATTGACATTATCTAATATTCGTGCTATACTACGTTTACCGCAAGGCGAGGAGGCTAAACTTCTTTGGAGGAAATCATGAAGAAAACAGCCCTTTTCGCAATGGCAATCTTGATTGTTTGTAGTCTGACTGACCTGGGTCAAGCTGCAGCCGAAACTAAAATGGAGATCGTTTCTAACAAACAGGTAAAAGTTCTGCGAGCAAAGGTGTATCGCCAGTATGATTGGGATGATGTAATTTATCCTCATGTATTGGTGAAGGACGTGATTGGCAAGTTGGGCTATTCCAATGTAAATGGTCTTTTGAGAAACTGGCTGAAGATTCCCAAGAATGCTAGGGATGAAATCATTACCATTTTTAATGAGGCCGGTCTGGGTCGATTCGTTTTCCTGATGTTTGTGGAGAGCGGAGCTGATCCAGATGAAGAAAGCTTCAAAGGTGCTCAAGGATTGTTCCAAATCATGCCGGGAACGGCTGAGGCAATCTGTGGCATCACTCGAGTAGAAGCTCTACGTGACCCGGTGATCAACGCTTGGTGTGCGGTAGAGGTTCTCAAGAAGTATGGAGCGAAGAAGAACTGGCGTTGGGCTCTGGTCAAGTACAATGGTAAGTACAGAAGTTGTGCTGCTAAAGGTTACATGAAATGTCTGCATGAAAAGTATCTGGCAGGCAACAAGGATCTGTACGGAGCCGCGCATTACCAAGCTCATTTCCTAATTTATTCGGAGATGGGTCGCCACTTCATCTGGGACTGGGAAAAGCCTGAGCAAGTTGCTCGCAAGTGAGATTCAAAAAAGAGAGTAGTGATCCTCGTATCACTACTCTTTTTTGTTTAATTGACACTAATGTGCTATACTGTGTAAGGATTACAGATTGATATGGATGTACAGATTTACATGAGGTTTAAAACTAGAGAGTCTTGTGTCTCCGTATATCCGTATAAATCCGTAATCCGTAAATCTATGACTAATAAAAAAGCTTTTGATTTCAAAAAAGCCACAGAAGGCTGGAAACTTTTAGTTGCCGCTGATATTGTGGTTTTTTCATTAATAAAAAATAAGTTAAATGTACTTTTGGTTAAACGTCGTTTTGGTCCAGGCGTTGGTAAATGGGCAATCCCGGGTGGTTTTGTGCGGGAAGATGAAAGTTTGGAAGAAGCTGCTTTGCGTGAGTTAAATGAAGAAACTGGTTTATCAAAATCAAATTACTTGGAACAGCTTTATACTTTTGGTGAAGTTAAACGTGATCCACGAACAAGAGTAATTGCGGTAGCGTACATGGTGCTAGTAAGTGAGCCGGAGAAAATTAAACTTAGTGCTTCTGATGATGCACGTGAGGCGCGTTGGTTTCCAATAACTGATTTGCCGGAACTTTCTTTTGGAAAATCGCATGAAGAAATTCTTTTGTATGCATGGCAACGCTTGAAATGGAAATTTGAATATACTAATGTAGCCGCTACCATGATGCAATCAGAATTTACTCTAACCGAATTGCAAAAAGCTTATGAAGCGGTTTACAAAGATAAAATTGACAAGCGGAATTTCCGTAAAAAGATTTTGTCTCTGGCTATGGTTGAGCCATTAGATAAGGTGACCAGTGAAGTTGGTCGGCCAGCTCAACTTTACAAAGCAACCACTAAAAAGTTGAAAATCTATAGTAGAGTTATATAAACGAGATATTGAAAAGACCGAGCTGGATAGCTCGGTTTTTTGATTGGGGTTGACAAATTAAGATAATTTTAGTAATATAACATATCGCGTAGGTTTTAGGTTTAATAACTCGGAGGTGATATATGGAAAGGTATCGAGTAAAGATTTTTAGTTGTACTGATGAAGCGGTTTCTCATAGTTCAGCAGTAAGCCAACTTAATCAAGAATTGGAGGCGTGGCTCAGTGAAAATGAAGGTAAAATTTTCTATGACAACGATGATATTGAGTGGCGAACAGTAGGCGCCGGAGCTGGTGCTGGTAGTAGCCACACTACAAATGTGAATGTGGTTTTTGCAATCACGGTGGTTATTAAATACCAGTTGCTGAACGAAGAAGAACATTAAGACAAACGAAAAACGCGACCATGTCGCGTTTCTTTTTTTACTTTATTTTCCTAAGTTGCCTTTGATATTTAATCGCAAAGCGATGTGCTTCATCGCGAACTTGAATTAAAAGTTTTTTGTTTTCTTTGATCCAGGATTCAATTGATTTGTCAGAAATGAAAAACTGATTTTTTTTACGATCTTTTCCTTTGGCAATTCCTACGATTGGGATTTGTTTTTGTGTGTTAATTTTTTTTCTTTCTTGCTTTTCTTCTTTTTTGCTTTTTTGAAGTATCTTAATTGCTGTAGATATTTGTGGCTTACCGCCGTCGACAAGAATTAAGTCTGGCAGAGGCCAGTCGGAGTGCTTCAATCTTCGATTCAAAACTTCAGCCAGACAATCAACATCACTTTGGCCCTTAACAGTTTTTATTTTGAATTTTTTGTAATCTTTTTTACTTGGTGCTCCGTGGAGAAAGGTAACTAAACTTCCAACTTTGCCAGTTGAGCCAAGGTTAGAGATATCATAACCTTCGATTCTAGAAATTCGAAACTTGAAATTAGAAATTCGGGTAGTTTTGAATAAAGAATCACTAAGCAGGGCAACATCTTGAATTTTTTTCAAGTTATTGATTTGGTCGCGTAGGCGAGCTGCTTCTTCATATTCTTCTTCTTTACTCGCAACTTTCATGTTTTTTTTGAGATCTTTTATTACTTGATCTTTTTTGCCAGAAAGAAAGGCCATTAGTGGGCGGATAACTTTTTGTTTGTATTTCTGAGCAGTAATTTCACCAGTGCAAACCCCAAGACATTGTTCGATTTGATTATAAAAGCAAGGTTTGTCTTGATTTGGTTTACAATCAGAATAGTTAAAAAGCTTACGCAAAAGTTTGAGTGCTTCCTTGGTATTTAAACCTGGAAAAGGACCCCATAATTTTTGGTAATTAGTAATTTCATGAGCACGAATAGATTTTAAAATGGGAAAATAATCTTTAGTTAAATATAAATAATTCCAGCTCTTGTCATCTTTGCCAAGGACGTTGTATTTCGGTTGATGTTTTTTTATGTAATTGGCTTCGAAAATAATGGCTTCCAAAACTGAGTCTGTTACGACCCACTTAATGTTGGAAACTTCGTGAATAAAAGTTTCAATTGGTCTAGGTGATTTTTGTCCAGTAAAGTAACTGCGAATCCGTGATTTTAGGTTTGTGGCTTTGCCAACATAAATAAGAGCCCTTTGTTTATTATAAAAAAGGTATATACCAGGTTTGGTTGGTGCTTTGGTGAGTTTTTGTTTTAAGTTGGGCATGTTTCAAGATTTTAATATTCGTTTTAAGTATTGTCCGGTCCAGCTTGGTCCATATCTAGCAACTTCCTCTGGGGTGCCAACTTTTACAACTTCGCCACCACCATCACCACCTTCAGGTCCAAGGTCAATCAGCCAGTCAGCGCATTTGATGATGTCGAGATTATGTTCAATTATCATGGCTGTGTTTCCTTGTGAAACTAATCGTTGAATGACATCAAGAAGTTTTTTGACATCATCATAATGCAGTCCAACGGTAGGCTCGTCCATTAAATATAAAGTATTGGTTGTATTTCTTTTTGCTAATTCTCGACTTAGTTTAATCCGTTGGGCTTCACCACCCGAGAGGGTGGTGGCTGACTGGCCAAGTGTTAGGTAGTCAAGACCAACTTCACTAAGAACCTTTAGTTTGTCGTAAATAAAAGGTACGTCACGGAAAAAAACTTTTGATTCTTCAATCGTCATACTCAGAACATCGGAAATGTTTTTTCCTTTGTAATGAACTTGCAAAGTTTCTTTGTTGTAACGTTTGCCTTTACATATATCACAAATAACTTCTACGCTGGGTAGAAAATGCATTTCTATTTGCAAGTGACCACGACCTTCACAGTTTTCGCAACGTCCGCCGGGCTTATTAAAACTGAAGCGACCAACGTTATAACCGCGAATACGAGCTTCTTGAGTTGAAGCAAAAATATCACGAATATAATCAAACGCTTTGGTGTAAGTTGCAGGGTTTGATCTAGGGGTACGGCCGATTGGTGCTTGGTTGATTTTGATAACTTTATCAATACTCTCGATTCCTGTTACAGATTTGTGTTTACCAACCCATTTATTCATGCGGAATTTCTTGTTTTGAATAGCACGATACAAAGTGTCGTGCATTAAGGTTGACTTACCTGATCCGGATACACCGGTCAAACAAATTAAACGGCGAAGGGGAATTTCTACCTTGATGTTTTTTAGATTATGTTCTTTGGCCCCAGTAATTTTTATGACGGGAGTTTTTTTATCAACTTTTCGCCGGCGCTCTGGTAGTGAAATTGATTTTTCGTTTCTTAAATATTGACCTGTTAAAGAATCTTTTGCGGAACCTTGAGTTTGACAATCGAGTGCTATTTTCGGTAAAGCCTGTTTTGAATCAAGAATATTATTTAAGGGGCCGTTGTAGACAATTTTACCGCCGTGCACTCCAGCAGCTGGACCAATATCAACCAGCCAGTCACTGGTCAAGATTGTGTTTTCATCATGTTCAACAATTATAATAGTATTGCCAGTATCGCACAGATTTCTCAGTGTTGAAATTAGTTGATCGTTATCTTTTTGATGTAAACCAATAGTTGGTTCATCTAAGATATAAAGTGCTCCAACCAGTTTGGTGCTGACCTGAGATGCTAGGCGAATGCGTTGCGCTTCACCACCAGAAAGTGTTCCGCCACGCCGGTTTAAAGTTAAATAGTGCAAGCCGACATCAAGCATAAACTGTAAACGGGTTCTCACCTCTCCGATAATAACTCCTGCAATTTCGAGTTGTTTAGCGGTGAGTTTTTTTTCTAGTAAGATAATAAATTCCAATGCTTCTCGTATATTGAGGTCGGTTGTTTGGCAAATGTTTTTTTTGTTGATTTTTACGCTTAGGGCATTTTCGTTTAGACGCTTGCCCTCGCACTTAGGACACACTTCTTCGCTGAATAATTCTTTTGTGCCAAGGCCTGTACAATAGTTACAATATCCATAAGGACTATTAAAACTAAAAAGACGGGGCTCGATTTCTGGAAAACTATAACCATCATGCGGACAAGAATAGTCTGTGCTGAATATTTTTTCTTCACTGTTTGGATAAATAACGGTACAAAGACCATCGGATAGTTCAGCTGCATTTTCCACTGCTTCAGCAATCCTTTGCAAAACAGAAGGACTTTGTTCAATCGTGTCTGGATTAATAAGGGTGATTTTATCGATTACAATTTCAATAGTATGCTTTTTATTTTTGGTTAATACAACTCTATTCTTAAGCGATTTAAATTTTCCGTCAATACGAGCCTCAACAAAACCGTTGTTATAAATATCATAAAGTAATTGGTGATATTCTCCTTTGCGACCGCGAACAATTGGTGAAAGTATCGATAAAGTTGTTGTTTTGTTCTTTTCTTCTTTAGTATTTTTAAGTCGTTCAATCAAGTGGTCGTTAATTTCATCAGTAGTGACTTTTTCTAGTGGCGTCTGACACAAAGGACAATAGGGTTGTCCGATTTTTGCATATAGAATTCTTAAATAATCATAAACTTCCGTGATTGTTGCCACGGTTGAGCGAGGATTGGAACTATGAGCTTTTTGATCTATAGAAATAGCTGGAGATAGCCCTGATATTTCGTTTACGTCCGGTTTATTCATACCACCTAGAAATTGGCGCGCGTAAGAAGATAAACTTTCCAGATATCGGCGTTGGCCTTCAGCGAAAATCGTATCAAAAGCCAGGCTGGATTTTCCCGAACCAGAAATACCGGTGAATACAATCATTTTGTTACGAGGAATTTCCAAGTTAACATTTCTCAGATTATGTTCACGTGCACCCTTGATTGTGATTTTGGTTTCCATGTGAATTGATTTCTGATTGTACTTACTTATTAGCTAGTTGACCGCACGCTGCATTAATATCTTGTCCAAAGCTGTGACGTTCAGTTACATTAATGCCTGCCACTTGCAAAATAGATTTAAATTTTTGGAATTTATTAATTGGAGTTGGCGAGAATGCGCTATTACTTGGATTGTATTTTACCAGGTTAACCATGTATAAGTGGTTATCAAGAAGTGTGGCAAGTTCTCGAGCATGTTCTGGTTTATCATTAACATCTTTTAATAATAAATATTCAAACATTACTTTTCGGTTAGTCTTAGTAACATATTGATCGACGGCTACCATGATTTTGTTAACAGAATACTTTTTGTTAATAGTCATTATTTGATTGCGAACTTTGTCGTTAGGCGCATGCAACGAGATGGCCAGGTTTATCTGCAGTGGCTGATTAGCTAATTTTTTAATTCCTTCAGTAATACCGCAGGTTGAAATAGAAATTCTACGTGCTCCGATATTGAAAAAGTCGGGGCTGTTGATTATTGAAATAGATTTCATTACATTGTCATAGTTTAAGAATGGTTCACCCATCCCCATAAAAACAACATTGGTGATTTTTCTTTTTGATTTTTTTAAGTATCTTGCCCAAAACAAAATTTGCATGATGATTTCGTCCGCTGTTAGATTTCTTGAAAATCCCATTTGGCCCGTGGCGCAGTATGAACAGTTCATTACGCAACCGACTTGAGTGGATAGGCAGATTGTATTACGATCGTCCTTGTGTTGCATCAGTACGGTTTCAATCTTTTTTTCGTCTTCAAGTTCAATAACTGTTTTGCAAGTTTGTTGATCAGTGGAATGAAAATTTTCACCGGCAATGTTTATAGGTAAACTTTGTTCCAGTTCCTTCAAAAGGTCCTTGGGTAGGGTAGTAGCGTCTGACCATTCAGAAATATAATCACCCCAAATTGCATGATGAATTTGTTTTTTTCTGAAATTAGGTAAATGATTTAGGTTTTCAGGTAATTGATAGAGCATAAGCTAAAAGCCCCCTATTCTGCTTTGGCAGGGGGGTAGGTTAAATTTATTGTTATGGGTCTGTTACCGAATGCAGCTTCTACTGCAATTTTCAAATTTTGGCTATAATCTCCAAAAATCTTCTCGCTAATATTACCATATTACCTCAAAAATTTTTGAAGATTCTATCATAATATTTGAAAATTTCGTTACGAACTTGCATTCGGTAACAGACCCGTTATTAGTATAGAAGAGCTGTTCCTTTTTGTCAAAACATTTTAGTCGTTTTGTTGCTAAAATTACATTATTAGCACTTGTGACGGTTGACAACTATTTTTCTTTATGCTATAATTTTCAGTTGTATATAATATATAACAGTGGAGGAGAGATTGATTAGATTTCTTTTTCTTCTTCTCGGTTTATTGGTTGGCCAATTCTTTCGATTACGCTTGCCAAAGGCAGGTAGGATCGAGCATCCCGTATACAAAGGCGGGAAGATGGTTGATCGGTGGATCAGAGAAGTCGCCACATCGCCGTATCCCTCGGGGTACACTTAAGGGAAATTTCTCACATGCGCTCAAGTTAAGGACTTGGGCGCTTTTTTTATATTTTCATTTTCAATAGTCGAATTTCGTCGCGAAGTACAGCGGCCAATTCAAATTCCAGTTTTTGAGCAGCTTCTTTCATTTGCGTTTCTTTATCTTTAATGATTTGTTTAATTGGTCGATCGTCTCCTTGCAAGTCAATAGCCAGAGTTTCCTGTAATTGTTTTTTTTCTTTCTTGGTTTTTTTCTTCACTGTAAGTCCGAATTCTTCAAGTATATTTTGAATAGCTTTTTGAATTGTCTTGGGGGTGATACCATGTTTTTTGTTGTAGGATAATTGTTTGTTTCGGCGACGTTTGGTTTCTTTTACTGCACGTTTAATTGAACCAGTGATGTTGTCAGCGTAAAGCAAAACTCTACCGTTTACATTTCTAGCTGCTCGGCCAATGGTTTGAATTAAGCTGGTGTCGTTTCTTAAAAACCCTTCTTTGTCAGCATCAAGAATAGCAACCAGTGAAACTTCTGGGATGTCCAGTCCTTCACGAAGTAAATTTACTCCGATTAAAACATCAATTTTACCGTTCCTAAGATCTGTGATGATTTGAATTCTTTCTAGGGTGTCGATATCACTGTGTAGATATGAAACTTGTATTTTCTTTTTCTTCAGATACTCAGCTAGGTCTTCAGCCATTTTCTTTGTTAATGTCGTAACTAGCGTTCTCTCTTTTAGCTTGATCTGTTTTTCTATTTCTAATATTAAATCTTCAATCTGAGTTTTTGTGTGTGTTTTATTTTTTAATTTTCCCTTTTTAATTTTTCCTTGCTCCTTGCTCCTTGATTCTTGCTCCTTACCAGAGATTGGTCTGATGTCAACTTCTGGATCAATTAGGCCGGTTGGGCGAACGATCTGTTCAACGACTTTATTCGAGCTTTTTGTTTCAAATTCTGTTGGAGTGGCGGAGGTGTATATTGTTGAATCGTTTTTTCTTTCAAATTCCTCGAACTTAAGTGGTCGGTTGTCTTTGGCGCTGGGTAGTCTAAACCCGTGTTCAACTAAAGTACTTTTACGTGCCTGATCACCGTTATACATGGCCCGGATTTGAGGTAGCGCAACATGAGACTCGTCAATTACAGTTAGAAACTTTTTATTGTTAGCTTTGAAATAATCCATTAGGTTAAATGGCGCTTCTCCAGGTTTTCTATTATCAAAATGCCGAGAGTAATTTTCAATTCCACTGCAGTAACCAACATTTTTGATCATCTCTAAATCATATTTTACTCGACGTTTCAATCTCTCATATTCCAATAATTTTTTTTGTTTTTTGAATATAGCAAGCTGTTCTTTTAGTTCAGCGCGAATTGTTTGAAAAGCTTTTTGTTTAATGTCTTCATTAATTACATAATGCACGGCTGGGAAAAGCCAGATACCTGGTAGTTCGCGTTTAACTTTTCGGGTAATCGGATCGAGTGATTCAATTAGGTCGATTTTATCAGAAATTTCAAAGCGAAAGATAATATTTTCGTTAATCGGCATGATCTCAAATATTTGCCCACGCATTCTGAAAGTGCCGCGTTTCAAATCAGAATTTGTTCTAGTAAATTGCATGTCAATCAGTTGTTCCAGCATTTCACGCCTATCTAGTTTTTGATTCTTGGTTAAGTGCAAGGTTATTTTTTTATATTCTTCTGGTGAGCCTAAACCATAGATGGCAGAAACTGAAGCAACAATAATTACATCTTTGCGAGTTAAGAGTGATTGCGTGCAGGCGTGACGAAGTCGTTCAATCTCTTCATTAATTTGGGCTTCTTTTTCTATGTAAGTATCAGATGACGGTAGATAAGCTTCTGGTTGATAATAATCATAATAGCTGACAAAATATTCCACTGCGTTGTCTGGAAAGAACTGACGAAACTCACTACATAGTTGAGCGGCTAGAGTTTTATTGTGAGCAATTATAAGAGTAGGTAATTGAGTTTTTTTAATTACGTTGGCAATGGTAAAAGTTTTACCAGACCCAGTTACACCAAGTAGTGTCTGTTTATCAAAATCAGACTTGATGCCCTGAACAAGTTTTTCGATCGCCTGTGGTTGATCACCGGCTGGTTTGAATTTGGCGTGGAGATTGAATTTCATACATTTACTTAATCATAGCAATAGAATAGCTTTTGGCAAAGACTGGGAATATAAATATACATATATATGCTAGAATAGGGTGGATGTTTTTTTATGGTTTTGACTAATTTTACGACAAAACACCTAAAAACACTTGACAGAGTGTAATAAATACACTATAATACCTGTGAAAGTGAAGTGAGTGCTGATAATTACTGATATACTAAATGTTCAGTAGATCAGTACAATTCAGTAATCAATTATATGGATAAAAAGAAAATTCGTGATAATTTAGACGACCTAAAAGATGAACATTACAAGTTGGCCATGCGTTTGATGATAGATAAAGAAGATGAGGATTTAGACCTTGACAATGAGCAGTAGGTGTGATACTATATTGAGTTATTTTACAACCAATTTAAGAGGTGAAAGATGAAAACTATTCGCAAGATTAAGATCGGCAGAATCCTGATAATTGTTGATCCCCAGCTTGATTTCATGGAAAGTGGAGCCCTGGCTGTTACGGGTGGCTCAGCTTTAATGAAGATGATCAATGCGTTGATGGCCACTGGTGAATACGATTTGATTATCGTTACCCAGGATTGGCATCCGGAAGGACATTACGAATTTGCTTCGAGACATGGTGTTGCTCCGTTCGCAATGGTTAAAAGGAACGGAGTTGAGCAGATGGTCTTTTTTGACCATTGCAAGCAGAATTCGTCCGGTGCAATGATTCATCCCTTACTTGATATGAGTAAAGTTGCTCTTATCGTTCGGAAGGGAATGGATCCGGATGTTGCTAGCCATTCCGCGTTTTTCTCGGGAGTTAATGAAAATGGTGAACGGATTACGACCGGTCTCGCGGAAAGTCTTTCTGCATATGATTTCGAAGGCATTGATGTTGTTTGTTTGGCCTTTGATGTTTGTGTGAAAGACTCTGCGAAAGATGCTAAGATGGAATTTCCTGAGGCAGAAGTAAGAGTACTTAAGGAATATTGCGCTTCAGTATTTCCTGAGAACGATGAACAAATTATCCAGGAGTTGGAAGCCGCTGAAGTGGTAGTTGTTCGATAAATAAACACATGGGAATTAGCTCATAGCTAATTCCCATTCAATAAAGTTCAGAATATATTTATGAATTTTATTGAATAATAGATCTTTACAATGAGGTTGCAAAATGAACGACAAAAAGGTTGTGATTTTTGGTGGTAGTTTTGATCCACCTACAATGGCTCACTTTGATATTGCCAAAACTCTTTCTGAGATTTTCGATCAAGTGTTAGTGGTGCCTTGTGGGGGAAGAGTCAAAAAAGACTTTGGTACAGTGACACCACTGGAAAGATCAGAAATGGTTATTATGACTTTCGGAGAATTGAAAAATGTGAAGGTTGACTTGAGTGACGTTACGAATCAAACCTTTACTCGTACTTACGATCTGGATCGCCGTTTGCGAGAGCAAATTAATGGTCAGGTTTTCCACGTTATTGGAACTGATCTAATTATAGGCGGCGCTACTGGGGAATCTGAGATTCAGAGATGCTGGTATCGCGGTCAGGAAGTTTGGGAAAACTTGAACTTTGTGATCAACAGTAGGGCTGGGTTTCCTCTCAACGAGAAGGACCTTCCTTCTAAAGCTGAGGTCTTGTCGGTGCAAGAACTTGCAGGTTCAAGTACTGAAGTCCGTGCACGACTAAAAGCAGGAAATCCAATTACAGGATTGGTAGTCCCTATTGTCGAAAAGTTTATTATTGCAAATGACCTTTACGGAGGCGAAAATGACGACTGAGTATAGATTGACGACTAAGCAGATTGACCGGGCTATTGATGCGATGGCCCTGCACCTGTATGATTATTGTAAAGCCAGCGGTATTCATGATTTGATTATTCCTGAATCCGGAGGTCTAGACAGTGCTGTAACTACGGGAGCGGCGGCGTATGCACGCGACATGGCAAAGATGGACGGTTATCGTCTGGATGTTACAGCAGTGATGATTCCCATTGAGTCCAGTCCTGATGCAGAGCGTTTGGCTCTTGATGTTATCAATCAATTTGGTGTTCATCAGATCAAGGTTGAATGGACTGAAGTATTCCGTATTGCAAACGGTAGCTACGACTGGAGAGCTCTACTTGAGCACTATGTTGAGGAAAGTCGATTTGAGCATCTACTCAATGATCTTCCTCGTTCGCCAGTTGCCAGTATTAATGAGCAGGTAAAAGAGATTCTGGTGAAAACACAGAATCAGGCTGCTCTTGATCAGTGGGACTGGTCTCGCAAGGTTGCGCAGGGAAATATCAAGGCGCGTCTGCGCATGATTACTGCGTACCACATTGCCAGGCTTATGAAGGGACTTGTTCTTTCGACCGACAATCTGTCGGAATTCTGGATGGCCTTCTGGACTATCTGCGGTGATGTTGGTGATTTCGGAATGATCCAGAATGTTCTCAAGGGAAAGGAGATGAAGGCCTTTGCCAGGCGGCTTTGTGTTCCGGAAGAGGTAATCAACCGCAAGCCGGATGCTGATCTCGGAATCAGCAAGAATGATGAAGATGAACTCCGTGCAAATTACGACGTGATCGATGAGGTTATGATCAAGCTGATTCAGGTTGGCTTTGATCCGGATGGAGACAAAAATCAGTTGAATGATCTTCCCATCATCGATGATTATCCGTATGAACTGATTCACAGTTTGGCGGAAAGAGCGTTGAACGGAGCCTTCAAGCGGCGAGGTACGCTGAATCTGGGTCGAGAAGACCTTGGTCTGCCGCACATTGAAGACATTGTTCTTTAACTGAAATCATAAGCGTCTACTTACAAAGTTAAGTAGACGTTTTTTTGTTTACGAGATTACAAGGATTCAATTTAAACATAAGTGTCATTTTTAACCCTTTGCCCACAGGAATTATTAGCTAACTTTAGCTAGTTTTTGTTTTAAATTAACAAAAAGACTTGACAATGTGTAAAAAGTACACTATGATTAAACTGTAAGACAAAAGTGTATTCATTACACTATTTCCTAAAAACATATTGTGGGGAAATTACATCTTGCGTTTTTCTTCTCTGTGATTTGCTTCGGCTTTTTACAAGGAAGAATTCATAGTGAGTATAGAACTTTGACAATCATAGTTACATAAATAGGAGAAATATAATGTTGGATAAATTCGCTATTCAAGGTGGAAGCGTCATTGGATCTTATCATCACAAAGGTTTCAAGAACAATCAAGATGCTTTAACTATTGCCACAACTGAACGAGTAGTTATTGGTTTAGTTAGTGATGGTTGTGGCTCAGGGAGGCATTCTGAAGTAGGAGCGAAGTTAGGAGTCCGATTTATGGCTAATCATTTACGACAGATGATTGAAATTTGTCCAGATGAATTGCCAAATGATTGGGAGTACTTTTTGAACGATGCGGCCAGGCAATTTTTGCTTAGTCTGCGTCGCTTTAATCAGTGTTTAGGGATAGTAGAAGCTCCTGACACCTATAGTTATTGGCTTTTTACTTTGGTCGGATTTATTTTGACCGAAGAAAGAACGATTATCTTTAGCTTTGGTGATGGGGTGATTTCTCTGAATGGAGAAGTTACAGAAATTGATCAAAATAATGAACCTGAATATTTAACTTATGGTTCAGCAAAAGTTAAAATTCAGCATGACCTACCAACTTCTGAAGTCGACAGTTTGCTAATTGCCACCGATGGCTTTAGTGAGTTATTTGAAAGAAGTGAGGAAGATATTTCTTTGCTTGGCAAAGAAATGAAAGTTGGAGACTTGCTAGATTTTGAAACTGGGTCAAAGTATTTGAAAAATAAAGCTTTGGTTCAAAAGCGACTGAACGTTCTTGGTAATAATCATAAACTTTTACATGACGATACAACGGTAATTCTTGTTAGAAAGCAAGAATTACAAATCCCAATCACTAATATCTAAATTCTAAACAAATACAAAGTTCAAAATTTAAATTTATTGGTTTGAACATTTGATATTATTTGATGTTTAGGATTTAGGAAATTAGAATTTCTTCCGGAGGAAGCAATGGATGTTTACATAGAAGGTAAAAAAGTCCGTCTGTCTCCCAAAGATATTTTGGGAACTGGCGGTGAGGCTCAGGTTTTCAACTGGCGAGACAAAGCAGTAAAGATTTTTCATAAACCAGAGAAAGGTTGGGAGCAAGATCGTAAAGATCTGTGGCAAATGATGCATAGGATCAAGCTTGAAAAACTGAGAAAGTTTCCTCAGAATTTGCCGAAAAATGTAATTTCACCTATCGCTCTTGCCAAAGATGTAAAAGGTGAAATTGTCGGCTATGTAATGCCTAAAGTTTCTGGCGCTGAAGTAGCTTATATGCTTTCGCAAAAGAAATTTCGCCAAGGTGGAATTGATAACTCTGAAGTAATGGAAATTTTCGGTGACTTAGGTCAGGCAGTTGATGGTTTGCATACTCGAAGTGTGATTATTGGTGACTTTAATGATTTGAATGTTCTATTCAAAGATCAAAAAAGTTACTTGATTGACACTGACAGTATGCAGTTTGCTGGTTTGCCCTGTGTTATGGCCACAGAAAGGTTTCTGGATCCTCTTTTGTTCGGACAGGACTTTTCTTCTAGAGCAGTTTTTACTTGCGAAAGTGATTACTATGCTTTTGCGGTCATGCTTTTTCAAAGCCTTTTGTATGTTCATCCTTACGGTGGCATTCATAAAGGATTCAAAACCATGCTTCGTCGAGCTGAAGCAGCAGTTTCAGTTTTTGATGACCAAGTAAAGTATCCCAAAGCGGCAATTCATTATGGGGTTTTGCCGGATGAGTTACTTAACTACTTTAGCTTGCTCTTTGACGATAAACAAAGAGCTAAGCTAGATCTTAATCTACTGAAAAGTATTCGGTGGACGGAGTGTGCTAAGTGCGGAGTTTATCATGCTCGTCGTGTTTGTCCGACTTGTGTGCAAAGGGACCCGGCATTAGTACAAGCTACAGTAATAAACGGTAGTTGTACTGCGACGAGGGTGTTTCAAACCAGAGGTAGAATTATTTTAGCCGAATTGCAGGGACCTAAACTGCGTTATCTTTACGAAGAAGGTGATACTCTTCGCCGGGAAACCCAACAAAAAGTGATTTTGGAAAAAGCTGATCGAACAATGCGTTTTGCCTTGATGGGAGACCGTACTTTGATTGGCTCCGGTAAAAAGATTGCTGTAATTCGTAATGAAAAGGTTGAACAGATAATTCCCGTTGGTGGTCTTGGTAAGTTGCCAATGTTTACCAGTAATCAATCTGATTTTTTTACCCTCTCCGGTGATTACCTAGCTGAAAATGATCAGGAAATCGTGGGACAGATTCTGGAAAATCAGACTTGGTTCAAAGTTGGACCAGATTTCGGCTTTGGTTTTTACCGAGTCGGACTTAAGACTGTTTACTTTGTCTTTGATGCTCACAAGGGGTTTCTTAATGACAACGTGAAGTTACCTGAGATTAAAGGACAGTTGGTTGACGCGGAATGCTATTTTACTCATGATTCAGTTTTATTCACTTTGTCTCGGGTAGAAAATGGTAAGACTATTAACGTTATTTACCTTCTCGATAAGAACGGTAAGTTAATTGCTGAAAGAGAAGAGGAGGCAGACAATAGTCGATCGTTAAAGACAATTCGTGGCAAAGCACTTGGTGGTAACAATGTACTATGTGCAACTGATGAGGGTTTGCTTTTACTAAATCCTGAAAATGGTTACTTTGTTGAAGCTAAACTTTTTTCTGACACAGAAAAGTTTGTTGATGAATCATGTGAATTAATTTCAGCAGCAGGAGGAGTTTACGTAATTTCTGAAAAGGAGATTCGTCTTCTTCGCTTGAGTTAATGTTATTACTTTTACCTTTTAACTTTTTAGGAGCCTATTATGAGTAATGCTAAAATTTTTCCGTTTCCGAGTTTTTATGACGCTAGCAAGGTTGGCGATCTGTATCTTTCTCGTAAGGCGATGGTTGCTGAGGAGGCAACTGATTTTGCCAAGGTGCATGGCTTGAAGCCGTCAGTAGATGATAAATTCAAAATTGCACTTTTCGGTATTGATGTACAGAATGATTTTTGTTTGACTTCTGGTAGTTTGTCTGTCCCTGGCGCAATGGAAGACAGTGCCAGATTGTGTGAGTTCATTTACAAAAATCTGGGGCTGATCACAGAGATGCATTTTTCTCTGGATACGCACAAAGCTTACCAGATTTTCCATCCTTCTTTCTGGATTGAGAGTGCAACCGGCAAGCACCCTGCTCCGTTCACGCTCATTTCTGTTGCGGATATTAAGAGTGGCAAGTATGTGCCAGCACTTTATCCGCATGAGTGCATTGCATATTGCGAGGAGCTTGAGAAAACTGGCAAATATATGCTTTGCGTTTGGCCGTATCACACCATGCTTGGTTGTGTTGGGCATGCGATGGTTCCGGCAGTTTTTGAAGCAGCTATGTTCCATGCAGTAGCTCGTCGCAAGCAGACCAAGTTTGAGACCAAGGGTGTTCATCCTCTGACTGAGAACTATTCAGTTCTTTCGCCTGAAGTGAAGGATGTGGCTGGTCGAGTGGTTGGCCAGTTCAATACCAAGTTCTTCAAGGCTTTGATGGAAAATGATCGGATCTACATTGCTGGTCAGGCTTCCAGTCATTGCGTTAAGACCACGATTGAAGACTTGCTGCGTGAAATTAACGCTGTTGATCCTAGTCTGGTGGACAAGGTTTATATTCTGGAGGATTGCATGTCTCCGGTTCCGGCCGTGACTGATCCTAATACTGGTGCAGTTATCGTTGACTTCCCGCAGATGGCCAAGGATGCGCTGGATGATTTCCGCGCTGCGGGTATGCACGTAGTCAAGTCTACTGACGTTATCGACATCGCTGCGTAAACCTAAAAATAACAAACCCTCCTCCGACTTAAGTCGGAGGAGGGAACCGTCTTTGTCTGAGTTAATTTCTTGTGTTTAACTTTCAACTTTAATCTTTTAACTCATAGGAGATTATTATGAGTAAACCTGATATTGGTACTGTAAAAAGTGTTCTAGGTGATGCAGCTGATCATGGGATCATCTCTTTGCCATCGCGTGACCTAATGTGCGTAAGTCTTGATGATAATGTTCTCATGGGTTGCGATGGATTGGACCTTGATGAGATCGATGCAACTGAAGTTGCCTTGGTAAGTCTCTTGATTGATGACTCAAGTTCTATGTGGGATGTTGTTGGTGCGGTTATTGATGGCCAGAATGCTTTGATTGAAGCGCTGGTTGATTCCAAACAGAAGGATTCATTTTTGCTTGGAATGTGGGCCTTGAACAGAGACAACCCTTATCACTCTTATCTGAAAGTTGTGGATGCTGAAAAATTGGATAATAAAAGTTACCATCCTGGTGGTTGCACTCCTCTTTATGACAAGTGGGTTGAGACTTTGTCTGCTAATGTTACTTATGCTCAGCAGCTTCGCGACTCTGGAACAACTGTGCGTAGCATTGCTGTAGTGATTACTGATGGTCAGGATTATGGCTCTCGTCAGCACACTGCTGCGGATTGTGCAACTTTGGCCAAGGATCTTCTGGATTCTGAAACCTTTGTTCTGGCTATGGTTGGATTGGGAAATCACGGATTCAAAGATGTGGCCAAGGACATGGGTATTCCGGCTGGTGCAGTTCTTGAAGCTGGTGATACCCCGTCTGATGTTCGTCGGGTTTTCCAACTGGTTAGTCAGTCTGTGATCCGCGCATCACAGGCCAAGGTTAATCCGAAGAGTGCTCAAAACAATTTCTTTACTCCGTAAAGAAAAAGCCCCACCTTTAATAGAAGGTGGGGTTTAATATTTTTTCATGGTAACTCTTCTTCTGAGAGTTGGTAATGTGCAATCTTGCATTCTTTAGCAAACTGCTTGGCTTGTTTATGTAATTTGGCTTTGGTTAATCTGTCATAAACAACTGAGCCAAGTTTATCGCACTCGTCAAATGCATAGTAGAGGATAAGATGACCAGCTGTGACTAGATATTCTCGTTTGTCTCTTTCGGTTTCAGCTTTGTCAGCTAATTGTAAACATTCATCTGAAACAATAATTGCTGTGGTTTTTAGATCTTGGCAAAAGCAATAAGTGTTGTTGAAGTAATGAGCCCTTAGCCAGTCCAAATCATCAATGCTTTGCTTGCAATGCGTTTGCCAGTCGGCGATGTCGCAAGGTCCTGGTGGGGCTTCGCATTGTTTTTTAATGATTGAACAACCATTGAACATAAAAACATAAAAACATGAAAACATAAAAACAACAATCCAAGATGAGTTCTTCATTATTTTCTCCTTTGTTGAATGAACATATTTATACTTAATTGTATGAAAATTAAGCCAAATTGTCAATTAATATATATGTTTTTTATCATTGACTAAAAATTATTAATACTATAATATATAATGTCTATGAACGGTTCTTTGTAAAAAATAAATATATGGAGGTTCTCATGCAGGACTTGAATGAATTATTCCGCAGTAAAGTTCAGGCTTGCTTTCTTGGCGTTGCCATTGGCGATGCAATGGGCATGCCCGTTGAAACTATGACTGATGATCAGATAGAAAAAGCTGTACCAGGTGGTGTTACTGGTTTTCTTGATGCTAAGCAAACTCGTTTTGATAGCATTAGTAATTTTAAAGCTGGTGAAACTACTGATGACTGGCAGTTGACTCGAGCGTTGGCAAAATCATTGATTCGTTGTAAGGGTTATGATTTTGAGGATATGCTCAAAGAGCAGATTCGTGAAGCTAATGAAAGTACTGCTGGTTGGGGAGGCTCAACGCGGAATTCTATTTTTCAGATCCAACGTTTTTTTCAGACTGATGGTCGGGAAGGCAAGGATCCGAGAAATCATAGTAATCGACCAGCGCCGAATCAGGGTTGTGGCAATGGCGTAGCTATGAAAATTGCGCCACTGGCTATGTATGTTGCCCTAGCTAATGGTGGAGTAACTGGTGGTAAAATGATGTCTATATGTGTGGAGCAGGGTATGGCCACTCATTCAGATATTCGTGCTTCGATTGCTGCTTATGCAATTTGCTGGTTAATGTCCTCATCGGTTAAGGATGAAATGGACGTTGGTTCTAGAAAGGTAGATTTGAAGTTCAAGGCTTTGGTCAAAACGGTCAGGGCTGCTGAAAAATTGTATTCAGCTTACCATGATTATACTGATAAAATTTCAGACCGGTTACAAAAGATTCATGAGAATGGTTTGCTGTCGAATCTAAATGGCTTGATTCAACAAAACGGTTGTAGTTGTTATTCCTTGGAATCAATTCCTTTTGCCATTGCAATTTTCTTTCGTAATCCAACTAACTTCCGAGCAGGTGTACTGGAAGCAGTTAACGCTGGCGGTGACACTGATACTAATGCGGCAATTGTGGGTGCGTTAATTGGAGCCAATGTTGGGTTGGAATCAATACCTGTGGAATGGCAGGAGTTTAATCGAACTTTCCGAGACGCTAAAGCGTTGGGAGTTGAATTCTTTGACACGTTTGCTGGAAGGAAATAAAAACATAAAAGTCTTGGTAACTACCAGGACTTTTTATAATTGTATAATAATGAAAAACCGCATCAACATTAAGATGTTGATGCGGTTCATGGTTGTCTAGCGGTGAGGATTGAATCTCCTCAGTCCACTGTGGATGCTGGCGGCTTCGTGCAGTTGCACACTTACTTCCAGCATTTCTTCCAACGACTCAACCAAGTACACGTTCTTGAGCCGTTGCTTCTTCAGATGTTGCTTGACCAGGGCGCGGGCCCTGATAGAGTCTTTCCGTGCAATCGGGTCATCCAAGCTTTCATCCAGGTCCATGTCGATCAGGATGACAAAGTCGCGCCGGTCATCCAGGCGAATGGCCTGGAGAATGGAGAAACCAACCTCTGCCAATGAACCAGAGCCATAGGACTCTTTGGTTACAGGGAACAGGATGATTTCATCGTTTGCCAGATGTTCAGCTTCCACCTCGGCCATGCTGGGATCCCAGTCTTCAACCACTGGGTTGAAAAAGGCGATACCTTCTTGTTCATAGCGTTTCATGAAAGTATCCCGCCAAACACTGCCACCACAAGTTCCAAACAGGCCAATTGTTACGGTACTCATAAAAGAACTCCTTCCCTACTTTTTAGATATCTAGTCTAAGGTAGTAGGTACCTAGTAAACGATTAATAATTACAACATACTTTTCACATAAAGTCAACTGTTTTGTGTAGTTTTTGTTTTAATTTACCACAATCTGGTCCCTTTGGGAAAACAAAGTCGTTTGTTTGTGACAAAAAAACCCTACTTCCAAGTGTGAAAGTAGGGTTATGTTTAAGTTTAAGCTGCTAAACCAATGTCATACTGAGTATTGGTAATAGCCTCTGGCGGACCGTGGTGTTTGGCTGGATTGTCGGACAGTTTGACTACGTAGATCCAGCGTTCAGTTCCTAACCATCGACATTTGCTGATTTTGATCACAATGGATAGGGGCTTAAATCCAACGTCATTGGATAAGAATGTTCCGATACCAAAGGATACGCCGATACGGCCATAGAACTTTTCGTGAAGTTCAACGGCCAGCTTGTCATCCAGTCCATCGCTAAAGACGATGGCCTTGCTTTTGGGGTCAATTCCCAGCCTTTCGTAATGTTTGATTATCGCTTCACCAAATTCAAATGGACAGCCACTGTCGTGACGAACTCCAGTGAAAAGCTCAGCGTAACGCTTACCAAAAGCCTCAAGGAAGTTCGCAGTGGTGAAAGTGTCGGTAAGGGCAATGCCCAGTGCACCATCGTACATACGAACCCAGGATTCTAAACCCATTTCGTTGGCCATGCGAGTACCAAACATCGCTTGGTGTGCCATGAACCATTCATGAGCATGAGTACCGAACGCCTTGAGTCCATTCTTGAAAGCAATATAGCAATTGCTCGTACCAAGGAAGTTGTCAGGAATGGTCTGTGCCATATAGAGACAAACTGCTTCCTGGGTCAGGTAAGAAACTCGACGACGGGTACCAAAGTCGATGTAAGTGAAGCCAGGACGATTGAAGTTGAAGGTCTTGTTGACCAGGTTGGTCTCAAAAGTTTCAACGTTCGGAGTCTGTCCGGTCATGTGGAAGTACAGCTCGCTGACAATCGCCAGGATGGGAACTTCCCACAGGATCGTACGATACCAGGGGCCGTTTACTTTGATAAAAAGGCGCCCCTTTCTGTCTTGTCGAACTGTAACTTCACTCGGGTCATAGCGATAGCTACTGAGAAAATCAAGATAGCTTCGCTTGAACCAGGACATGCTTTCAAAGCCTTTTCGTTCCCAGTCTTGGAGACGCATATTGCCCATGAGTCGGACCTGGCGCGTAACTGCATCGGCAAAGCCTTCTGGGTAAACCGTACCTTTCCGATCGTTAAAGTCGTACTCTACATCCAGATCGCAAAAGTTCTTTGAGCCATTGAAAGACTGTCCGAGATAGGCGCCCTGTTGCATCGTGAACTTGTACACATCTTCATCGGAAATTCCCTGAATGATCGGCTTGATTCCGGCAATGATTGCCTTGACTTCATCAGGTGTGTAGAGAATCTTCTTGATCTTTTTGCGCTCTTCTTTGAGGCGCTTCATGTCAAGCATTTTGGCCTCCGTTTTCTTGAGCTTTCTTTTTCCAAGCTCTTAGGTTTTGTTCCATTTTCTTGACTTTGTCCTGATGCGTTTCACCAGGCTTGAAGCCCAGGGTAACCGTCAATTCAGACTTGCGGATAGTAACTTTTCGTACATCGGTGTAGGCTTCATTATCCGCAATAATCATGTGTTGACGCTTTTCATCTTCCAGAACTTCAATGACAACTTCACTGGTATCAGGCACTTGAATCGGTTTGAATGGAATCGGAAACGGAGATGCAATGGTAATGCCAAAAACCTTAGCGTTGGGAGAAAAAACTTTTCCACCGGCTGCTCGGTTGTAGGCAGTCGAACCACCTGCAGAGCAAACAATTACAGCGTCACCCATGGCGAAAGTTTCCCGATCATCAAAGACCTGAGGAATAATGTTTTCACCATTCACAAAAACTCTGTGTTTTGCGGTTTGAACCCCAGAGGTTTTTGTGTATAGGTCGTTAAAAGCCAGAGTCTTATCAATTGAGCCATCAAGGTATTCAATTTCAATATCCAGCAAAGGGAATTTGATCCAGACGGCAGCTTCAATCGCTGCACGAATATCATCGTTATCACCGTGGTTATTGAGAAGAAATCCATATGTTCCCATATTGATTCCGTAAATCGGAATTCCTAGATGGGCAAACTCTTTTGCTCTTTCAATCTGAGGACCATCACCGCCAACCACTCCAATGTATTCTGACTGATGTGGCAAATAGTTGATGCCAATTTGCTTTCGAATTTTTGCAGCTTTTGCTGCTAGTGTTTCAATGTATTTTTGAAAGCTTTCCTCTTTTGTGTGCACATTGCGAGGTTTGAACCAAACAAGTGCAATTTTTTTGTCAGCCATTAGGGGCTCCTTATAAAAAAGTTGTCAAAGTTCCTACTAAGTGTATTATACACACTAAACTATCATCTGTCAAGCCCTTTTGGGTCTAAAACATTATATTTTAGCTTAATTTACAAAATTTGTCAAGGTCTTACCTTGTTTTGTTAGTAAAATAACCTTAAATATTGACTAACTAATTGGGGTATGATATTCTTGGAGGGTAAAAATTGCAAATAACACGTTCATGATGGGCGGGTGGTGAAATTGGTAGACACGCCAGTCTTAGGAACTGGTGGCTTCGGCCGTGAAGGTTCAAGTCCTTTCCCGCCCACCATGAGCGTGTTATTTTTTTTCATAATTTTAGACTTTACAAAACATATATAAGTGCTAAATTACCTACGTGGGTGTTCCTTTAAATGGAGGGGGAGCGTGAATAAGCCGTACATCGGAATTACTGGATTCGTGAGCCGGCAGGAAGTTGAAGCAATGTTGGCCTTGATGCCAGCGGAAGGTAGACACAAATTAATGGTTGGCGTTCTGGTCAGCTCAAAGTCTTTATGTGGAGTTGCAAACAGGTGGCCTAATCGTTATTCGGAGGTAGAGGAAATTCAAAGTATTTTCGTGGATCATCCGTGTGCCTTGAATTTGATTCATTTCAATTTTAAAAAAGATCTGGGCGGCAAACTGTCTGATGAAATGGCAATTTTAATGAATATTGCTGGCCCAGCCTGTCATGGTTTTCAATTGAACATTCCTTGGCCAAGTCTTGATGAACTTAGACTATTCAGAAATGAGTATCCTAACGTTGTAATTGTTTTACAGATTGGATCAAGAGCTTTTGAAAGAGTAAGAAACCCAGACGTGATGGCTAGTTTGATTAATGCCTACTCCCGGCACATTGATTATGTGCTACTTGATCCAAGTTGTGGATTTGGTCAACCATTAAATCAAGCACAGTTACTTTATTATCTTGAATCAATTTACCAACCAAGTTTGGGAATTGGTTATGGGGTAGCTGGTGGTTTGTCCGCGGGAACTTTTCATTTGATTCCTGAAATCGTGAAAAGGTATCCAGATATTTGTATTGATACGGAAGGGCTTTTGCGTGACGAAGAAGACAGACTCAATTTAGATGAAGCAGGTGATTATTTGCGAGAAGCTTTGAGAGTACAGAAATAAAAAACAGCTCCGCCGCTATAATGTAGCAGGCGGGGTTTTTGTTGACAAAAGAGTATATTTTATATAATGTAAATTCTTAACGGTTCATTTTCAATTTGTAATTCGGAGGTTTAAGTGAGAGTCTTTCACGTAGATGATCCGCTGGTTGATGATGCGGAAAAAAGAATTTTTCTAGCTGGGCCAACTCCAAGGCCTTGGGTTGAACCAATTGTTTCGTCTTGGCGACCAGAAGCAATTAGGCTTTTTGAACAATTTGGGTTTGATGGAAATATTTTTATTCCTGAGAGTCGTGATCTAGAAACATTTAATTGGGAGTATCAAGTTGACTGGGAAGACGAACAGATGAATGCAGCAGATTGCATTTTGTTCTGGATTCCGCGTGTGCTTGAAACCATGCCTGGTTTTACAACTAATGTAGAATGGGGACGTTGGGAGAATTCTGGTAAGGTTGTCCTTGGTTCTCCACCTGAAGCGAAGAAGATGGGTTACATTCGCCATTATGCGAAAAAGCATGGCGTACCAATTGCAGATACTTTAAAAGGAACAGTTAATTTGGCAATTCAAATGGCAAATTCAATATAGATTAAAAAGGAGAAATGAATGGCAACAAAAGAAGAAACCTTACGAAAAGAGTTTGAAGAAAAATTTGTAGATCATAAATCCTTCACAGAAAAGAAGTTGGCGTTGATTGATGAAGCGAATGAATTGCGTAAAAGGATTTATCAGATAGAGGAGGATCGGACAAAGCTTGACCGTCAAGATTGGGAAGTTAGCTCGAGACTGAAAGAACTTTACAGGGATGCAGGAATTTTGCATGTCTCTATTACAGGCACTAAAAAACCGGGTGTCTACACATTGAGTTTTTTCCGTTACGTTGATGGAGAAAAAAAAGTTCATTTAACAAGAGTTGTTTCCGAATCAGAAATGCCAGCTTTGAATGGCATATTATATGGTGATTGCGAACGTATTTATGAAATGGTTGAACAGGGCTTGATTATTCTTTCCGGGGATAAGTATGTGGTTCTTGTAAACACAAAGAAAACGCCTTGGTGCTATGAAATCAGCGACGCATTAATGAATGCCAAGGCTAAAACATAGAATAAATACAAGCACTCTAAAAAGGGTGCTTTTTTCGTAAAATTAAACAAAAAAATATTGTATATAACTTGTGCATAGCTTATCCTTGACATAATTTTAAATTCCTATATAATAGAAGGCACATTGATTGAGTTAACAATTTCCCACACAAAGTATTTCGACTTGATTTTCTCCTGGGATGGATGGAAAATCAAGTCGGGATATTTTTTATTTGCAAAAGTGTCTGTTGCAAAATACAGACCAACTAACCACAAGAGCCAAAATACCGTGGGGCTAAATAAAAAATGACACCGAAGATCATTGACAATCTAAGTTAGATTTAAGTAAAAAAATGTTTTAACAATATAGCAATTTTGTCAAACGAAAAAATACGAAAAATTAAAATTATAAGACAATAATATTAGTATTATTGTGGTTATACATACTCAAGAGCATATGGTGGATGCCTAGACACTAAAAGACGATGAAGGACGTAGCAGTCTGCGATAAGCTTCGGGGAGGCGACAAGCAACCTTTGATCCGAAGATTTCCGAATGGGGAAACCCAACTAAGCAAACCTTAGTTATCTCTGCCTGAATAAAATAGGGCAGTTGAGGAAGACCTGGGGAAGTGAAACATCTCAGTACCCAGAGGAAAAGAAAATAATAATGATTCCCTTAGTAGTGGCGAGCGAATGGGGAACAGCCCAAACCTATATAACCTTATCACTTTGTGATTGTTTTGCCTTCGGGTGAGACGTGAACTGGTGGTGTAAGGCTGTCAGGCTACATGTTATTTAGGGGTAGCGAGATAATTCCTTCTGAAAACTGACATTTTCAGACAGTTACTGGTAATTTTTAGTCAAAAGAGCTGGAAAGCTCTGCCAAAGAAGGTGATAGCCCTGTAGGCGAAAAAAATTATTAGACTGTAGAATTATTCTCAAGTAGTGCAGGACACGAGAAATCCTGTGTGAATCTGCCGGGACTATCCGGTAAGGCTAAATACTTTTAGTGATCGATAGTGAACTAGTACCGTGAGGGAAAGGTGAAAAGCACCCCGGTTAGGGGGATGAAATAGTATCTGAAACCATATGTTTACAAGGAGTCAGAGCTCAAGATTCGTTCTGAGCGATGGCGTTCCTATTGCAGAATGAGCCAACGAGTTTGTGTATGTTGCAAGTTTAAGTCCGCGTAGGACGAAGGCGTAGTGAAAGCGAGGGTTAATAGCCCGATTTAGCAGCATGTACAAGACCCGAAACCGAGTGATCTAGCCATGGCCAGGGTGAAGCTCCGCGAAGGCGGAGTGGAAGCCCGAACCCACTCGCCGTGTAACACGAGGGGATGAGCTGTGGTTAGCGGAGAAATTCTAATCGAACTCGGTAATAGCTGGTTTTCTTCGAAACAGTTTTAGGACTGGCCTTTGGTGTTCCTTCTGGGGGTAGAGCACTGGTTGAGGGCGGATGGGTAACCTACCGTCTTCAGTCAAACTCCGAATACCAGAAGTTAAGAACCAAGGAGTTAGACTATGGGGGCTAAGCTCCATTAGTCGAAAGGGGAACAGCCCAGACCGCAATCTAAGGTCCCTAAATCTAGATTAAGTGTTAAAAGTGGTGAGATGACTTATACAACTAGGAGGTTGGCTTAGAAGCAGCCATCCTTTAAAGAAAGCGTAATAGCTCACTGGTCAAGTTGTCTTGCGCTGAAAATGTAACGGGGCTAAATCTAGTACCGAAGATGCGGATGCCAATGCTTTTTGCATTGGCGTGGTAGAAGAACATTCTATAGGCGTTGAAGTCGTACTCGTGAGAGGCGGTGGAGCGTATAGAAGAGAGAATGTTGGCATGAGTAGCAAAAAGTAGGGTGAGAAACCCTGCCACCGTAAACCTAAGGTTTCCTGGGCAATGATTGTCAACCCAGGGTTAGTCGGTCCTAAGGCGAGGCCGAAGGGCGTAGTCGATGGATGAGCAGGCTAATATTCCTGCACTACTGTTAGTTTCCGATGGGAGGACGTGGTCCTTGAATCGAGGCGAGCTTTTGGTTATGCTCGTTGATTATTATTAGGGTGGTTCTAGGTAAATCCGGAACCGTAAAGCCTGAACGTCGTTAAGAGGTATATCTTTCGGGATATGCCGATCTCGGTAATTTGATCACCTAGAAAAGTCTCTAGGGTTAAGCTAGTAGTATCCGTACCGTAAACCAACACAGGTAGGTGAGGCGAGTAGCCTCAGGTGGACGAGATAACCATTGTTTAGGAACTCGGCAAAACAGCTGGCCGTAACTTCGGGAGAAGGCCTCCCCCCATTCGTGGGGGGCGCAGCAAACGACCACACGCGACTGTTTACCAAAAACACAGGTCTCTGCTAAGCCGTAAGGCGATGTATAGGGGCTGACGCCTGGCCAGTGTCCGAACGTTAAGGTGAAGGGTGCAAGCTCTGATCTGAAGCGCGGATGAACGCCGGCCGTAACTATAACGGTCCTAAGGTAGCGAAATTCCTTGTCGGGTGAGTTCCGACCTGCACGAATGGCGTAACGATGTGTGGACTGTCTCAACAATGGACTCGGCGAAATTGCAAGGCGAGTAAAGATGCTCGCTACCCGCAGCCGGACGAAAAGACCCCGTGAAGCTTTACTATAACTTGATATTGGGTTAGGGATATACATGTTCAGAATAGGTGGGAGATCTTCGGATCACCAGTGAGATACCACCCTTGTATATCTTTAATTCTAATCCTATCCCGTCATCCGGGAGGGAGACAGTATCTGGTGGGTAGTTTAACTGGGGCGGTTGCCTCCCAAAAAGTAACGGAGGCGTTTACAAAGGTTGGCTTACTCCGGATGGAAACCGGGGTGAAAGTGCAAGCGCATAAGCCAGCTTTACTGCGATTCCTACAAGAAGAGCAGTTGCGAAAGCAGAAGCTAGTGATCCGACCGTACGAAATAGGACGGCGGAAGCTCAACGGATAAAAGTTACTCCGGGGATAACAGGCTAGTCTGATCCAAGAGTTCACATCGACGATCAGGTTCGGCACCTCGATGTCGGCTCGTCTCATCCTGGGGCTGGAGAAGGTCCCAAGGGTTTGGCTGTTCGCCAATTAAAGAGGCACGCGAGCTGGGTTCAGAACGTCGTGAGACAGTTCGGTCTCCTATCCGCTGTGGGCGTTGAAACTTGAGAAGGCTCTTCCCTAGTACGAGAGGACCGGGAAGGATGAACCTCTAGTGTACCAATTGTTCTACCAAGGGCATTGTTGGGTAGCTACGTTCAGTTTGGATAAACGCTGAAAGCATCTAAGCGTGAAGCCGTCTTCAAGATTAAGTTTCGTTATGAGGATCCTCGTAGACGACGAGGTTGATAGGCAGCAGGTGTAAGTGCAGCAATGCATTCAGCCGAGCTGTACTAATAATCCCAATGTATAGCCACTATAATGTTAATATTCACATTTTCGGATTACAAATTGTAATTATTATACTTGAATCAAATATTCTATTTAAACAGAGACATAGTCCTGGTGACTCTAGCGCAGGGGCCACACCTGTTCCCATCCCGAACACAGCAGTTAAGCCCTGTAGCGCCGATGATACTACACAGTGGGAAAGTAGGTCGTCGCCAGGACTATGTCTCTGTTTTTTATTTTAAATTTTGACGAGCTACTTTAAGTATGGTTTCTGATAGAGGGAAGGTCGCCCGCCTTGCCCGACTGCGTCAGGCAGTCGAGGCAGGTCGCCAGGACTATGTCTCTGTTTTTTATTTTAAAACGATTTGAAAAATTTTTCTCTGAGTGTTAAAATATAACTGTTATGTTCAGGATTATTCTTATAATTTTGATGGTGTTTTTGTTCTCAAGTTGTGGTTTTTCCCAATTCATAGACTTACGGGTTCCTTCTGGCGATCAAATAAAGGTGAAAGTATCTGTAAGTTCAAATGAGCTAGCCAAGGGCTTGAGCAAAGTCCCCAGTTTAGAAGCTTTTCAGGGCATGCTTTTTATTTTTGATAAGCCGAAGCAAGCTAATTTTTGGATGAAAGAGATGATGTTTGATTTGGACATTATTTTTTTAGACGAAAATAAAAAAGTTTTAGAAATTCGAGCAAATGAGGTTCCTTGTCAAACCATAAATGAGTGTCCAATAATTCAATCAAAAAATACAGCCATTAAATATGTCTTGGAAGTCCCAGCAGGAATGGCGACTCAATATCAAATTAATAATGATTCAATTTTAAAATGGTAATATGATAATTTTTTACAGTATCGTCTTAGGTTTCGTTGTCGTGGTCATGTTGGTGATGACTTTTTATACAGTTGCTACTTTAGTTGGTGTAATTCGTGCCAGGGGAGTGCCCTTTGTGCCTTTGACAAAAAAACAAATTGCATATTTGAATGAAAGTGTTAAACTAAAACCAGAAGATAAAGTTGTTGATCTGGGTTGTGGAGAGGGACGAGTTTTGCGATTGTTCGAAAAGCAAGGCGTCAAAGTCTTGGATGGTTATGAAGTTAACTTGTGGGCATGTTTTTTAGCGAAAGTAAAAAATAGGATTTATAAGTCTAAAGTAAATATTTATCATCAGAATTTTAATACAATAAATATAGGTAAGTATAATATTGTTTTTTGTTATTTATTAGAAGAATATTTAGTACGCCTACGTGAAAAGTTTGATAAAGAACTAAGGCCGGGCACTAAAGTTATCTGTTTTTCATTTAAGATTAAGGATTGGAGGGAGCCAGTACAAATTATAAGAAATGAAAAACACAAGATTTTTATTTACGAGATATGAGCGAACGACAAGTTGTAATTTTAGCTGGAGGTAAGGGGACTAGGATGAATAGTGAGCATCCAAAGGTTTTGGCCCCTGTTTTGGATAGGCCTATGATTGAGCATGTGTTAGACGCCGTTTATAAAGTTAATTTAGGTAGGAGACCGGTTGTAGTCGTTGGGTATAAAGGAAATTTAGTTCGTAATCAAGTCCGAGAACGAGCTGATCATGTATGGCAGCAAAATCAATTTGGGACTGGACATGCTTTAGCTTGTACTCAAGAGCATTTGAATAATTTTGTGGGCTCAATTTTAGTTTTATATGGTGATCATCCTTTGATTTCTCATAAAACAATTGAAAATTTATTTGAATTACATCACAGTGAAAGGTCAGTTCTTACTATGATGACTACGGAAGTGGAAGATTTTGATGACTGGCGTCAGACTTTTTACAACTTTGGTAGGATTTTACGTAATGGTGATAATTCTATTCAAGCAATTCGGGAAATGAAAGATTGTTTAGAGAACGAAAAGCAAGTTAAAGAGTTAAACCCAGGTTATTATTGTTTTAATTCCGACTGGCTGTGGCAAAATATTGATAAAATTAAAAATGAAAATAAACAGCAAGAATATTATTTAACAGATTTGGTGGAAATGGCAGTACAACAGAACAAAACGATTAACTCAATTAAAATTCATCCGATTGAGTGTTTAGGAATTAATACGCCGGATCATTTAGAATTAGTTGAGAAGTTGATTAGAGAGCGAACTAGTTAATTAGCGAATTGGTTAATTAGTTATTAGTATGGCAAAATCATTCAGTGAGTTGAGAATTTGGCAACAAGGTCATGAGTTGCTAATTGAAATTTATGAGATCACAAAAGGTTTTCCATCTTGGGAGAAGTTTTGTTTGATTCAGCAATTGATCAGGGCGGCAAACTCCGTCATTGCTAATATTGCCGAAAGTCAAGGGAGATATTTTTTTAAAGACAAAGTTCGAGTGTTGTATATTTCTCGTGGTGAATTGGAAGAAGTAAGAAGTCATTTGTGCGTTGCCATGAGTTTGAAATATATTTCAGAAGAAAAATGGAAACATCTTGATGATAGTTATCAAGGATTATTGGTTGGTTTGAATAGTTATATTAATAACTTGAAGAGCCAATTAACTAATTAACAAATTAACTAATTCACTGTGTCATGCGAACAATAGCCGACCTCCACATTCATTCTAAATACTCCCGTGCTACTTCACCCCAAATGGAAGTGGTGACCTTGGCTGTATGGGCAAGTAAAAAAGGGATTGGGGTAATGGCGACTGGTGATTTTACTCATCCGCAGTACTTGAAAGAACTTAAAGAAAAATTAACTGAAGATGGTTCAGGCTTGTTGGTTCTTCGGCAAGCTCAGAATGACAACCCTGTTAGGTTTATTTTAAGTGGGGAAATAAGTTGTATTTACAAAGATAAAGATAAGACAAGGCGTCAGCATGTTTGTTTATTAGTGCCGGATTTTGAAACCGTTGACAAGATAAATGCGGAATTAAATAAGCTTGGTTGTAATTTAAAATCTGATGGTCGACCTATAATTGGATTGAGTGCAAAAAGACTTGCTCAGATTTGTTTTGAGGCTAATGAAAAAACTTTGGTGATCCCGGCGCATATTTGGACTCCTTGGTTTTCCTTGTTTGGTTCCAAGTCGGGCTATGATTCAATAGAAGAATGCTATGAAGAATTAACGCCGCACATTTACGCAGTAGAAACTGGTCTTAGTTCTGATCCAGAAATGAATTGGCGACTGTCCGCTTTGGACAATTTAACTATGCTTTCTAATTCAGACGCGCATAGTCCAAAAAACATTGGCAGGGAAGCTAATGTTTTTGATTTAGAAGAAGTTAATTACGATGAAATTTATAATATTATTAAAACCAAAGATTTGAAAAAGTTTTTATATACTATTGAATTTTATCCGCAAGAGGGCAGATACCATTTTGATGGCCACAGTAAATGTAAATTCGTTTGCACTCCACAGGAAAGTAAAAATAAGCATAAGAATATTTGTCCAGTTTGTAAAAAAGAGTTAGTTTTAGGAGTTGAACATCGAGTTGATGATCTAGCGGATCGGAAACTTGGATTCAGACCGAAAAATGCAACTCCTTTCAAAAGTTTAGTCCCACTTCAAGAAATTATTGCTGAATGTTATCAAAAAGGTAAGCTCACAAAGACCGTGCAAACAGTTTTTGAAGAAATGTTAGAAAAGAAAACTGAATTTGAAATATTATTAGATCTAACTCGTAAAGAAATCGAATTAATTTCCAGTGAAATAATCGCTGAAGCAATTATCCGTGTCCGGGAAGGCAAAGTTTACACTCAACCTGGTTATGATGGGGAATATGGGACTGTGAAAGTTTTTGATGAGACGGATATTAATAAACAATTACAAAAAAATAAACAATTGTAATTTTATGCAGGAAAAATCAAGTCAAAAGGTTGAAAATGAAGAAAAGCCTCAACCAAAAAAATTAAAAATGTCAGAAGGCGCTACTTTTGTTGATGGCCGATATATAGGAACTTGTCCGCCGGAGAGAAGTTTTATGGAGTATGACAATGAAGCCGGCCTTCTTGTCGTTGGTAGAAAGAGCGAGTATTTGTTATCAAATGAAGACCTTATTGAAATTCCTCATGACTATGGTCGAATGTTAGTGGAAGATTTTTTTGCAAATAGTGAAAAGGAGATGTTGTCCGAAGATCAATTCGTGGTCAAACAGGGTAGAGTTTATCGAAATGCCAGAGCGGTGGTGAGTAGTATTATGATATATTTGGAAGCTATCGGCTCGAAAAATGCACAAAAGGGTGGAATTGAACTGCTCGATCAAGCAATGAAACAGGCACATCGAGTAAACTCAAATTATACTTTTCTGGAGTTGAAAGATGCTTTATTGAAAATTGCGCAACAGGAAGTAGACGTTGATTTGGATGATTTGGCAAAAAGTGAGGTCACCAGTCTAACTCCAGACAAACGTCAAGGCGCGGTTGTGGGATTCTTTTATAAATTTGCCAGAACTTTGGAATTTGATGCTAGTAACCAGGAAGAAATAGAAAAGAAAGTTTTTCCGGTGTTTCCATTCATGGATGAACTTATGTTTGCTTATAAAGATAAGAAAAGTTCGCAGTTTGGTGATGCGTTGCTGTCCGCATGTCGAGATTATCAAAAATAATCTTTTGAATTATATTAACGTTTGGCCTCGATTGTAGTACAATCTAGTTTATTATTGTAAACCAAAACAGCTCCGCAGTGCGGGGCTGTTTTATATAGGCTTATTTTCTCTTTCGTTTCTTTGGAGCTGCCTTTCGTTTCTTTGGAGCTGCCTTTCGTTTCTTTGGAGCAGCTTTTCGTTTCTTTGGAGCTGCCTTTTTCTTTTTAACTACTCTCTTCTTTTTCTTTGGAGCAGCCTTTCGCTTCTTTGGAGCAGCCTTTCGTTTCTTTGGAGCAGCTTTTTTCTTCTTAACTACTCTCTTCTTTTTCTTTGGAGCAGCTTTTCGCTTCTTTGGAGCAGCCTTTCGTTTCTTTGGAGCTGCCTTTCGCTTTTTTGGAGCTGCCTTTCGTTTCTTTGGAGCAGCTTTTCGTTTTTTAGCTGGCATAATAATTGTCCTCCTAAAAACTTTTTAAACAGAAATTTATTTTTGCTTAGAAAGTTTTAAAAGATTTTATTTTTATTATTTTTTATTTTTAAAATACAAATGTAGCTTTCCATTTAAATTATAGATCTTTTTCGCAAAACAAACAATAGTGATTAGCAAAAAAAAAGATTATTGGGGATAACTTTAAATCATGAAACATGAAACATGTAGCATGTAACAATTACTTTTTGTAAATAAAAAGCTTTTCAGAATTTTTTTTGTTTGGATGAAGCGTGATTATTTTATTTGGTTTTAAGTTCGGGAAAAATGTTTCATGCGTGATTATTATTGTACCAGGCTTAGCTTGTTCAAGAAATTTTTTTTCCAGTTGAGGTAGAAGAGTATGCCAGAGATAAGCGAAAAGTATATCAGCATTTTTAAAGTCAATATTGAAGAGATCGTCATGGAAAAACTGTACTTTTGTGCGAAATATTATTTGCAGCAATTTGGAGACAAAAATTCTCAGACGGTCATCTTCAATTGCTAATATTTGTAATTTGGGGAATTTTTTTTGAGTTTTGATTGATAGTCGGCCCCAGGCACTACCCAAATCATAAAATTTTTTTTCTTCCAAGTTGTTGGCTTTAATTATTTTATAAAGAAGTTCAATTGCGTTTGAGTGACTGGTGATACCGTGTCCAAAAATCAGAGAATTAAATATTATTGTAAACAAAAAAATAATTGCAATGAAAAGTAAAATCAACAGAACAATTGCTAAATAAATCATAAATAATATTTTTTAATCATTTGCAATATAGCTTTGGCTGGATTTTGCGCTTCGCCAGAAGTTGGTAAATGATGAATTTCGATGCAAGGTAGAGTATTTACTTCCAGGATTCCACAGGTTTGTTGATTCCACGGAAGAGAAATGTCTTGGCAAATAAAATCCAGGCCTAGAACTTTAATGTTTAAATTTTCAGAAAGTTTTTTAAATAAATTAAGATTTTCCTCAGAGACTTTTTGAGTAACTTCTTCTATATCACCGCCTAATTTCATGAAGGGATTTTTTTGTAAGTAAACAGTCTCGTTATTTTTCGGAATGAAATTTAAATCTGTATCTGAGTTTAGTTTTAATGGATAATAAAAAGAACCATCTCTTGCTGGGTCTGCATTTTTAATTGCAACCAGTTGATCAATGGTTAAATTCCCGTCACCAACAACGTTTGCTGGTATTTGTTTGGCACAAAATATTTTTTCATGGTCTATTATGGTTATCCGATGCACAAAACCTTCAGCTAAATACTTCTCGATCATAAAAGTTGGGGCATATTCAATTGCAAAATTGATTGCCTGTTTTAATTCATCAAGATTTTGAATATCAGTGGTTACATGTCGACTTACAGAGCCGTTTCTGGGTTTTACCACCAAAGGGAACCCTATTTGCTGGCCGTAAGACAGGGCTTTGCCTTTTTGCCAGAACCAAAATCCACGGCCAGCTGCAGCTGGAAAATTGTTTTTTTGTAAGATTTGTTTACACTTGAGTTTGTCGTCAATCTGATGAAACAATTTTCCACTTTTATGCTCAGCTAGAGGTAGGGAATTAAAGCGAATTATTTTGTCATTAAGTAGTATTTTAAAATTATTGGTTTGTTTACCTTTAGTTTTTAGAACCGAGATCTTGGCCCCATATTTAGTTGCTTCATTAATAAATAGTTGTGTGCGTAATTTTAAATCATTTATTTGTGGCTCAGCAAAGTGATTTTCGTTAAAGAATAAAAAAAACTTTTCTAGTGTCGGGTCGATTTTTTGATTAAACTTTTGACTTAAGTAAACTAATGATTTCGGAATAAAAAAATGGTTAACAATTTCATTTAGCCAATTATCTTGATGGTGCGATCTGGGCAGCTCGCAGTTGAGGCAAAATTTGTCTGATTGTTTGTCCATAGTTATTTACATTTTAGCATAATAAAGCAAGATGTGTATATCTTATTTTGAGTTTTCAACTTGACAATGTATTATGTTTTTGTTAGTATTTCTATACAACATTTCATTTTGTATGTTGTCTTGCTCACCACTCCCTAACATAGCGTTATGGTGATGTGAGCTATAAGGGCCCGTAGCTCAGTTGGCTAGAGCGCCTCGCTTGCACCGAGGAGGTCACAGGTTCGATCCCTGCCGGGTCCACCAAAAATACATCAATTAAGGTTGGTGTGTTTTTGTTTACTAACTATTGACAATACAATTTTTAGTTGTTATATTAGTCTGTTCGAAAGTGTTCATTAAATTGGGGGAAATTATGAAGCTAGAAAGTGAAAAGAAGTTCCTTTTGCATTCTTTGCCAAATGAAAAGCTCAGCTTGGGAAAGAAGATTAAGCAGTACTATCTTGATGTTGTGGGCAAGGGCAGGATTATTCGTTTACGTCGGCAGGATGACCAAGGTTTCTTGACGGTAAAGGGTGCTCGGCAAAAGAATGATCTTGGGAGAGGAATCATTTCTCGTCTGGAATTTGAAAATCACATTGATGATGTACTTTTCAATGAGCTGGTGGAAGGTTGTACTTGCTTCGTTGAAAAGGTTCGTTACGTTGTTTGCTTTGGTGGTTGGTTTTTTGAGGTCGATGTTTTTCGTGGCGAGCTTGAGGGCTTGTATATGGTCGAGATAGAATTGGGAGATGATTCAGGTGATCCGCGCCCAAATCGATTTCCAAATGAATTACCTGAATGGATGAAGGAGTGTGGAGTAATTGATGTAAGTACCGATGAGCGTTTTTCTAATGTTCATCTCGCAACTTTGAATCAGTCGCAGTTGCAAGAACTTCTGGCTGAATATTTGTAGAAAGAAATACAACGTCTTGGATAATTCCAGGACGTTTTTTTTGAATGCCTTGTTGACAAGATAATTAAATTAATATAAATTGTAATGAAAACATTTACCCTAGGAGGAAGTAATGTCAGAGACTTGGTTTTATTCTGATCCACATTTTTTTCATGAAAAGATTATTGAATATTGCAATCGTCCATTTGATAATGTTAAGCAAATGAACGAAGCAATTTTAGAAAATCTGAATGCAGTTATTAAGCCAAAAGATTTCGTCTACTGTCTGGGTGATGTGTTCTATTGGCGGATTGCCTTTGCTCGCATGGAAGCGATGTTTAGACTAATGCCAGGCAGAAAATTTTTGATCATTGGCAACCATGACAAAATGCATCAAATGAAAAAGTTGCCCTGGGAATGGATTTGCCAGCAAAAAGAGATTCGAGTGAAAAGGCAGCGAATTTTTCTCAATCACTATGCAATGCGGACTTGGAACCATGCTTTTAAGGGGTCCTGGCATTTATTTGGTCATTCACATGGCCTACTTGAGCCACATGGTTTGTCTTGTCCGATTGATGTTGATTCTTGGGAGTTTAGTCCAGTTCATTTTGACACAATTACGAAGTTGATGAGAAAGCTAGAATCGCATACTGACCAAGATGATCGAGACAATAAGATTTGGCTAGGCCAAGAGTTTTCAAAGTAATAAAAAAGCGTGAACCAATGTGGTTCACGCTATTATTTTAGGTAAGTTCTCTTTGCGCCTTTAGCGCATCACGTTCTACTAATTGAAGTAGGCGTGCAGTCGCTGCATGGGTGTCAGTAAATGGGCCACCTTCCTGGATGACTCGAGCCAAAGTGTTGGCTGCACCGATAACCAGGGAACGTGAATCATGATCATCAGCTAGATGAGCCGTTACAACCGGAGATAGAGCAAATCGTCCTTCTGGCGCAGAAGCCAGAAGTCGAGAATTTTTCAGTAGTCCATCAATCATGATTTGTGGAGTAATCTCATCGGGCAATTCTTCCTGGTGCAAATGCTCAGTTCCGGCATGAACTCCGCCAAGCCATTCAACAGTATGGAGTAAGGCATCATCAGCGGAAAGGATTTGATTGCCTTTCCCGGTCACTGCCGGAAGAGCCATTCGAAGCATGTTGCCAAGTGCCCTTGATAGGAAGGGCCGAACGCCACACTTGTCACATTGCGCAGAGTCTATGTTGAAAGCAAACATGTTGATAGAAATCTTGGTGTTGCACTGAGGACAAGTTCGGCGCATGTAGAAACCGTCAAAGTCCCAACGATCAAGATCAGGGACTAAGCCTCGTTGATCACGCAAGCGGACAATATCAGCAGGCGAAATGTCCTGAAGCAAGCTCCAGGGGTCGAAGCGACCGAGAGCAATCGGTTCTTCTCCGTCTCGATCTTCGCACAAGTGCCAGGAAATAGAACCCATCGACGTGCCGGCCATGTTGTTACCGATCAGAATCTGCGCAGCGGCCAAGTCATCACCCTTGAAAACCCCGACGGTGCGATCAGTCAACGGCGCATCAAGGTTCCAAGCATAGCGAATCGAAGTACGATCTCGATTGCGATGTGCTTTTAGGTAGTAACGCCTGAACCAACGTTGCGATTCTGGTGAAAACTTGTTTCGGTAATTCGCAATAACTTGTTCGGCGCTCCTAGCTCCAGGTGCGAGAATTAATTTACCATGGTTCAAACCTTCACCTTCAAGAGGTGGAAGTTCCACGGGCACAGCTGGCAAACGTACATCCTTCAAACGAATCAGATCATTCATGGCTAGCCTCCATTTTTTCTTGCCATAGTAATTCAATTAGTGTTTCCAGATTATAAGCATATCCGTGTAAAGCTTTCTTAAAAGCGCCAGTATTTTGGAACTCTTCAGCCTTAGTCACCTTACGGCCAAGAAACCAGTCAGATAAACTAGATAGCAACATGGTTTGATCAACGAAATGTTGCTTTGTCTCGCTCCAGTTTTTGGTAAGATACTCCCGATGTTGACTCTCTGTCATTTCGGGCATAGGCATTTTGGGTAATGAGCCACCATTTTGATAATGCGCAATTTGCTCATCAAAGAAAACTGATACAAAATCAATGAACCCATCACGAATGATTGGAATTCTTATTTTGTGAAAAAGGCTCATTTCCAAGCAAGTGATTAAATCATTAGGCTCCATCCCTAAACCCATACCATACGAATGTGATAAAGGTGCACCGCCAAGAAGTTCACCAATAATATGGGCAATCAGCGGAGTAGGAAGTACGTCAATCAGTTGAATAGCCACTGGAATATTTGTTTTGTCTTCAACGGGAAAGCGGAATTCATTTGATCTGGCTAGTTGAACGAGTAAGTTTTTAAGCAGAGCAGAAAAGGCTCCGCTATCTTTACTTAGAGAAAAACCACAACTGCTACAGTGCATCCAATCAGGGATAAACATTAGCAGATCTTGACTGTAGGCCTTTTGACATTTAGGACAAATATGAGTTCGGAAGATCCCATCAAAGTCCCAGTCTTTGATTGATGATTTTACGCCAACATGATTTGATCTGAACAGCTGTTCCAATTTACTTCGATCAGCGGGTACCAAATCAATCACATCAAAGCGGCCCATAGTGACCAGTTGATTGCAGGCAAAGTCAGAGTAAATCTCCCAGCGTACGCCAGTTAAAATACGTTCAATGTTTGCTCCAGCAATTGCTAGCTTAAGAACGTCGACATCCGGTTCACCAGGAAAAATACCCAACAGTTTGTCTTGTTTCTTGGATACTCGATTCAGTTGAGTAATTTGCCAGAGACGAGTACGATTGAAGCGGACATCATACCAGTAGATTTTTCTATCAGTACACCAATCAGCTTCGAAAATTTGCCTAAATTTCCAAAAAATACTGGGTTGTTCTTCTTCAGTTAAAGTTGTCAACGAACTAGGTTCTTTTCTTACCAGTTCAGTCGTCATTTTCAGTTCTCCTTTTTTTTATTATACATTAAATTACCAATAAACTTATCATGAATTTCTCTTTTTGTCAACAGTAGGGTTGACAGGATGGTTTTTGAGTGATAAATTAGTTTAATCTTACCGTACGTAAGAGAAATTGTTCTTAAACATAGTGGAGGTCTTCAATGAGTAACTTTCCGAATTTTGCTGGTCGAATTAGAGAAAAATATCGAATTTGGCTCCATGTTGCTTATCTGTTGAAAGAGCTTTTTGATGATCCAGAAACTTGTATTTCTTACAATAGCATTAGAGCTGTCAACCTGGTGAAAAAGTTTCTAGATAAGCACTATGATGAGAAAGTTCCTTATCATGGTCCAATCCATGTTTTGTATGGATTGTGCTATTTGCTTGAAAATCAAAAAGATTGTGATGGGAGTATTTTGTTTGATATTTGTTTGAGATGGCTTGGACATGATGCTAGTCATAATGGCAACGCAGTAGAATCTCCAGAAGAAAAAAGTTTGGGGATTTCAATAGATGAATTTAATGGAATCTTTTCTCCACTCAAGATAGGTCTTACTAGTCATTATCTTCCTGAGTATTTTAAAGATATTCTACGGACAAAATTTCCTTACACGTTGGATGAAGAATCTCCAGAAGATTGGGTCAATTTTCTTCGGGTTCTGGATACATTGCGAGTGGCAGCTGGGGCGACGAGCAGTGAGTCACTGGGACTTGATGAGCCAGCAGATCCATTTTTGATTAATATGTTCGAAAGTGGTGCTTTGTGGATGGAGTTGGGAATGACTCCAGAAGATTGGATTGTCAAAGGTCAACTTGGTTTTTTCTTCCCCCATCTTTTTGAGTGTTTGAATGGTTCAGTTTTTCAGATTATGTCAGATAAATGGGAGCATGAAGATGACCCAATTTGGGACCAATCAAATCTACCCAAGTTGAAAGCAGGTGTAGAGGCTAATCACCAACGATTGCAAGAGATTGTGGCAGATCAAAATCAATTTCAATTGTTTCTAAGATTGATTAATTGGTCAGTTCATTACGATTGTACTTTGCCAGAATATTTGGCAAAAGCAAAAGAGTTTGGCCTGTAGACTAAACATAGCGCGTTTCACAACTGAAGCGCGTTTTTTATTGACGGAAATATATTTTATTGCTATTATTAGACCACAATTACAAAAGCGTTTGATCTTAGTTATCGCTAAGAAAGTCCTTCTTTACCAAGGTTTCGAAGGACGCGCTGCCAGAAGAAAACCGAGAATGGTTAGTAGACCTGGCCGGGTAAGCCTGTAATCGCTGTGAATTAAGTGAAAAAAGCAAGATGGTACCGCCTTGAATTTAGGCTCTTGCAGAATTTCGCTTTTTTTTTATGCTTGGAACAATAGAAAATCCAATTATAGATAGTCAAATGACATCTCAAGATGCAGTTGCTTTTAATTTAAACAATGATTGTCCGGAGAGTATTTTGAACTCTCAAAAAGTTGTAAGAGTATTATATTATTCTTTTGATAATTTAATTCATGCAGGTCAAATAGTAGTGAACGAAATTGTTATAGAAGATATAAAAAAAATATTTGAGGTGATTTTGGAAAATAAATTTCCTATTGCTAAGGTTATTCCAATTTCTAATAAAAAATATTATAAAAATGGAAATTGGGATGATGAGTTATCAATGCAAGATAATAATTCATCAGGATTTAATTATCGTAAAATTATTGGTACAGATAATTTGTCAACGCACGCTTCTGGGTTAGCCGTTGATATTAATCCCAAAATTAATCCATATATCAGTCCTAAATTAATTCAACCACAAGGTGCGGTATATGATCCAACTAAACCGGGTGTTTTAACTAAAGATTGTCCGGTAGTGAAAATATTTGAATCTCTGGGTTGGCTTTGGGGAGCGGAATTGATTGGCAAGGTAGATTATCATCATTTTCAAAAAATAAGAAATAAATAATATATAATATAGAATATGGCTAAATCACAATTCGCTCAAAATGAAGAAAAATTAATAGAAAAATGGGAAGAAAAAAATATTTTCCAAAAAACTTTAGACAAAAAATCGACTAAAGGTAATTTTGTTTTTTTTGAAGGCCCACCAACTGCTAACGGTAAGCCTGGTATTCACCATGTATTAGCACGAGCGTTCAAAGATGTAATTCCACGCTACAAAACAATGCAGGGTTTTCATGTGGAAAGAAAAGCGGGCTGGGATACTCATGGGTTGCCTGTTGAACTTCAGGTTGAAAAAGAATTAAAAATTTCTGGTAAACCGGACATTGAAAAATTTGGAATTGAAGAATTTAATGTTAAATGCAAAGAAAGCGTTTGGCGATACAAAAAAGATTGGGAAGAACTGACTCGAAGAATTGCATTCTGGGTGGACATGGAAAACCCATATACAACTTATTCTAATGATTATATTGAATCATTGTGGTGGATTTTTAATCAGGCGCATGAGAAGGGTTTAGTTTACAAAGGATATAAAGTTGTCCCGCAATGCCCGCGCTGTGGAACTGCACTATCTTCTCACGAAGTTGCGCAAGGTTACAAAAATGTGGAGGAAACTTCAATCTATATCAAATTTAAAGTCAAAGATCAAAAAGACACCTTCATTCTTTCTTGGACGACAACTCCTTGGACTTTGCCGGGAAATATTGCTCTTGCGGTTGGTGAAAGTATCAGTTATGTGAAAGTTAAAGTTGAAAATGAATTTTATATTCTGGCTGAATCATTGCTTGGCGAAGTTTTTGAAGACAAGGTTGAAGTTGTTGAAAAATTAATAGGAAAAGATTTATTGGGAATAGAATATGAACCATTATTTCCTGGTGCGGTGGATGCTGGCGATAAAAAGGCCTGGTTCGTGGGTAAGGCAGATTTTGTCACTACCGAAGACGGAACTGGAATTGTGCATACTGCAGTAATGTATGGTGAAGATGATTTTCAATTTGGTCTAGAAAATGATTTACCGTTTGTTCATACTGTTGATGAAGGTGGAAAATTTGTTGAAAGCGTTCAGAAGTGGGCCGGAAAGTTTGTTAAAAGTTCTAAAGTTGAAAAAGAAATTGTTGAAGATTTAGAAGAACGTAGTTTGTTATTGAAAGAACGAATGTATGAACATGATTATCCGTTTTGTTGGCGCTGTGATAGCCCATTGCTTTATTACGCAAAGGATTCTTGGTTTATAAAAATGTCTGCGTTGAAAGATGAGTTAATAAAAAATAATGCAAAGATAAATTGGGTGCCTGACCATATTAAAACTGGAAGATTTGGTGAGTGGTTAGAAAACGTTAAAGATTGGGCTATTTCCAGACAACGATATTGGGGCACACCACTTCCGATTTGGGAATGTGATAAGTGTGAAAAGTTTGAAGTGATTGGTGACTTTGCCGAGCTTGAGAAAAAGACAGGTGCATTACCAAAAAATGGTAAGGGTGAGTTGGATTTTCATCGACCATACGTTGATACTTTAGAATATGGTTGTGGTTGTGGCGGTCAGATGAAGAGAACTTCTGATGTTTGTGATTGTTGGTTTGATGCAGGGTCAATGCCATTTGCTCAGCATCATTATCCTTTTGAAAACAAGGAATTAGTTGATAGTGGAGAGCAATATCCAGCTGAATATATTTCTGAGGCGATTGATCAAACTCGTGGTTGGTTTTATACGTTGCTGGCAGTTTCAACTTTTCTTGGTAAAGGTGCTAGTTATAAAAATGTGATTTGCCTTGGACATATTCGTGATAAAGATGGAAAGAAAATGAGTAAGTCAAAAGGAAACGTTATAGATCCATGGATGATTGCTGATAAGTATGGAGTTGATGCTCTGCGTATGCATTTGTATACAATTAATCAACCGGGAGAGCCAAAGAATTTTGATGAGAATGCAGTTAAAGATGTCCTTCGTAAGACTGTAATGTTGCTCGGTAACGTTGTTAATTTTTATGGAATGTATGGAGAAGTTAAAAGTGAAAAGTTAAAAGTGAAAAGTAAGAATGTTTTGGATGTTTGGATTGTTTCAAAGTTAAATTTACTAATTCGGGATGTGACGAAAGATTTGGAGGAATATCATGTTTTTGAAAGTGGGCGAAAGATTATGGATTTTATTGATGAGCTATCTACTTGGTATGTTCGTCGTTCACGAGATAGATTCAAAACTGAAGGAGCAGATAAAGAAAATGCAGTAGCGACTTTAAATTATGTCTTAAATGAATTTGTGAAATTAATCGCACCTTTTATGCCGTTTGCAGCGGATAGTTTTTATCAAAAGCTTGATGGCGAAAAGGAATCAGTGCATTTAGCAGAATGGCCAGTGTCTGATAAAAAATTAATTGATGAAAATGTTTTGAAAGATATGGAATTAGCTCGGCAAGTTGTGGAGCTTGGATTGTCTGCGCGTGATGAAAAACAAATTAAGGTTCGACAGCCATTACAGTATCTTCGTTATCAAGGTACAAAACTTGATAACCAATTAGAAAATATTATTGCGGAAGAACTTAATGTCAAAGAAGTAAAACACACCAAAGAGGTGAGAGAACAAGCAGATCGTGTTGTTAAAGAAGCTTCAAACGTAAAGGTGGGATTAAACATTGAATTAACGGATGAATTAAAACTTGAATGTTTAGTTCGTGAGTTAACCAGGCAAATAAACAATCTTCGTAAAAATCAGGGTTTAACTCGAACGGATCAAGTTAAATTAGTTTATTCTACAAAAGGGGAACAACTTAAAAAATTATTCGCTAATGAAGATATGGTTGAAAAATTAAAACAAGCTACATTATTAACTGAAGTTGAAGAAGGGGGCGGAGAAACCGAAGTTAAGGTTAATGATGAAACAATTAAGATAACTCTTGAAAAATAAGATAAGCATATTCTAAAAACAGCCCTGTTAAAGGGGCTGTTTTTGTTTTAGGAAAATTAAAGCGATTCTGCTCGCGATTTACGACGAAGCGTTTCAACAGTTTTCAGTGTTATGATTTAGCTAAAATTAAATAAAAAAAGTAGAAACGAGTAAACTTTTGTTGACGGTACTTGACAAGTTTTAAAATGCATGCTATACTTCTATGTTGAGTAAAAAAAAGTTTTTTGTTCTCGACCAGTACAGGCAATTTGCTTGTATTCTAGAAATAAGGATGTAGGTGTAACAACTGAACCCTTGTTTCCGGAAATATATCCCTCGCTTATATAAATGCCATTAATTCAAATTTATTTATCTGGCAACATATTACAGAGGGATTTAGAGATAAACTTAATGAGACTAGACTCATTTCCTAAAGTTCTTCGGGGCTTGGGGGATGAGATGTGGTCATTATCAATTTATGTTCTATATTGCACCGGTTGGTAGCGCGCAGCTGCTTTCCCAGGTTGAAGCCTTGGCTGACCTCACCAAACAAAGATCGATAACGTCCATTGGAGGTGATACGAGGAAGTAAAGGTTTTGTAGAACAAAATACAAAAAGTCTAGGCTACTCTTAGCGAGAACCTAGACAGGTAAATGAAAGCATTTTACCACTGCGCAAATAAACTCTTGCGTGAATAAAAATATTCGCGCACCTATCGTAGCAATTAAATAAAGCTTTGATTATTACGATGGCTGTGGAGTGCCTGATAGTTCCGTAAGGAACGATATGTCTACCCTATCCCGGGGAAGGCAGGGTATCAGGCTTGCCTGTTATCCAAATCTCCACCACATTTTCTAGCGAGAAGCTCTTCGGAGTTATCGTGAACAGGGCCCCTAATGACAGGGGGAGTCACCTTGAGAAGATGTGGTCCAAGCTCTTGGTCGGAGCAAAGGAAGTTAGTGGCTTGCCTTACGCCAATAAGGTGGAGTCGGTAAAGTTGGTGGTTGTCTGTCGTGAGTCGCAAGCTTACGGGAGGGGACCCGCTCTGCTACCAGCACAGGGAATTTAACATAAAATTCTATGTTAAAGGTAAAGGTAGAGCAAATCAGTCAGTGTCGGGCCATGCCGCAATGCGTGTTTGGCCCAGGGGAAGGGTCTTATACGATGTAAAGCGGAAGCGAGGCCAACCCCTCGCATGTGTCAAAGCCTTTGGCCGGGCGGAGATGCAAGAAACTGACTGAGGCTATAGGGGGCGCACACTCCCTTAACTTGAAACTTGGATGGAGGCCTCCTGCCTCGCCTTCGGGCGGTCAAGGCGGGTGGCCAAGAATCCAGGATGTGTGGTCAAAGCGACAGCCGTTAAGCAGCGGTGGTGGAGACTCTCTTGATCGGGAGTGAGTGTCGCACTGATGATTGTCCACCTACAGTCATCTCCCTACTTGCACAAGCTCCTAGAGCTTGTGCAATCATCAGAGTAATTAATAAAAATTGATTATTTTGATGACTCTAATAAAGGAGATAGTGATGAGAAAAGGCGAAATGATTAGTGGTTGGGATTTTGAGACCGACGAGCCTTTCAGTATTGAAGACGAGCATGAGAGGTATTTGAGAGAGGTTGCTGTTCGGGTAGACTGTCCAAAATACCCGTTTGGGCGCCCGCCTTGCCTAGGTTGTAAGGAGTGTAAGGCTCCAAGTGCAAGTAAATAGTTAGCGAGCGCATGTAGCAGGTGTTTGCGTGCTCATTAGAGTAATTATGTTTATTGATTATTGTGATGACTTTGCGAAAAGTCTAAAACCACTGGGATAGGTTGTTCGCAGCAGCCAGTACCGAGGGCAGAACTCACAAACGATTATTGTCTAACACATGACAATGGTTGTTTTCTGGGGAGCCTGAAGAGAAGAGTAATTTTTCTAACAGACTCTTAGGAGCGTTGGAAAATATTATTCTTCAGAGCTAGAGGGTCTATGGGATAAGGGCCATAGATTTGAGATTCTAGTTCACTGCGAAAAAATAGTGTGTAAGTAATTTGTTAAGTCGACATGACCAATAACTTGCAGTAAAAATTGTGTAAGGGTTGCTCAGGGGCAGGCCGGGAGCATATTGCTCAACCGGCTATGGGGTGAGACAGCACTAGTAAAAGGTAGTGTTGAGTTCATTAGGACGATCGTAGGTGTACGCAAGCACCATTACGAAAAGAACCAGCCATACACGTTCTATGGTTATAAAGGGTTCTTTAAAAAGGAAGGTAAAGTCTTAGCGACAAACCTTTCAGACAGGGGACAATGGACTTTTAGTGAGCCATTGTTGTTAAGTCATACTATTATGGGGAAAATGTCTCGGTAAAGTGGATAACCCTTGTCATTGCGTTTCTTGTGCATAAGTAACATTTACTTGTGCATTCATCAGAGCAATTAATGAAAATTAATTTTTCTGATGGCTTAACAAAAGGAGATAGCCAATGCGGAACGCGCGGAATCTGGTGGCTGAGGCGACGAGTTTTCTTCGTCAGAATGGGTTTACTGCTGGTGGTCGGGAGCGTGGAAGCGTAACCCGTGAGCAGTACCTGTTCGAGCGGGCAATGCGTTCGCAACCCACTGGGGGGATGCCCAGAATGGGAAGGGTCAAAAAGAGGTGACTCACGCAAAGATGATCCGTTGTCAGACAACGGTGACTCTCTTGAGCAGTCAATTGCAAGATTGACTTTTGAAGAGAATAAATTTAATAATACATTGGAGGTTCACCATGAATCAGCAGAAGAACGTGAGTTTTTGGTCCGGTGTGGAGATCGATGGTCAGTCGCTGGAGACCCAGGGGTTCAAGATCGGAGAAGGCTGGCAGGTTGAGCACGAGATGGTCACCTCGGAAGGTTCGTTTTTCGGCATGGTGTTTTTTCGCAAGAATAGCTTCGGTGATCGTGAGCTGGTCACAGACCAGGCAATTATTGATCAGATGAAAGCAATGTATGCTGATGATCAGATTGTTGACGCGAAGCGTGACGCCACAGCTAAGGACTTTGCTGAGAAGTTGCACGGTGGCGACGAAAGAGCTGAGTCCATGATCCGCATGCATCTGGAGTTTGAAGACAGCCTTGAACCGTATTCAATGGAGCGGGAAGGGGTAATGTTTTACCAGGTGGGCCGCAACGCCTCACACCAGTTCTACTTCGGGATGAAGGAAGGACAGGCCTACCGCTACGCTTGCGGTGAAGGTTGGGAAGATGAGGACACAGGTGAGTGGAACTTAGACGAAAGTCAATACCCAGTCGACAACTGGGACGGATACTGCGGCCACTTTTAGCCGCACCAAGAGTCTTACTACACTGTAAGGCTCTTTTTTGTTGTGGTTCGAAAATTAGTGTGGTAGTATAATAAGAGTGTTAAATAATATTATATTATTTATGGAAAAATTTGATGTGATCATTGTTGGCGGAGGGCCGGCAGGAATGTTTGCTGCATATGAATTGGTTAATCAAAAGCCAGATCTAAAGGTTTGTTTAATCGAGCTTGGTAATTTAATAAAAAATCGACAAAGAAGTGAGGTTATGTCAGGCATTGGTGGAGCTGGTTCTTTTTCTGACGGTAAATTGCATTACACACCTGTTTTAAGTCATGAAAAAATGCTACATTTATATAATGAAGCAGAATATCAAAAGTATTTGGATTATGTTGATGAATTATTTACCAGATTTGGTGTAACTGCAGAATATTATCCAAAAGATATTGATGAGGCAAATCGATTAGCAGATGACGCCAAGAAAAAAAGTATTAAATTATTTGTGCGCAAAGCGCGACATGTTGGTAGTGATAAATTACCACAGGTAATTGAGAATTTTGAAAATCATTTATTAAATAAAGGGCTGATTATAAAAGATCAAACTGAAGTGATTGATATTATTATAAGTGGAACAAGTGTAACGGGTGTGAAAACAGATAAAGGTGACATTTTTGCCGACAAAGTTATTTTAGCGCCCGGACGAATTAAGGCTCGCTGGTTACAAAAAATATCGGAAAAATATAATTTGCCATACACCTATGAAAAAGTTGAAGTGGGTGTAAGAGTAGAATTTCCAGAAGCTGTTTTAAAAAAACATGCAGATTTAATGTATGAAACGGTATTTATGATGAGGACGCCAACTTTTGATGATGTGGTAAGAACTTTTTGTCCTTGTCCAAAAGGTCATGTAGCGGCAGAACAATACAAGGATTTTGTTTGTGTGAATGGACATTCAAATTCAGATCATAATTCATTAAATTCTAATTTTGCTTTTGTGAGTGAGGTGACTTTAACGGAGCCGGTAGAAAATACAATTGCTTATGCTAAATCAATTGCCAAGTTGGCGACCACAATTGGAGGAGGTAAACCAATTGTGCAGAGAATGGCTGATTTATATAAGGGAAGGCGTAGTACTTGGGAAAGAATTAGTAAAAGTTTTGTTATTCCAAGTCTAAAAGATGTAACACCGGGTGATATTTCTATGGCTTTACCTCATAGAATTGTAAAAAACATTAAAGAAGGTTTAGAAATGTTGGATCAAGTTTTACCAGGCATTGCTTCGCCACATACTTTATTATATGCGCCAGAAATTAAACTTCGTTCTTCAAAGTTAAAAACAGAAAAAGATCTACAAACCAATATTAAGGGTTTGTATGTAGCTGGTGACGGTGCAGGTCTTTCTGGAAATATTACTGGGGCGGCGGCTACAGGTTTGATTGTCGCTCGCGGAATTTTGAATTTGTGATTTAAAGATTCAGGTTTTGAGCATTTGAATTTATTTAGAATTTAGATATTAGAGTTTAGGATTTTACAACATGGACATTGGAATAGAAAGAGGAAGCACAAATAGTGGATCAAGTGAATTCAGAAAAACAACTAGAACAATTATTTTTGTTTTATTATTATTTTGTTTGTTTGTTTTCTTGATCATGGCACGAGTTCAGTTTAAGTATGGTTCGAAAATAGTTAATCCTGAAAGTTTATCTCCACCAAACGTGGCGTTAGTATTTGGTGCAGGATTAAAAGCTCGTGGTGTTCCTGGAGTTGTGCTTCAAGATAGAGTTATATCAGCCATTAGACTTTATCAGGAGGGGCGAGTCGGTCGCTTCATAATGAGCGGAGATAATAGTACAGCTAATCATAATGAAGTTCAGGCCATGAAAAATTTTGCATTGGATAATGGTTTACCTGAAGAGATGATGTTGTTTGACCATGCGGGATTAAGTACTTACGACAGTTGTAAAAACATAAAAGAGCAGTTTGAGTTAAATAGCGTTGTTTTAATTACTCAGAAATATCATTTACGTAGAGCGTTATATATTTGTAATGAACTTGGTGTAGATGCAGTTGGGGTAATAGCTCAAAATACAGGTTACGGTAAACAGTTTAAGTTTACAGTTCGAGAATGGGGCGCAAGTTTTCAAGCGTGGTTTGATTTAATTATTAAGTGATAACATAATTCATAATTCATTATTTATTCATATGAATGTACAAGAAATTTTCAACTTAGCTTTAAAATTAGGAATTAAGTCTGATTTACGTGGAGAAAAGCGAGTTTTGCAATTACAAAAAAAGAAAAAAGAACAGTATGATAAATTACCGAAAGATAAACGTAAAGATTTCAATAGAGAAAGTTTAGATAATCCATTTTTAGATAGTGGAATTCATTTCGACAGCAAAAAAGAAGTAAAAAAGGTTCTTTGCGGAATTGATATTGATACTTCAGAAATGCTTTTGGCAAAAGAACTTGGCGGAATTGATTTAGTTATTGGACATCACCCCATTGGAAAAGCGCTAGCGAATCTTCATGATGTAATGGAAATGCAAGTTGAGGTTTTAGCAGGCTATGGAATCCCGATTAATATTGCTCAAGGATGTTTAAGAATGCGTATTGCAGAAGTTGGACGTGGAGTTAGTCCGATAAATCATTATAAAGTAGTAGATGCAGCTAGACTTCTAAAAACTAGTTTGATCAATGTACATACCCCGTGTGACAACTTAGTTGCAAACTTTTTGAAGAAAAAAATGGCGCGTAAAAAGTTCGAATATGTTAGTGAAGTTATAGAATTTTTTGAGGAGATTCCGGAATATGCGGAGGCCAAAAAACGAGGTGCAGGCCCAAAACTTTTTGCTGGCAGCCCAGAAAATTTTTGTGGAAAGATTGCACTAACAGAAATCACTGGTGGAACTAGTGGCGCAAAGGAAATTTTTGAGAAGCTAGCTCAGGCAGGAATTGGAACAATTATTGGAATGCATATGAGTGAGGAACATAAGAAAGAAGCAGAAAAACATCACCTCAATGTTGTAATTGCTGGACACATCTCTTCAGATTCAGTTGGTGTTAATTTATTTTTGGATGAATTAGAAAAAAAAGGAATTGAAGTTGTCACCTGTTCAGGATTGATGAGAGTGAAAAGATCCAATAAATAAAAAAATATAGTTGACACAATTGTTGATTTAAATTAATATATTTTATTGTTCATTGAAAGGTGGAGGGAGTCATGATAGGACCAGTACGTTGTGAGCTTCATGGTCGCAAACCAATAACTTTGTTTGGTAAAGAAAATTTTGTCCATACGAACGAAGAATTGGTGGGACTGGGTATTTTTGATAGGACTTCTAAGATTGAGCGGTATGAGTGCGTTCATTTGGGGCAGAGAGAGGAAGATGAAGCTGGAACCATCTTGGTTTCTGTGGAGTTGGAAAAGGGTGTCTGGGAAGAGTTTGTAGTGGAAAAAAGAACAGACGGCTTGATCCAGTTTCGTGACCCGGGCTTTTTGCATGTAGGAAAGCTAAACGGAAAATGGACAATCTATATCCAGCTTATAGCCTTTCGTTATCCAACGCTATCGGAGGTCCCGAGATGACAAAAGAGAAAGAACCAGTTAGCCTGGTTTTAAATTTATTAGCTTCTTTTGTTTACGCCATTGGAGTTTTTGTTCTATGTGCTTGGTTTTTTTTGCTGATTGATGCAATTTGTCTAACCATTTTTGGCGGATCAAGTCATCCTGTTTTGGCGCATGTGCTTGCTGGTAGTATTGCCTTGGTGGCCTGGATTATTGGTTACAAAACAGAACAGTCATATCATTGGTTTATGAACAAAGCCGCATTGGATGTGCAAGATGGAGAAGATGGTTTTGACGGCCCAGGAATATAATAAATACAAACGTAAACTGGCTTAAATGTGGGTCAGTTTTTTCTTGACAAAGCATAGCTTTTTATTTATGATAATCTCATCGTTGTTTTCTCATGAAATAAAGAAGGGGGGCCCATGGCAGAGATTGTCGTATTTTGTCAAGACTGTGATCTGAAGGAGTACGACCACAATTTTGATATTGCCAAAAATGGAGATATTGTCTGTGTTTGTGGTAGTACAAATGTTATAATGAGCCATTTAAGGCATCGTTGTTCTGAGTGTCAAACTGCTCCAGTTAGAGTGGCTTTCAAATTATGTGTTCCTTGTCGTGATTTTCTTAAAAAAGAGAAAGAACGATTGATAACAAGTGGGCTATTGTCCCTTCCAAGTTGCGGAAATGTCGCAGCAAGTCCACTTAAGTAGCAAAAGAAAACTGACCTTCACTAGGGTCAGTTCTTTTTTTTGAAAAAGTGTAACAATTTGGCTAATCTTACGTCATAAAGAGTAGAGGGAAACATATGAATAAAAATTGTAACAATTGTCTTAATATGCGAGGCACTGATTTTACATCAGGTGCTGATTTTGGCATCTCGCCAACTTCAGTTCAATCTGATTTGACCAGTAGTCCTATTGAGATAGTTGTATTTACTTATATATAAAATAGATTATCAAAACCTCCAATAGTACGTCCGGCCAGATCAGCTGGGCGTATTTAATTTTAAAACCTTGGAGGTTTTGTTATGACGAAGAAAATTATTCGCAGTTACTTGTTCTTTAAATTTTTGTATGGTTTTCCATTTGCTTTTCATCATGCAATTTACGTTTTGTTTTTGCTTGATAATGGCATGGACATGTACCAAGTCGGTCTGATTAATTTTTCCTTTATGGTTGCAGTGTTCTTGTTTGAAGTACCAACAGGGGTGGTGGCTGATTTTCTCGGAAGAAAGTTCTCAGTGGTTCTGGGATCCTTTATCACTGGATTGGCAACGATAGTATATTTTTTAAGCTATAGTTTCTGGTTCTTTGTTTTGTCCGAAGTGTTAGTTGCATTTGGTGTTAGTATGATCTCTGGTGCGCTCGATGCTTGGGTCAAAGATTCATTAGACATGAACGGCTATAAAGAAAAAATCGGTGGTGTGTTTTCTCACGGTGAAGTTGTCATTAGAGCAGCTTCTCTGTTGGGTGGATCATTAGGAGCCTTTGTTGCCATTAGTAGTTTGCGATTACCATTTTTAATTTCCGGTATAGGCGTTATTGTTGCTGCAGGTTTGTCAATATTTATTATTGACGAGAGTTATTTTGAAAAGCAAAAACTGGGATGGAAAAAAAGTTTCCGTGGTATGGGTGTAATAATAAAAAAAAGTGTTCACTACGGCTATCAGAACAAAAACGTTTGGCGCTTGATTATAGCAGGTAGCTTGCTAATATTAATTATTCAACCACTAAACATGAATTGGTCAATTGTTTTTGAAAAAAAGATTGGCCTTTGGATTATTTCTATTGCTTGGATTGGCATTAAACTATTCGAAATGTTAGGTAACTTTGTTTGTGGTCGATTAATCGATAGGGGTGTTTCAGAAAGGATATTGATGATTTATGGAGCAATTGAGGTTGGCGTTTTTGTTTTAGTAGCCTCAATTTTCGCATCTGGCTGGTTGATTTTATGGGCGTTTTGGCTGCATGAAATTGGCCGTGGAGTCTTTAATCCCGCTCATATGGGGTATCTCCATGAAAATATTCCGTCCAAAGAGAGGGCAACAATTGGCTCCTTCAATTCAATGATAGTCAAGGCAGGAGCAGCAATTGGTTGGCTAGGGAGTGGGTATATTTCCCAGTGGCTGGATGTATCAATTGTTTGGTTGGTGGCGGGAGTGATTTGTTTAATATTCATTCCTCGGATTCTCTGGCGCCTGAAATAAGTTTAAAAAAGAAAAGGACATAGTCTGCAATGAGACTATGTCCTTTATGGTTAGAAATATTTACTTTGTCACGAAGAAACCGCTAAGGCGTTTTCCGAGTTGTGATCGGAGTACTCAATGAGTGGTTTCAGCGTTCGGACTGTTTCCTGGCTAACTCGTTGTGGCGTCAGGATATCTAGCTTGTCCTTGATGTAAATGACAAACTTGGAAGGTCGAAACATGAATACATCAGCTCGTGGATCAATTCGTTTGAGCTGGTGATATAGATCGTCCATTCCGTTGACAACGTCATCTTGGACTCTGGTAATGCCAATGCTTTTTTTCCCAGTACCGCACTCCAGATAGGTCACTATCGCTACATCAACTTCATCGCGAAGATAGCGGCGGAGTTGGTAACGAATTACCTTGGTGGTAAAAGTAGTTTCAGGAACAACTACGTACTTAATTCCGCTATACTCAAACCAGTTTGATGTACTTAGCAGAGTGTTGATTCTTTTTCGTACGGTTTTTTTGTTGTACCAAGCTTTGAACATAATCAAGCCAGACAGAATTCTGGCAGTTAAGCTATATCCCTCACTTGGAAATAGTTCAGCCACCTCCCAGGGTCCCTTTCGAAGGGTGATTGGGATAACTTTATGATCACGTCCTTGGTTAAACTCGGCTAACATCTCAGTTAGTTGAGTTTTGAACATATCCGCTTCTTCACTCTTGTTAACCGTGGAGTTCGATGTGCGAAGCAGATTTACCAAATATACAAGTTCTTCAAAAACTGGTTCTCCTTGGATATGCTGAAAGCTTTGGAAAGCAGCTTCCGTCATGCTAGTGAAACGATCCTGGGTGGCTCTCATGTAAGAATCTTCTACTTCTCGGAAGTCAACATCATAGAGCCATTTATCTTTAGCAACAAGCTGGATAAATGTGGCAGCTACACGATCAAATATTTCAATATCCAGAGTCGGCTTGAAGTCAGCCTGTTTGGTTTCCCGTCTCTTCTTTTCGTTGTTGTACCAGGACTCCAACATCATCATACTGACAATCAGTTTGTCTCGATCTTGGAGTTCGTTACTTTCTACTTCCATGTTGGACAGTAGGTCTACAATTTGCCAAGGGCCTGATTGTTCGGTGATCAGAATAACTGGGCTATCTTCTCGTCCAGTGTTGAAAGATGTAACTTCCCCGTTGAAACTTTGTCGAGTCGAACGAGCATCGGGATCTTCTTGATTAACAGTGTTGCCACTATCAACTCGATCGGCTAGGTCCACCATCTCTGCGATGATAGGATCTTCTTGCAGTTTGGTAAATGTTTCAAACATAGTTCGAGCTGCACTTGGCCAGCGTTTTCGATCCTGATGATGATCATAATCATTTGTCCCGGGATCAAAGCGATACCCAGTGTCCAAATGAAATACGATGTCGCCAGGCTCAACCAGATGTGGTTCTAGTCTTTTGCCTGAAGGAACAAAAACATACTCCACGTCTTCAGCGCCGATTCTTTTCTTGTAAGTAAGGTGCCAAAGATAACTAATTACAGCAGAGTCTGTATCCGGTCCTCCGTGATTGACCAGTACGTATCTTGTTGTCGGTTCCATTCTTTCCCCCAAAAATAAAATGTAAATGTTCAATATTATAAGGTTCTATTATAGCTTATTTTATTAGATTTGTCAATGTTTTTCAATAAGGACTTGAATTATTGTATATTTCTGCTAAAATTAGGTTATATGAAACAAATTGAATTATTAGCCCCAGCAGGCGACTTAAACAAGCTAAAAATAGCATTTGCCTTTGGTGCAGATGCAGTTTATTGTGGTCTGCCAGATTTTTCTTTACGTGTTAGAATTAACCAGTTCGATTTGGCTAAATTAAGTGAAGGAATTGAGTATGCTCATGCTTTAGGTAAAAAGGTTTATGTAACAATTAATATCTATGCTCATAATAAGCATTTGCTAAATTTAGATAAATATATTGATAAATTAAAGCAACTAAAGCCCGATGGTTTGATTATTTCCGATCCTGGTGTGTTGTCGGTCGTGAAAAATATTTGGCCATCCTACGCTAAAGCTTCGGATGGTAAACCAGGTATTGCAATTCATTTGTCCACTCAGGCCAATTGTACAAACTGGCAATCAGCAAAATTTTGGTATGACCAGGGAGTGAAGCGAATTATTCTCGGTCGCGAAGTAACACTTGAAGAAATTAAAGAAATTCACGCTAAGGTTCCGGAAGTGGAACTGGAAACTTTTGTTCATGGCGCAATGTGCATGTCTTATTCTGGTCGTTGTTTATTGTCAAAATATTTTAATGATCGTAGTGCCAATTTAGGAGATTGCACTCAACCGTGTAGATGGCAATATAAAATTAAAAAAGAAAAAAAGAAAGAAATACAAAAAGTAATTATTGAAGAAATGAAGCGGCCGGATGATTTATTAATAATAGAAGAAGATCAACATGGTAGTTATATTATGAATTCTAAAGATTTATGTTTAGTTGAGCATTTGCAGGAATTAAAAGATGCAGGAGTAATGTCATTCAAGATTGAAGGACGCGCGAAAAGTATATATTATGTTGGCAACACTACGCGCGTTTATCGTCGCGCCATTGACGCGCTTAAGGAGCAAGAATCAAAGGGCAAATATCAAGGAAAGGGGAAGGATCAAAGAATAAAGAATAAAGATAATGAGAAATATTTAGTTGAATTGAAAAAAGCCCAAAACCGAGGATTCACAGCCGGATTTTTATTTGGTAAAGATGAGTGTGAACAAAAAATTGATAAATGTCATGAAGATTGTGATTGGGAATTTTGTGGGCAAGTAATTGAGGTCGGGGCAAAATTAAATTCTGCCCAGTCTGCCAACCACAAAATGGCATGTGTGAAAGTTCATAATCAGATCAAAGTTGGAGATGACGTTGAATTTGTGGTTCCTGTCGGAGAAAATTTAAAATATAAGGTTGAAAAAATATTAGATGAAGAGAAAAATGAAATTTCCGAAGCTCATGGTGGGCAAGATAAAAATATATATTTACCAATAGAAAAAGAATTACCAGAACATACTTTGTTAAGAAGAAAGTTGAAAATAATTTAACAGGGAGAATGAAATGAATGTTAAGGCAGTGAAAAAGAGCGGAGAGATAAGATTTTTTAATCCTACCATGCGGGACAAAACGAATGGTGTTTTTCTTCTGTATGATGATGGAAGTGGAAAGTTAACGTTGATTATTGATGAAGCGGGGCATATGTTTCATCTAGCTCCATTTTACAAAATCAAAAAAGCGCTTGGGTTTACTCTTGAACAATGCATTGGTGGTGGCCGATATCGTGAAAGATCGTTACGTACGATGAGGCAGGATGCTGCTTGGGCTGTAAATAACGATTGTTCATTAACGGACAGAGAGCGGGTGATTCCTCCTGAATTATTGAAACAAATCGCTCTGATTATTACGAATAATGCGACTTGGTACTTTGCTTCATGAAAAATAAATCTCAGCCTGCATTTTGGCTGGGATTTTTTTACTTCGTCATCCTTCGACTTGCCCGAGATTCCTCGCAAGGAAACACAAATAATCAATATTGACAAAATGATTTATAGATGGTAGGTTTAAATGTAATTAATGGCCTTTTCTCATGGACTGGAGGAACTTATCATGGTGCGAATGATTGTTTGTTGGAAATGCTTTACAGAGTACAAAGATATAGAGAACTGTTGTCCTCATTGCGGCGAGATAAAAAATGGTGGAGGCGAAAAGACAAAGCCAGATCTTCCGTTTGGAATGAAGATTATGGATAAAGCTCCATTTGCTGCGACTGGTCTTCAGGCGGGTGATGTGATTATTTATGATTATGATGATAAGGAATGTTTGCAGTTTTTTCGGGGAAGGCAAAGAATTTGGCTCTTTAAAAGTGGCCGATGGGTCAAGTCGATTTTGAGTAACCGTTTCAGGCAATATGATCCAGAATTAAAGGGTAATTTGAGGTTTACTGTGCAAGGATTTGTTCCTGTTCTTGCGGCTGTTCTTGGGCTTCGAGCAATGATAAGACCAACCAAGAAATACCCAGATAGGTGGGTATTGAAATAAAACATACAACTCCGTTGTTAGTAAACAGCGGAGTTTTTTTGTAGTTGAAATTTTAGAGAAAATACGGTATCATTGATTATGACGTAAGAATAACAAAGAATGAATTATGATTGCATTTATTAGTGGTAAAATCAAACAAAAAGATGGTACTTTCCTGGTCGTGGAGAATAACGGAATCGGATACAAGGTTTTTGTTCCAGCGGAAGTTTTGTTAAATGTAAAAATAGGTAATGACGTTGAATTGTATACATATCAGCATGTGAGAGAGGACGCATTACTACTTTTTGGATTTGTAAAATACGAAGAGCTAAAGTTGTTTGAGCAATTAATTTCAATTTCCGGGATTGGTCCTAAAACTGCTTTAGGCGTATTTACTGAAGCTAGTGTTGGTGATATTGTTTCTGCAATTGTGAATGGCGATGCTTCAGTTTTGAAACGAGTTTCTGGTATTGGAGCGAAAACTGCTGAGCGAATTGTATTAGAATTAAAAAATAAAATTACTGCTTCAGTTAAATTGGATGGCCTCAAGTCTAGGGAAGAAATGGGAGAAGATACAGAGGTGATTGAAGCTTTGGTTTCGTTGGGCTATTCAGTGTATCAATCCAAGGAAGCATTGAAAAAAGTTGATCCGAGTATAAAAGATGTGAGTGAAAAGGTGAGGGAAGTATTAAAAAATATTTAGTTATATGCAAATTCGCGAAGCCACAATTAATGATAAACAAAAATGGAATGAATTTATCCGTACCAACGAGGGAGGTTCATTTTTACAATCCTGGGAATGGAGCGAATTTATGGCGACTCAAAAAGACCAGGTCTGGCGTTTTGTAATAACTGAGGGCGATACTTGGGTAGCTTCAATATTTGTATTCAAAACAATATTAAAGATTAATCAATCAATTTTGTATTCCCCGCGTGGCCCAGTTATTAATGATCAGGCGACAGTTGGCAAAGATAAAATTCTCCAATTAATAATGCAGGAAATTGATAAATTGGCTAAGTACAATAAATGTTTGTATTTGCAAGTTGATCCATACACAAATGATCAAGAATGGGCGAATGTTTTATCAGAAAAAGGGTTTGAAAAATCTGAATCAGATATCCAGCCTCGCCACACATTAATTTTAGATATTCGTCAGAAAGAAGAAGAAATTTTAGCTGGTATGCATCAAAAAACGCGTTACAATATTAATTTAGCCAGAAAAAAGGGAGTTGAAGTTGAAGTTGACAATAGCAAGTTCAAGGAGTTTTATGAACTACTTAAAAAAACTACACAACGTCAAGGAATAACTTTTTACTCTCAAGAGTATTACAAAAAATTATTAGAATTGCCATTTGTGAAACTATATTTTGCTAAACATGAAGGTAAAGTTATTGCGGCGAACATAATGGTTTTCTGGAATGATACGGTAACATATTTATTTGGAGCTTCGGATTATGAATATCGTAATTTAATGGCCCCGCATTTACTTCAGTGGCAGGCGATTAAAGATGCAAAAGATGATGGTTTATGGTTTTATGATTTTTGGGGAGCTGCCCCAGCTGGAGCTGAGGGCAGAGAGTCCAAATGGGCAGGGTTTACCAAATTCAAAATGGGCTTTTCTCCAGATGCAGAAATTACTGAGTATATTGGCACCTATGAAAAAGTTTATATGCCCATAAAACTCGGTTTATATCGATTTATTCGAGGGCGTTTTAAAAAATAAAGAAATATGGCAAAAATTATTTACAGCTTGGCCGGCCAGGGCGCTGGTCATGGTTCCAGATCAAAAGAAATTATTGCTCATTTGGTGGGAGAGGGGCATGAATTGAAAATACTCTCGTATAATCAAGGTTATGATTTGTTAAAAAAGTTTTTTAAAGTTGAAAAGATTTTTGGTTTAACTTTTGATTACCATGATAATCAAGTCCGAATTTTGCCGACAGTATATAAGAACGCTTTACGTTTGCCACAAGCAAAAGCTAGTTTACAAAAGATTCTAAAGTTGATTAATAGTTTTAAACCGGATCTAATTATCACTGATTTCGAGCCGTTGGCTTGTATCGCTGCAAATTTAAAGAGAGTACCGTTAGTTTCTATTGATAATCAACATGCCCTAACTGATACAATCGTAAAATATCCGCGGGAACATGAAAAAGACGCAACTCTGGCTAAGGCCGTTACAAAACTTTTAATTTTTAATACGAAAATTAATCTAGTAATATCATTTTTCAAAACCAAGCCTAAGAATAAAAAAACTTTTGTATTTTCACCAATTTTGAGATCAGAAGTTTTACAAGCTAAACCAAAGCAAGGTGATTATATATTAGTTTATGTAACTTCTCCAAGTCACGATTTGGAAAAAGTATTGCTGGAGGTGAATTGCAAATTTATTTGTTATGGATTTAATAAAGAAGGCAAACAAAAAAATCTTTTATTCAAAAAACCAAGCAAAGATAAGTTTTTCCTAGATTTGGCAAATTCTAAGGCCGTAATTGCCAATACAGGGTTTACTTTAATTGGTGAAGCTTTGCATTTGGGAAAACCATATTTAGCCTGGCCAGTACGATCGCAGTTTGAACAAATTTTGAATGCTTTGTATATTGAGAAATCAGGTTATGGTTTGCATGCTGATCAACTTGATATGATTACAATTAAAAAATTCTTAAAGAGTTTACCGAAATATAGAAGAAAAGTAAAGAAATATCCTCGTCAAGATAATCGGAGAATATTAAAAAAAGTTGATCAAGTTGTTGCGACGTATAGTTAAAAAAAATAAGGCTCCTGAACCTTTGTCCCTAATAAATATATGACAGACTATTTAGATTTAGCTAAACAATTAATGGCAGTGCCTTCAGTGACACAAGATCAAGCCAAAGTAAAACTTTGTGCCCAAGTTATTATTGATTATTTGGGCGCTGATTTTCAAGTGCAAACAATTGAATCCGAAGGATTTACTTCATATGTTATAAGTCGACATTTAGTCAAAGATTTTGACGTATTTTTATATGGTCATTTGGACGTGGTTCCTGGAGAAGTCGAAAGTTTCAAGCCCAAAGTGAATGAAGGTAAATTACTGGGTCGTGGTGGATTTGATATGAAGGCGTCCATTGCTGTTGAAGTTGAATTAATTAAAAAGGTTGGTTTAAATAATTTAAAAGTTGCTTTGGTTTTAGTTCCTGATGAAGAAGTTGGTGGGCAAAATGGTTTAAATAAAGTTTTGGAAGCTGGTTATACTGCTAAAGTCGCGGTTGTTCCGGACGGGGGATTTGGTGACAGTATTGTCATTGCTGAAAAAGGTGTGAGTATTTATAAATTAAAATCTCGTGGTACTGGTGGCCATTCATCAAGGCCATGGGAAGGTGAGAATCAAGTCGAAAAGCTATACCAGTTATATCAGACATTGTTAAATGACTTACAGATAAAAAATGAATATCAAGATTTTGGATTAACTGTTAACCTTGGGGTTATGCGAGGAGGAGATAAGTTTAATTCTATCCCTGAGTGGGCAGAAATGGAGTTGGATTTTCGTTATTATTCAATGGATGATAAGGAGAAAATTAAGAGTTATTTTTCGTGCATTAATGAGCAGGGAATTGAGTGTGAGTGTGGTGTCGCAGCTGATGTTTTTAATATTGAGCCAGATAATGAATATTTGCAAGCATTTAAATCTACTGCCGAAAAGCATTTTGCCAAAGAGCTGCCATTTACAAAACAGTTTGGCTCTTCTGATGCTCGGTATTTGTCAGCCTACAATATTCCGGCAATTAATTTCCAACCAACTGGTTCTGGTAATCATAAAAAAAATGAATGGGTCTCGTTACTCGGATTAAAACGGTTTTATCAAACAGTACAAGACTTTTTATTACACTTAGATAATAATGCTTAATCAAAGGAGGTTAATAATAGCAGTAATTTTTTACTTCATATTACTTTTTTTTAATGTAATATACTTTTTTATTTACTTTTCATTATTAGATTTTAGTTTCACCTGGTTGCATTTATTTTTTGTTTCGATCGCTACTTTGAGTTATTTTTTGATGTTTAATTTTTTACGTTTTCGTTGGTGGAGGGCGCTCAGCTTATTATTTTTGGGAGCAGTATATTTAGTTTCATTGTTTAACTTTGCATATTTCGGAGTATTTAAATCTTTTGTAGATTTTAGTATGCGCCAGGCTTCTCAGCTGGACTTAAGTATGATTACTTTTTTGCAAGATTTTGCTAGCTTGGTGCCAGTTAAATTGTATGTTTTAGCAATAGTAGTATATTTGGCAGCAATATTAAACTCAATAGTATATTTACTTATTATAGATAAAAAGGTTGAGCACTTACTTTTTAATTCACAGCCATTAAAACTAATTTTTCATTATAAAAAACGCCCAATGCGTAATTTGGTGTTTTTGATTGTTGTTTTTGCGATTATTAACACAGTGGCTTTTAGCACTTGTTCATATTTATATAATAATCCTAGAGAAACCTGGTGGGATATAAAAAAACAACTTTCAGATGTGGGGTTTTTGGGTCATTTTTATTCTCAGCTTTATGCGAATGCCAAAAACAAAGATGACAATCAGGATGATGATCGCACAGCATTGCAAGTTGCTGAGGATAGTTGGTTGGAGATTAAAAAATTCAACCCAGAGACAGAGAGCCAATTATATTTACCGAAGTTCAAGGAGCGTCCAAATATTTTAGTTGTACAGTTGGAGTCGGTCGGCAGTTGGGCTGTTGATAATGATCCGTCACCAATGCCATATCTCAAAAAATTAATGCAGAACAATGTTACGATTGGCGATTTTCATGCAAATAGTTGTGAAACCATAAACGCTGAGTTTGCTTCTTTGTGTAGTTTTTGGCCAAATTCATTTGAGCCAATTGGTTATTCTCATAAAGAAAATAAATTTAACTGTTTGCCAGAAATTTTGAAGGATGATTACAATTATTCAACCCATTTTTTTCATTCTAATGTACCGGAATTTTGGGATCGTGAAACTTTGATTCCTCGGTGGGGCTTTGATAATACATATTTTGCGCCTGATTTAAGGCAAAAGTTAAATGATGACCAAGTTTTTCAGCGAGCTTTGACTGAATTAAATAAAGAATCAAAACCATTCTTCGGATATGTTTTGAGTTTTACTTCTCATGCTCCTCATGACCAGGAACAAATTGACTATCAATTAGATGCCAATAATTTAGAAATAAAACCTTTTGTCGGAAAAATTAATCCTTGGTTGGTTAACAGTTCGGAAATAAATGAAGAGCAAATGCGTTTATTCTTTGGTTTCCTGAAATCTTCTGACGACGCTTTGGAAAATTTGATGATCAGCTTGAAAAATAAAGGGTTAGATAAAAATACAATTGTGGTTATTTATAGTGATCATAGATATTATAGTTTTGATGGTAGTAATGAACAACTAGTTTTTGATTCTTATAATCAGCTTCCGATGACCATTGTTTTTCCGCAAGGGTTCAAGGGGGAAATCGTTACGCAAGCCAGTCACATGGATATTTCTCCAACTATTTTAAATTTGATTGAACAGTCTGATTATGTACCACGAGAAAATTTTTGGGGCACCAGTCTATTCACAAAACAGTACAATTCACCAATCCTAAATAAGTGCTTGGGTAAAATTTACTTCAAAAATCAGGATTTAATTATTCAGGGTAATGCTAAATCCGATATTTATAGAGTAATGACAAGTAAAGAAAATTTAAGCACGGTGGAAGAAAAGTTGTGGATTAAATTAATCAGTGACTTGGTAAAATCTACAGATGAGGTTTTGGAACAGGATGTTTTGGTTGAATAATAATCAAATAATTTATTCTGATAAAAAAACGCTCCAAAATTGAATTGGAGCGTTTGTGATTATTAACCGGTTTCAATAGCCTGAATAAGGTCTTCGCTCAGGCAGGGCTTGCGAACAATTGTGCCCCAGTTTTCAATAGCAGTTAGACCGCATTGTTCTAGTGTTTCTTCTTGTGGGGTAAAAGAAGTGAGAATCATAATCCGCAGCCGGGCGTAATTTTTTCTGATTTCTGCGGCTAGCGCATAGCCGGTGTGAACCCGTGGTTGATTACTACCTTCGGCTTCTGGCCAGTCGTCTGACTTTTTCAGATGCTCAGGTTCAATGACCACCAGATCAAAGGTTCTGTCTGGTGAACCCAGTGCGTTTAGCAGCTCAGTTGGGTCTTCAGTGAAGAACAATTTGTGCCCAAGTTCCTGGAGCTTAGCTAACGTTTTTTGTATGGCAAATTGTCCTACATCGTTGGTTCCCCACAAAATACTGAATGTTTGACCACTCATAATATCCTCCGTTTAGTCTTTTGTGCCTAGATAGTAGGCTCAATAGAGTAGATTAACAAGTTCTTTGGAGTATGTCAATAGGTTGTTTTGGTCTTATATTGTAAATAGAAAATCAAAAAAACTCAGTAAATACTAAGCATTTTTTTAAAAACAGAATAAACATTAATCAATACTAACTATCTGATATTTAATGAGTTTATTTTCTGATTGTACTTCAACAATGTCACCGATTTTTTTACCTAAAAGCAAAGTCCCCAGTGGGGAATAGCGGGAAATGATTCCTGCGCTGGGATTGGTTTCAGTTTGTCCCAGAATTTGAAAAGTTTTTGTTTGACCGTCGCTTTTGACAGTAACTTTTTGTCCCAAGTGAACTGAATCAGTGTTTTGTTTGGCTTCAATAATTGCTGAATGTTTTAGTTGCGTTTCAATTTCCTGAATTCGTCTATGGATACCACGCAAGCGGCCTTTGGCCATTTGATAAGCTGCGTTTTCTGAGAAATCACCCATCTCTGCTAACCGGGAAACTTCAGACATGGCATTTGGCAATTTTTTTTGTAACTTTTCAAGATTATTATTTAGCTCATCAAACTTTTGCTGAGTTATCAGTGGGTCAGTTGCTTTGGCTTTGGCATCATAGCGCCTGGTTGGTACTTGCATATATTTTGTTTAATGTTTATATGCCAAGCATAATGCAATTAAGCAAGTTTGGCAACTGGGACAGCCTTGACAAAACACGTTTCATAGGATAATATTTAATGAAAAGAAAGTAAATAAAAGGGAGGAAGGAATGAATATCTGGCTGGTTGTTGCTGATGAAGGTGAGATTCCTTTCGGTGCAGATAATGGGTTTGTGTCGAAAATTATTGTGACTGGGATCGGTTGTTCCAAAACCATTGAAAATTTAGGTGTTGAGCTGGAAAAAGAAGTCCCGGATATGATAATCTGTTTTGGGCTTTGCGGTTCGGTCAATAGAAATTTAAAAGTTGGCAATACTGTCATCGCAACTCAAGTACGTTACAGAAAACCAGGGACATTGATGACTCAGCGACTCGACATTGATACAACAAGGATTTTTCCAAGAACAATTAATCTGAAAAAGGGAGTTGAAAAGGGAGTTTTTCAAACTTTTCACGGAATGGTCCGGCATCGCTTCGGTATTTCACGTGGAGTTGTTGCTGTTGATCAGGAAACTTATCACGTAACTGCATTGGCGAAGAAATATAATGTGCCGGTGCTCGTGGCCAAGGTTGTTAGTGACCGAGTTCCTTTTATCCCAACAACGGTAAATAAACAGTTCCGGAAACTTAAAGTCAACTACAAATACGCTAAGGGAAGTTTGAATTTATTGTGGTTATATGTGGTTCAGAAAATCAAGACTTGTCCGACTAAGTAGAACACAGCACTCTTAATAAGGGTGCTTTTTTGTTATAATGAATTTATGAAACTTAAAAAGTCGCAAAAGTTTTTCCTGATTTGTTTTGTTATCCTACTGTTTCAATTGAGTTGGGCGATATTTTATTCTCCCAAGTTTAATGAAAAACATATTTCTTTTTATAATAATAAACAGATGACTTTTCAGGCTGTGATTTCCACAGAGCCGGATGTTCGATTGGATCACCAGAAGCTAACCGTTAAACCGACAGAACTTAGAGGAAAAGTTTTGCTTCGGACTCAATTATATCCAGAGTTTGAATATGGTGATTTATTGGAAGTTAAATGTAAATTGCAAACTCCCGAGCAAATTGAGAATTTTAAATATGATAGATATTTGGCACGTTACGGAATTTATTCAGTGTGTTATCAGCCACAAATCCGTTCATTACGAACCGGAAGCGGCAATATCCTTATTGCCGGCATACTCAAGTTAAAGTGGCTGATGCAAACAAAAATTAATCGTACAGTGGCGGAACCGCAAGCAGCTTTAGTTGGTGGGATATTGGTGGGGGCACGACAGGGGATCCCGCAGGATCTGTTAAATAAGTTCAATGTTACCGGGATAACGCATATTATCGCTATTTCTGGTTATAATATTACGATTATCGTGATTTTACTTTTGAATTTTTTCACTTCACTTTCAATTAATCGCAAAAAATCAATATGGGGGATATTAATTGCGTTATTTTTCTTTGTGATTTTAACTGGTGCCAGCGCGTCGGTGATTCGGGCCGCTATAATGGGTAGTATAGTTTTGTTGGCTAAACATTTAGGCAGAAAAAGTAAGGTAAGTAATGTTTTAATTTTGTCAGCCGTAGTGATGGCATTGTTTAATCCAAAAATTTTGATTTGGGATGCTGGTTTTCAGCTCTCATTTTTGGCAACAATAGGTTTAGTTTATTTATCTCCAAAGTTGATTAAAGGATTTAAATGGGTGCCAAGGAAATTTGGTTTGCAGGAAAATTTAACTTCAACGTTATCCGCAATAATTTTTACTCTACCGTTAATCCTATTTCAGTTCGGCCGACTTTCAATTGTGGCACCAGTTGTTAATCTGTTGGTTTTGCCAGTGATTCCAATCGCTATGTTAGTTGGTTTTTTGCAGTTTATCTCTTCATCTGTATATTTGTTTCTTGGTCAAATAATTGGTTGGTTCTCGTGGTTGGTCTTGGGGTATGTAATCAAAGTAGTCGAAATATTTTCAGCATTTAAATGGGCGTCAGTGGAAGTTAATATTAGCTGGTGGGTGATGGTTGTGATGTATTTGATTTTGTTTTATATAATTAAAAGTAATAGGAGAAAAAGATAAAATATGGTATAATTTCTATGAATAAATTAGCTTCACTTAAGAAGTTCTTATTTTGGTTTTTGTTATGCCGTTTGAAAATGATATGTTCATGCATAATCTGTATGAACAAAAATTAAAAAGAGATTTTCATAATGACAAAAGAAGCCCAGAACAAATTCAGGAATTGTTTGGTGCTTTGGGTTATGAAAATGTATCACAAACAATTTTGAATCGTTTGAGTAAATTGTCAAACATTGAAGGATTAAATCTTCAAAAACGCAATTCTCATTTTCAGGATGCAGTAGAAATTTCCGAGATTATTGATAATTTGGTTGAGGATATTGAAATGGACGAAAGTGAAATGAATGAACTGCGGTTTGCTTGCTTGGTTCATGATGTAGGCAAGTCTGGGCCAGCTGAAGCCACACCGGAAGAGCAACAAGCGTTTGTGGATGTGTTCAATTTAGATTTTAATCAAATAATTTACACAGTTAATAATCATGAAGTCACACCACAAGAATTGACTTTACAGCAAGCTTTGCAAATTAAGGTTGATGAAGGTGATTTGACTGAAGAGAGAGCGGATGAAATATTAACAAGAATTGTTTCAGCAGGAAAAAAACAACAAGAAAAAAGATTTGAAACAAAAATAGGAAAAAAAATCCGCATGGGACTTTTGTGGTCAGCGCATGTTTATTGGTCATATGATATTTTAAGAGATCAAGGTGTTGATAATCGGGTTGTGGAAGTGGCAGCTAGTCATCACATGATTGATGGCCATGATCCAGCTAGGGTAGGAATAGAAAATGTGGATCCTCAGATGGCTTCTCTGGAATTAGCTGATAAATATCAGGCCTTTCGAGTGCGCTTAGTTATTGCTGATAAATATCAGGCTTTTCGTATCCGTGGAACCAAGACCCATGAACAGACAATTGAAATTTTACGTAGTTTAGTCGAAGAAAGATTAAGTGATCAAGAAAAAGTAAAACAACTTTATTTAGCGGCAGTAGGTGAATTAGATAAACATAAAGATATTTTTGAGCAAGAATTGGAATTGAAAAACTAGTAATTTGTTAAAGTAAAAATAAATATATAATTTAAAACTTAATAAATTAGTTTATGGTTTAACATTTATTGTTTATTAAGGATAGTTTTATGCAAACAAAGACACGAACAGAGATAAAAACCAATACTAAGGCAGTTACTAAAGTAGTAGTGGCAGGAATTATTGCAGCCGTGGCAGCAGCAATGATTGGGGTTAATGCAGCTAATAATACAGGCTTGCAATTTCTTGATCGTGGGACATATAAATTTGGGACTGTTATGGTTGGTGATTTAGCTAGCAAAACTTTTGTGGTAAAAAACATGGAAAAGCGACAGCCTATTAACTTTGCTATCAAAAGTTTAGCTAAGGGTTTCACAATTAATACTAACAAGACAACTTGTAAGCATGTTTTGAAACCACGAGAAACTTGTAGGGTTACAGTTGTTTTCAAGCCACAGGAAGTTAAAAGGTATAAAGCTGAACTTAATGTAATAAGCAGAAAAGGAAGAACAAAAAAATCGCTAAGAAAAAGATTGGTAGGTTTTGGCATGTCGGCAGAAAGTGATCGGGCTTGTATAGATAGTGATGAAAAAGATAAAAATGATGTGGGATTACCATACAAGACATATAAATTTGCTAATCTGACTAAAAGAGGACATATTAGCGGTATTCATCCGACAACGGACGAGTTTTATGAAGCTGATGATAAGTGTTGGAATGAAGGACGCATATTGGAATATTTTTGTAATGAAAATACCGGTAAAGTTAGTTGGAACAGTTATGATTGTCCAGGTAGTTGTTTAGAGGGGCGATGTGTATTGGTTTCGGTTGAGCCGGAAGTGGTTCCAGCGGCGGATCCAATTATAGACCCAAATTCTGTTATAACTTTCCCAGATGAAAATTTAGAAACAATTATAAGACAAAAAATTGATAAACTTGATGAAGATATCATAGTTTCAGATGTTCAGGACATAGAAGAGTTAATTCAAGCTGGTTGTTTTGCTCAACCTTTTATCACGAAGGTGGATAAACCGGTGGCAAATTTAAGTGGTCTTGAGTATTTGTCTAAATTGAAAAAATTATGTATGGTCGGCTATAATTCCAACATCACTAATCTTGATTTGGCGCCACTGACAAATTTAGTCAATTTAGAAACGCTTGACTTGAGATTTAATGGTATTACTAATGTTAAACCATTGGAAAACTTGATTAATTTGAAATCACTTTATTTAGCGAATAATAGTGTAGTTGATATATCTTCACTGGAAAATTTAATTAAATTAAAAACGTTAGATATTTCCAGTAATAGCGGTCTTTCTGATATTTCAGTTTTAGCAAATTTCCCAGATATGTGGGTTTTGACCATTGGTCAAAACAGTATTAGTAATCTCTCTGCTTTGGCGAACTTGACTAATATTGTAGCTTTGTATGCTGAAAACAATAATATTAGTGACATTTCAGCTTTAACCAATTTATCTGAACTTAAAACACTCCGACTGGGATATAATAATATCCAGAATATTTCTGCTTTAGCCAATTTAACAAAAATAGAAGGTAGGTTGGGATTAAATAATAATTTTATTAGTAGTTTAGTCGGTTTAGAAAATAGTACTAATGTTAAATATTTAGATATTGGAGATAATGTAATTCAGTCCTTAAGCCCGATTCAAAATATAACTAAGCTAGAAAAGCTTTGGGCTGAAAATAATAATATTAATAATTTGTCAGGTTTAGATAATTTGTCTAATTTGAAAGAACTTGATTTTAGAAATAACCAAGTAACTGATGTGAGTGTTTTAGATGCTATTTCTGGACTGAATAAAGTTCAATTAAATGGAAATACAATTGTCAGTGGTTGTAGAGTGTTAGTTAGTTTAACCAAGCCAAACATCAAAGCATATATAGAGCCAGACTACAGTTATAATACCAATAATGGTATAATATATGCGGATGAGTTTCAGTGTCAGTGGGAATGTGGTGATGGTTGGATGGATTTTGATAATAATCCCAGTAACGGTTGTGAGTGTAATCCAGATTTGATTTCATATAGCGGTCTCGGAGAAATTGCTTTTGGTGCTGGTTGTTTTTGCGGTAAAACAGAAAATAATAATAATATATTATGGGATAATACATTAAAGCAATGTGTCCCTCAAAATTAATTTAAAATTATGAAAACAATGACACAAACACAAAGTAAAACTAGCACTAAATCAACCACCAAGGTTGTAGTTGCTGGAATTATTGCAGTAGCTGCTGCCGCCATGATGGCGAATAACGCAGTTAACACTGGATTGCAATTTATTGACATGGGGACCGAGAATCTCGGTTCAGTAATGGTGGGTGATTCAGTTAGTAAAACTTTTGTAGTGAAAAATGTTGAAAAACGTAGAACTATCAAGTTCAGTTTTTCTAAATTGGCAAACGGTTTTACCTTTGATAGAAATAAGACAACTTGTAAGTCTCAGCTGAGACCACAAGAAACTTGTCGAGTTACGGTTGTATTTAAACCAAAGGATGCCAAGCGGTACAAAACCTTACTTAAAGCATGGTACAAAATGGGTAGAGCCAGGAAAGTTTTGAAGAAAAGAATAATCGGAGTCGGTATTCCAGGTGAGACAGAAGGCGCTTGTCTTGATAGTGACGTAACTGACAAAAATGATGTTGGTTTGCCTATTAATTCTTATAAATTTGCTAATTTAGGAATGAAGGGGCATATCAAAGGATTACACCCAACAACTGATGAGTTTTATGAAGCGGATGACAAATGTTGGGACGAGGGAAGAATATTAGAATATTTTTGTAATGAAAAGACCGGTAAAGTAAGCTGGAATAGTTATGATTGTCCAGGTTCTTGTGTAGAAGGTGCGTGTGTATTGGCAAGTACTGAATTAAGTGTACAGCAAGATACATCTTTGCCAAATGGTACTTTGAATATGGAGAAGAATATTGTTGCAAGATTAAAATTTAATGCAAATGAAGATATTAAGGTTAACCAACTTAATTTTGAAATTAAACAAGGTTGGCCACTGATAATGAAACCTGCTTATTGGAGACTGTATCAAGATAGCGGAGATTTCTTAGTTCAAGGCCAAATCAGTGGTTCAGATCAAATTAGCTTTGATTTATCTAGTAATAATTATATTTTTCCAGCTGGAGTTGAAAAAGGTGTGTATGTGGTGTTCATTAAAGAGGGGATGATAGGAGTTAATCAGAAGTTGCAGTTAAGTATGATTGATGAGGAGTCAGTAGTTGCTTACAGCTTGAATTCTTTAGAAACTGCAAATATTATTGGAGATTTCTCTATTGATTTCCCTGAATTTACTGGAGCTGATGCTTTATCTGATATGTGTGATGATCCAGATGGTAATGATATTTATCAATCTACCACTATTCTTGGTTGGGATTATACTTTTAGCCAGCTAGTTTATAGTGATGATTATTGCGCTGAAGAAGTTAACGGCGCACAAACTGAAACTGGCGCCTGGGTAGTTGAATCACAATGTTTACCTGACGGCAGGGTTAATGGCCATTATTTTGAATGTCCATCTGGAACAGCTTGTAGTCAGGGTTCTTGTGTGGGACAGAATGGTCCTATAGTGAAGTGTACAAATGAGTATGATTGTAATGATATGAATCCATGTACACAAGAAATTTGTGATAGTAATGGTTATTGTAGTAACCCAGTTGAGCCAGGAGCAGTTTGGGTAGCTTGTGGAGAACCACAGTTATTTTGTCATGAAGATGGAAGTTGTGCAGCAGTAGAATGTCAGGACACTGACGGAGGAATTAATTTAGAGTCAGCTGGTGAAACAACAGGTGTAAATTGGAATGATAGTAGTTGGGAAACAAAGAAGGATTATTGTACTAGTTCAGGGAACGTTATTGAATATTATTGTAATGATGGATATATAGCAGTAGATAATCAAATCCCGGGAGCCCCACCTATTTCAACAGAAGGAACGGTTTGTCCAAATAATAAAACCTGTGTAAATGGTGCGTGTGTGGAACAGGTTGTTGAACAGGCAGGGATCTATGTTAGCGTTAGTTCAAATTCACCTACAGGAACAGCCACACCATCAACAGGTCTTAAAGTAGCAACTATTGATATTATGGTAACTAAGGACGTTGAGCTTTCGGAGTTAGGTTTTAACGTAAATTCTGCAGTCCCATCTAAGTTCGTTGATTGGCGAATAGAACTATCAAATAATAGTGGTGTGATGTGGCCAACATATTATAGTAATAGCCTGAAGTCAATTTTTACAACTAACATCAATTATTACTTAGCGGCAGGACAAACATACAGTTTTGATGTTTATGCGGATTCTACCATTGCCAGTACTAACGATACTATACAATTATCAATGCCAGCAAGTTATATGGTGGTTGGTAAGGACGTAGAGACCAATGAGGATGTTTTGGTGCATGATGACTTTCCTTTATATTTTGGAACATTAGTGTTTTAATAGAAAAGCAGAAAATCCCCCGACGTTTGTCGGGGGATTTTTTTATAGTTACAGATTATTGTTCAGCGAACAGTTATGGTTTTAGTTTCAGATTAATTATGATACTATAGAATAGTAAATTGTCAGATTGTTAAATTGTTTAAACAATATAGCAATATAGCCATGAACTATAACTTTGTTAAGTTCACGGCAAGCAATATAACAATATAGCAATATAACAATATAACAATATAACTTATGTCTATTTTCAAAGAACAACGAGTCGGCGTTTTGGTCGACATTCAAAACCTGTATTATAGTGGTAAGGTTTTGTACAAAAAGAAAGTTAATTTTGGCGCCATTTTAAAAGAGTCAGTTGGTGATCGAAAACTGATTCGCGCCATAGCTTATGGTATTAAAACAATGGAAGGTTTAGAAAAGAATTTTTTTGAAGCATTGGAAAAAGTTGGCTATGAAGTTAAAACAAAAGATTTGCAAATTTTTCCTGGTGGCGCTAAAAAAGGTGATTGGGATGTGGGTATTGCTATGGATGCAGTTAAGCTGTCCCAAAGTCTTGATGTAATAATTTTAGTTTCTGGTGATGGTGATTATATTCCTTTGGTTGAATATGTTCAGAACACAAACGGTTGTCGTGTTGAAGTGGTAGCTTTTGCAGAATCTGCCAGCGCTAAACTAATGGAAGTTGTTGATAGTTTTGAAAATTTGAGTGATAACAAAAGAAAATTTTTGATTCCGAATATAATTAGGAGAAAAAGATAATTATAAAAATTGGAGTAAATAAAAAACGCTCTCCCGCATGGCGGGGAGCGTTTTGGTTTTCTAGAAATACTCTTCGACGTTGCCTTCCAGTTGATCCAGATTTGGTTTTCGACCGCCGGAAGCTTGCAAACTCGGCGCAGGTGAACGGGGCACAAGCAGTTCCAGTTCTAGGATGTTGATTTTGTGAGGCGTGTTGTGCCTTTGGCGTCGCTCATAGCAAGCTTGATGCATTTGCGCGTATTCGCGTAGATCATACTTGTCGCCATCTCGATCAACAATGATCCATTCCTGGTTGCCTTCGTATCGTTCATACTTAAGGCAGAAAAAAAGGATTTGCATGGCCTTGTTTGGATTGTCAAAGTAATGGCTGATCGTTCCAACCATCTCTACAAGCCAATCAGGGTAGAGCGGCTGCACTGCTGTCTTTTTTCGACCCATTTTTCCTCCGTGATTAAAGAGAATCAAGCTACAACACATTATACATGAAGCTATTAAGTTTGTCAAGCGTGGTATAATAGAGACACGTAGCACGTAACACATAACACATAACACATAACACATAACACATAACACATAACACATAACACATAACACATAACACATAACACATAACACATAACACATAACACATAACACATCACAC